>CANKMW010000004.1 GCA_947483555.1 Myxococcales bacterium
CCCTGAGCGAGGCCGCGCAGCGGCCGAGTCGAAGGGCACATTTCGGCGGAATGCGTCCTTCGACTCGGCCTCGCTGAAGCTCGGCCTCGCTCAGGACGGCCGGTTGTTGAAGCATCGCGATCAGTTGGCGGCGATCACAGCGCGCCACGTTGTGATCAATCCTGAGGGCCGCGGCCGCGACGTTCACCTCTACCGCAAGGCGGTCGTGGTGACGCCGGGCGGCCACAAGATCGCGGATGCCGAGATCAAGGAGGTGCACGACGGCACCACCGTGCTCATGACCCGCGCGTCGATGGATGTGATCGACACCAACGCCGGCGTGGTGCGCTTCGAGGACGACAGCTTCGGCGGCTGATCCGGCGAGCTAGTCGTCGAAGCGCTGGCGGTCGATGGACCCGGGTGGCTCGCCACACAGATGAACTCCAAACGGGTCATCTCCGGGCGCCACGCCCCCGGGCGCCGGCGGCGACCGGCTGGCCGTCACGGGGGCGGTCGCCTTCGGCGCTCCGCGCCCGCGCGGGATGTTCTGGGTCAGCGTGCGCTTCCCGGCCGCGACCCCGCCCGCCTCGGCCTCCGAGGACAACTCGGCTTCATGACGAAACAGGTAGCTCATCGACTCGTGCAACAGCAACCGGTGTGCCCGCCGAACCGACCGGCAACTGCGCGACGTTGCTCGTCCCTGTCACCGCGGTCGCGCCGCCGATCCCGGTGACAGGCGCTCGTGCCAGCACGCGAATGCAGTCGGCTGCAGGCCGGCGCCGGGCGGTGCCCCGGCTCGACCAGCCGCGGCCGGCGACCGCGTACACTCGCGGCCATGATGCGCTGGTGGTGACCCCGGCCGCGACGGCGATCGAGATCGCGCCGCCGGCGTGGGCCAAGACCAAGCGGCCACCGTGGCGCGTTGCCTGTCCAGTGCGCTAGCCTGGTCGCATGAGCGAGCTGGTCAACTATCGACTCGAGGGGAAGACCGCCATCGTCGAGATGGACGACGGCAAGGCCAACGCGCTGTCCGATCGCATGATCGACGCGCTGCTCGCCGCGCTGGCGCGCGCCGAGGGCGAGGCCAGCGCGATGGTGCTCGCCGGGCGGCCCGAGCGGTTCTGCGCCGGGTTCGATCTCCGCGTGATGATGAGCGGACCCGACAACGCCAAGGCGCTCTTGCAGCGCGGCTCGGATCTGTTGATGCGCCTGTATGGCACGCCCATCGCGCTGGTGATCGCGTGCACCGGGCACGCGCTCGCCGGCGGTGCACTGGTGGTCCTGACCGGGGACGTCCGCATCGCGGCCGCCGGGCCGTACCGCATCGGCCTCAACGAGGTCGCGATCGGCATGCCGGTGCCGGTGCTGGCGATGGAGCTGGCGCGCGACCGCTTGCTGCCGACGGCGCTGACGCGGGCGACCCTGCTGGCCCACATCCATTCCCCCGACGAGGCGGCCGCCGCCGGCTACGTCGACGAGGTCGCCCCGCCCGCCGAGGTGATGGCGCGCGCGCTGGCCGAGGCCACCCGCCTCGGCGCCCTCGGTCGGGCCCCGTATCGGGCCACCAAGGAGCGCCTGCGCGGCAAGACCATCGCCCACGTCCGCGCCACGCTCGAGGACGACATGCGGGCGCTGATGTTCCCGGCCGGCGCGTGATGATTCGCCGTCTGGTGCCGTGATACCTGATGTAAATGAGGATATCTGGTCTCGCCGCCCCGGTCCTGGTCGCCGTCGTCGTCGCCGCCGCGTGCGGGAGCAAGAAGGAGCCCGCCGGCGGTAGCGCCGCTCCGCCGGTCGCAGCGCTCGCCGACGCCGCGGCCGCAGCTGCCACCCCCGACGCCGCGGCGCCGCCGCGGGCCAAGCCGGCGCCGATCACCAAGGCGGTGCGCGCCGAGTACAAGCAGCGGCTGTCGGCCGGCCGCAAGGCGGCCAAGGCGACCCGCTGGAGCGACGCCACCACCGAGTTCGAGGCCGCGCTGGTCGCGATCCCCGGCGACGATCGTGCGCTCGGCGAGCTGTCGTGGGCGGCGTTCTCGGCCGGTGACCACGACCGCGCCCGCAAGGCCGGACGCGCCAGCGTGCTGGCCGCCACCGATCCGAAGATCAAGGCCGCCTCGCTCTACAACCTCGGCCGCGTCGAGGAGGCCGGCAGCAAGATCGCGGAGGCGGCGGTCCTGTACCGCCAGTCGCTGGCCTTGCGGCCCAACAAGATCGTCGAGGATCGGCTCGCCAAGCTGGGCAAGGACGGCGCCGCCGTCGCCGCCGCGCTGCCATGCACCACGCCGGCAACCGAGGCCGCGCTGTGCGCCTGCCTCGACGCCAGCGTCGAACGCGATGAGCCGGACGCGGCCGCGTGCACGCTGGCGCCGGCCGGCGCGCCCGACTTCCAGATCGCGACCTTCGTCGCCACCACGGCCAGCGAGCAGGAGATGGTGCTGGTCGCGCGGCAGGCGGCCGGGTGGGCGGTGGTGGCCCACCTCGGCTACGTCTACAACCCCGGCATGATGGGCATCAGCGAGGAGTGGTCGCTGACCGAGACCAAGGAGGAGACCCTGGGCGGCAAGCAGGTGGTGCGCTTCGCCGCCAGCAAGTCGCGCTCCGACACCGACATGGGAGTCGACGAGTTCGAGACCGAGAACCACGAGTCGCTGGTGGTGTGCGTGCGCGGCGCCGCCGACGTCGCCACCACCTGCCCGCTCGACGTCCTGACCTCGTACACCTACCTCCGCGATCGCCTCGGCGTCGCCGAGGACGAGGACATGAAGGACGTCGCCGACCTGCTCACCAAGGGCTTGCCGATCCGCACCGAGCTCGCGGTCTCGGTGGAGCTGGGCGCCGACGGCATCGCCAAGGTGCGGGCGGTGCGCGGCAATCCCGAGTCGTCAACGCTCGGCGACAAGAAGCTGTGGTGATGGTCAGGTCGGCCGCGGATCAGGCGGCGCGCTCGACGAAGCCGCGGCGGGCGAGGTAGGCGTCCTGCGCCGCGCGCAGCTGCTCGCCGAGGTCGTCGGCGGAGGCCGGGCGCCCCGCCGGGTCCTTGTCGAGGCAGGCGTCGACGATGGCGCGCAGATCGGCGGCGATGTACTCGGGTAGCGGCCGCGCCGGCTCGGTGACGATGGCCAGCATCTCGTCGCGCGACGAGGTGCCCTCGTCGAACGGCAGGCGGGCGGTGATCATCTCGTAGAGCAACACGCCGAGCGCCCAGACATCGGTGCGCTGGTCGATCCGATCGAGGGTGATCTGCTCGGGAGCCATGGTGCGCAGCGTGCCGACCACGCCCTCGGACCGCGCCTCGGGCTCGTCGGGGTCGGGCGTCAGCCGGCGAGCGATGCCGAAGTCGATCAGCTTCGGCACCAGGCGGCGACCGTCGCGGACCAGCATCACGTTCTCGGCCTTGATGTCGCGGTGCACGTAACCGGCGTCGTGGATGGTGGCGACCGCGTCGGCGAGGACGATCGAGATGTCGAAGCACTGGGCCATGAGCAGCGGCCCGCGCACCAGGCGGCGGGCCAGGGTCTCGCCGGCGGCCAGCTCCATCACGTAGTACGGCCGACCGAGGCTGTCGGTGCCGAAGTCGTAGACGTCGATGAGGTTGGGATGGCGGATCGAGGCCGCGATGCGGGCCTCGCGCACGAACAGGGCGTGAGCCTCGGGGATGTTGGCCAGCGCCGGTGCCAGCTGCTTGATGGCGACCAGCCGGCCCATCATCGTGTGCTCGGCGAGGAACACGCGCGCCATGCCGCCTTCGCCGAGCAGCGCGAGGAGCTGATAGGGACCGAGCCGCTGCCCGAGGAGCTCGGACCGCGTGTCCGCGCATCCGCGGGCCACGACCCGCGCCCGCGCGCTCGATGCATACGACGAAGCGGCTGCTGCCGAGCCGGTCCAGGTCGCCGTGGGTGTGCGCAGCTGCATGGGTTCCCCTGCTGCAACCAAACACCCGCGAGATCGAGCGGGCAAGTTTTGGCCGCGGCGCGCAGCCAGAAGCGAGTGTCGGCGCGGGCATGCGCGCGGTTGACGGCGGATGCCGGTTCGGGCGATCACCGGCGTGGAGGTGACGCATGGACATGCAGATGCCGAAGGTGTCGCAGGAGATGGCGCGCTTGACCGAGCTGTTCGCCGGCACCTGGCGCGGCGAAGAGACGCTGCACCCGTCGGAGTGGGATCCGGTGGGCGGCCCGGCGTTCGGGACCTGGACGGTGCGCGCCGGCGTCGACGGCTTCGTCCTCCTCGTCGACTACGAGGAGGAGCGCGACGGCAAGGTCGCCTATCGCGGCCACGGCGTCCACGGCTGGGATGGCCGCCAGGGCACGTTCCTCGCCTACTGGTTCGACAACATCGGCATCCTGCCGAGCGCCGGCATCCGCGCCCAGCTCGACGGCGATCGCTACACCTACGAGGAGGCGAGCCCGATGGGCCACACCCGCTTCACGTACACGTGGGCCGACGGCACGTTCTCGTTCACGATCGAGCGCTCGCCGGACGGCGCGACCTGGTCGCCGATGCACGACGGTCGGTATCGGCGGGTGTGAACCGCGGCACATCTCGATCCAGTTACCCGGCGGCCTCCTCGGCTTCGATCGCCGCCTCACCGTCGCGGAACGACGGGTAGCGCAGCTCGAGGCCGAGCGCCTGCTTCAGGCGCGTGTTGCGGACCCGGCGATTGCGGTGCGCGACCCGCGCCGCACCGGCGGCCAGGATCGGGCGCGACGGCGGCAACCCGATGCCCAGGCGCTCGCACAGCCACGCCGCGTAGGCGCCCTGGGTCGTCGGCTCGTCGTCGGCGACCAGGAACCGCGAGCCGGTGACGGCGCGCTCCTCGGCGGCGAACACCGCGCCCACCACGTCGTCGACGTGGATGCGCGAGGTCACGTGCTGACCCTCGTCGAGGATCTTGTAGCTGCCGGCGCGCAGCCGCGAGCGCACGCCGCGGCCGGGTCCGTAGACCGGTGCCAGGCGCAGGATCACCGTGCGCAGCTGGTCGAAGGTGGAGCCGTCGATCGCCGCCTCGTCGGTCAAGACGCCAGCCATCGGCGGATCGTCGAGGGCGGTGGCGGTGTCCTCGTCGACCCAGGTCTCGTCGTCGGGGTGGTCGCCGTAGAGGCCGGCCGAGCTGAAGTGGATGAAGCATCCGACGCCGCCGCCGGCCGCCCCCTGGAGCGCGGCACGCACCGCGTGGCCAGGCGGCAACGAGCCGACCGGTGGGATCGAGTACACGACCGTGGCGCCGTGCATGCTGGCCATCACCGGACCGAGCTGCTTGACCATGGCGGCGTCGAGGTACTTGATCTGGGCGCCGAGCTCGCCGAGCGGCGCCAGGCGTCCGGTCGAGCGAGCACAGACGCGGACCGTCCGGCCGGCCGCGAGCCCGGCCCGCGCCAGCCGGGAACCAACGTAACCGCAACCGAGGATGATGAGGGGCGCCGTCACGCGCGCATCGTCCCACGTGCGACGCCTCGCCGCACGCTCGGCAGGCTATCCTGCGCAGCGATCGCGGGTCGCCTCCGCATCGAACCCAGCGATGCTCCGCAACAACCGCGCCTACCGGTTCGTCCGCGCCGGGCTCACCGTGCTCGCTGCGGTGCTGCGCTACCTGTGGTTGCGCGCGCGGCGGTGGCTTCCCGGGCTGCGTCCGACCGCGCGGTCGTGGGCGCGCGCCCACGGCAAGACCGGGCGCGCCATCCATCGCCTGGCGACCGGGATGGGCGGCGCGTTCGTCAAGCTCGGCCAGGTGCTCGGCGCGCGCGCCGACGTCATGCCGGCGGCGCTGATCGATCCGCTGCGCGGGCTGCACGACCGCGTGCCGCCGCGGCCCTTCTCGACGCTGCGCGATCATGTCGAGCGCGAGCTGGGTCGGCCGATCGGCGAGGTGTTCGACGACGTCGACGAGCAAGCGATCGCGGCGGCGTCGCTGGCGCAGGTCCACCGCGCCCGCCTGCGGGGCGGCGAGCAGGTGGTGCTCAAGATCCAGTACCCGGAAGCGCGGCGGTTGTTCCCGATCGATCTCGGCTCGTTGCGGCGGGCGGTACGCGCGGTGCGCTGGCTGGCGCGGGTCGACCTGCGGCCGCTCGCCGACGAGCTGGCCACCCAGGTGGGCCTGGAGCTCGAGTTCGAACGTGAAGCGGTCTCGACCGAGCGGGTGCGGGCGGCGTTCGCCGACCACCCCGGGGTGCGCGTGCCGCGGGTGTATCGCGAGCTGTCGAGTGACCAGCTGCTGGTGCTCGAGTGGGTCGAGGGCACGGCGCTCACCGACCTCGACACCTTGCGCGCGGCCGGTGTCGATCTGCGCCGCGTCGCGCAGGCGGTGGCCGAGCTCTACGCCACCATGATCTTCGAGCACGGCTTCTTCCACGGCGATCCCCACCCCGGCAACCTCCTGGTCGCTCCCGATGGCCGCACCATCGTCATGCTCGATTTCGGCCTCGCCAAGGAGCTGCCGCCCGGCTTCGGCGACGGCGCCGCCGCGATGATCGTCAAGGGCATGCGCGGCGACGTCGACGGCGCGATCGCGGCGGCCCGATCGATCGGCTTCGAGGCCACCGGCGATCCGGACGCGTTCCGCGATCTGGTCCGCGCCCTGATGGGTGACAACGATCGCGCCCGCCACGCCCTCGACGCGCTGCGAGCCGCGTCGATGAAGGGCATCCCGAGCGACTTCGCGATCATCGGGCGCGCCTTCATCCTGCTCAACGGCCTCTCGCATTCGCTGGCGCCCGGCGAGCGCCTGATCGGGCTGGCGGTGGCCCGGAGACTGATGCCGCGCGTGCTGGCCGCCGGGGCCGCGAAACCGGCAGGATGAGCCCATGCTCCGCGCTGACCAGCTCGAACGCTTCCGCCGCGACGGCTTCCTGGTGCTCGACGGCTTCGTCGAGGGCGCCGCCTGCGACGCGCTGCGGGCCCGCGCCGAGGAGCTGGTGGCCGGCTTCGATCCGCCGGCCCGCCCGACGGTGTTCACGACCGACGACCAGGCCCGCAAGACCGACGACTACTTCCTCGACTCCGGTGACCAGATCCGCTTCTTCTTCGAGGACGGCGCGCTCGACGACGACGGTGGCCTGCGCGGGGCCAAGGCGCGCTCGATCAACAAGATCGGCCACGCCCTCCACGATCTGGATCCGACCTTCGACCGCTTCTCGCGCACGCCGGAGCTCGAGGCGCTGACCGCCGCGCTGGGCGTCGAGGACCCGCTGCTGATGCAGTCGATGTACATCTTCAAGCAGCCCTTCATCGGCGGCGAGGTCGGCTGCCACCAGGATGCCACCTACCTGCACACCGAACCCGAGGCCATGGTCGGCCTGTGGTTCGCGCTCGAGGACGCCCGCACCGACAACGGCTGTCTGTGGGCGCTGCCCGGCGGCCATCGCGACGGGCTGCGATCGCGCTTCGTGCGCGACGGACGGACGACGCGTCTCGACGTGCTCGATGCTCGACCGTGGGGCGATGCCGGCCTGGTGCCCCTCGAGGTGAACCGCGGCGACCTGATCGTGCTCGACGGGCTGGTGCCGCACCTGAGCCACCCCAACCGCTCGCCGGCCTCGCGCCACGCCTACACGCTGCACCTGGTCTCGGCGACCAGCGCGTACCCGGCGACCAACTGGCTGCAGCGCCGAACCCCGGCGCGCGGCTTCCGGATCCGCTGACTCGGGGCCTGGCGACGCCCCGGCGCGGAGCGGGATCCGGTGATGCTCCCGCCCCGCCGTGCCGTGCGCCGCCGGCGCGGTGGGGCCTGCCCATCGCGACGACCCACGTGGGCCTGCGCGCCGGGTCCTCGCTTGGGAAGACCGCGCCGCGCACTGCCACCGCGGAGCTCGCGGATCGATCTACCCGGGCTGCCCTCCCGTGGAGCTGCGGACGTCGCGCCGTCCCCCGTGGGCCGTCACTCGGGCGGGCGGCCCCACCACGCCTCCGTGCCCGCACTACCACCGCGGTTTGCAGCGACGGAGTTCGAGCGCCAATCCGTCTGGGACCGCTGCGAGCTCGATCGCTTGCGCTGCCCGCCACCGGTCGTCCTGAGCCGGACCGAGCGCAAGCGAGGTCCGTGTCGAAGGACGGATTTCGTCGACATTCGACATGCGTCATGACGAAGATGCCCCGACGGTGGCTTCACGCGCTCGGGTCAGCGCGTCATGGAGCCGGCGCCGGTGGCGAAGCTCGCCTGAACGCCAAACTGCAGCTTCTGGAGCTGATCCACGGTCAGCTTTCCGAAACACGCCTTGGCCGGATCCGGGGCGGTGAGGGCGCAGGCCACGGTGGTGGCGCTCCAGCGGTCGGCCTTGCAACGGGCGGCGATCACGCGACCGACCTGCTCCGCCATCGCCAGCTGCTCGGTGCGCGGCTCCTCGGCGCGGTTGACTCCCCGCTCGAAGGTCCCGGGCGGCATCATCGCCATCACCTGCATCGATGACCGCTCGCCGAGCCGGTCGCAATCGGCGTTCGCCGCCGCCGCCGGGCCCGGGTCGCGGTCCTTGGCGCAGGCGCCGGCGACCAAGCCGGCGGCCGTCACCGCCACCATCACGGGCGCGAGGCGGCTCACGGCAGCACGCACTCCGCGAGCGCGGCGGCGGTGGCGGCCGCGACCGGACGGCGGGCGCCGGCGTCGTCGAGCCACGGGTCCCACCCGGTGATCGCGGCGATGGCGTCGAGCGCGGCCTCGCGGGTGCGGTCCTCGGAGGCGCCGGTCGGCGCCCGCAAGAGCGCGACCAACGCCGGCACGGCGTCGAAGGTGCCGAGCTGCGCGGCGTTGGCGACATAGCGTTCCGTGACCCACCAGAACGGATCGCCGGCCATGGTCGCGATCAGGCGCGCCGTGAAGAAGCTGCGGTCGGCGGCCGTGATCGGAGCCGGCGTGAGCTTGGTCGCGTCGAGCAGCTTCACGATCGGCGCGGTCGCGAAGCGCATCGGCAGGATGGTCTCCTGCTCCTCGCTGCCGTCGTAACCCGTGAAGTGGCGATCGGTGGCGCGGCCTTCCTCGTCGACGATGGTGAGCCGCAGGTGGAAGTCGTTCGACGACCCCGACATGCCCATCGTGCCCAGGCCGCCGGTCGGATCGACGAGCCGCACCAGGTGAGGCCGAGCCAGCATCGCGACCCGCGCCTCGCCGAGCAGGGCGTCAAACGTCTTGCGATCGACCGACCCGGCCACGACCTCCAGACCGGCGCCGTGATAGTGCGACGATCCGACCGCGCGCACGTCGACGTGATCGGGCTCGACCCGAAAGCGCACCAGCCGCAACGAGCCGCCGTGTCCCGAGCCGTCCTCGAAGAAGACGTCCTTCGCGTCGCCGTAGGCGGCGTCGCAGCCGAAGTCGATGATCAACTTGCTCGGCTGCTCGCGAACGACGAACTCCTTCTTCACCCGCGCCTCGACCCGGGCCAGGATGCGCATGTCGAAGGGCGCGCAGTACGGGGCCTCGTCCTTGGCGGCCACCGGCGGCGTCGGGCGCCCGCTGGCCCAGCACCTGCGGCCGGGCGCCGGCGGTGCGGGCGGCGCGGCGGGCGGCGGCTCGTCGACGGCGACCGCCGCCGGCGGGACCGGCGCGGCCGGGCACGGCGCCTGCTTCGAGGAACAACTGCCGACGACGATCACGATGGCGAGGCCGAGACCTGGGCGCATCTGGAGAACGTACGCCGATCGACGCCGCGACGGCGAGGCCGGGCGCCATTGACGCCGGATCCGGTCGAGGCGACGCTGCCGCCGTGACTGACTCACGGCTGGCCACTCGCTGGGCGGGCTTCGGCACCAGCATCTTCACCGAGATGACCGAGCTGGCGCGCGCCCACGGCGCCGTCAACCTGGCGCAAGGGTTTCCCGACTTCCTGGGCCCCGACCGGCTGTTGCGCGCGATCGAGGCTCACGTCGGCAGCTCGCACCACCAGTACGCGCCCGGCAACGGTGAGGGACGCCTGCGCCGCGCGGTGGCGCGCGCGGTCGCCGCCAGCACCGGCGTCGAGCGCGATCCGACCACCGAGGTCACGATCACCACCGGCGCCACCGAGGCGATCTACGCCACCGTCAACGCGTTCGTGAACCCCGGCGATCGGGTGGTCGTGTTCGAACCGCTCTACGACAGCTACGCCCAGGCCATCGCTCAGGCCGGTGGCGTGCTGGTGCCGGTGCGCCTGCACGCGCCCGACACCGAGCCCGGTCAGGCCGCCGGCGGCTGGGCCATCGACTGGGACCAGCTCGACGCCGCCCTGGCGGCCGGCTTCCGGTTGCTGATCCTCAACTCGCCGCACAACCCGACCGGCAAGGTCTTCACCGAGGACGAGCTGGCGCGCATCGCCGCCGTCGTGCGCGCCGCCGATGCGGTCGCGATGTGCGACGAGGTCTACGAGGCCCTGGTCCACGACGGCGCCCGTCACGTGTCGCTGAGCAGCTTCGACGAGGTTCGCCATCTGGTGGTGCGCATCAGCTCGGCGGCCAAGACGTTCGGCTTCACCGGCCTCAAGATCGGCTGGGCCACGGCTGCCCGCGAGCTGAGCTCCGCCGTGCGGTTGGTCCATCAGGGCACGGTGTTCTCGACCACGCCGTTCCTGCAGACCGCGGTCGCCGAGGTCCTCGAGGACGAGTCGTGGATGGACGGCTACCTGACCGAGCTGCGCACCAGCTACCAGGCCAAGCGCGATCTGCTGCGCGCGGCGCTGGTGCAGGCCGGCTTCGACGTGCCGGCGGTGCGCGGCACGTACTTCCTGATGGCCAGCTTCGAGCGCCTCGCGCCCGGCCGGTCCGACGTGGCGATGGGGCGCCACCTGATCGAGACCCGTGGGATCGCCGCCATCCCGCCGTCGGCGTTCTACGCCCGGCCGCCGGGACCGCTGCCGTGGCTGCGGTTCGCGTTCTGCAAGCGCGACGACACCTTGCGCCGCGCCGCCGCGCAGCTCCAGCGCCCCACGACCTGAGCGACTCGACTACCGGACCGTGCAGGTCACGGTCGCCGCGCCGTCACCGCCGAAGGCCGGGCCGGCGAACACGGCATACGTGCCGCCCACCTCGACGGTGTCGCGAGCCCGGTCCGCGACGGACCACACGATCTGGCCAGGCGCCTGGTCGGCGCCGTCGCGGTCAGCGCTTGCAGGCCCGGCCGTAGATCGTGCTGCTCGACGAGCTCGCCACCAGCTTGCAGGTGTAGCCGGTGCCGCAGCCGGCGTCGGCGACGCACGCCGCGGTGCACTTCTTGCCCGCGGTGCCCGACGACACGCACAGGTTGCCCGGACCGCCGCAGTCGGCGTTGGCCGAACAGGTCTTGCCGAAGTTCGCGGTCCGCGCCCACGGCACCGCGGTGGGGTTGTCGTCGATGCCGTGCATGCCGTACATCGACGTGAAGCTCCACGACGCCGAGTCGAGCTTGGTGAGCAGCGTCGACACCGGCTGCGGCCGCAGCCGCTGCAGGCTGTCACGGGCCAGGAGCGCCGACACCATGTTCTCGACCGCGATCGGCGACGAGGCATCGGAGAACGAGGTCGTGGTGATGACGTCGACGTTCTTGCCGGCCTTGCTGGGGTTGTCCTTGAACGCCATGCCGATCTGGTAGGTGTCGCAGCCCTCGGCGAGCACGACCTGGTAGCGATCGGCCGGCATCGGGGCGACGCGGATGTCGGCGTCGTCGAGATCGCCTTCGTCGGTCTTCTTCCAGTTGGCGAGCGCGAAGCCGTAGAACGGGCCCGAGTGGCCGGAGTAGATGATGACGTCGCGGGTGGCCAGCGAGCCCATGGCCAGGCCCTCGAGGACGCGACCGCCGGCGTCGGTGTCGGGATCGGTCGGGGTCCCGGGCTTGCCGAAGAAGACCCGGATCTCGACGGCCACCGACTTGCCGTCGGCCTTCACGGTACGCGTGAAGGCACCCGAGGTGTGGGTGAGCTTGTCCCAGCTCGCCACCGGGGTGCGGAAGCCCTGCTCCTTGAGCCAGGTGAAGAACTGCTTCGAGTGCTTGAGGTGGTATTCGGAGTGGTAGTCCCAGCCGAAGTAGACGTCCATGTCGAGCTTGCCGTCGGCGGTGAGGCGGGCCAGGTCGAAGAAGCCGTCGGTCGAGGCGCGCTCGCGGGCGATCGAGAACGTGATCTTCTCCTTCTGATCGGCGGGCACCGCGGCCGGGTTCCAGGCCGTCCACGGCGCGTCGCGGTACCACTCGCCGTTGGTCTCGAGCTGGGCCATCGCGGTGTTGCTCGGCTTGCCGATCTCGAGGTCGAACACGATCTTGTTGCTGACGCCGGCGCGGGTCGGCAGCTTGGAGATGAGGTTGCGGCCACCGGCGGCGATCTGGCGGAACGTGAAGTCGTAGGTGATCTTGTCGGCGCGCTCGACGATCGCCAGATCCTCGTAGGCGCCGGCCTTGGCCATGCCGCCGAAGCCACCGAAGCTGGCGTTGGGATCGTCGTGCTCCTTGTCGACCAGGTACTGGGTGACGAACCAGGCGATCGCGATCTGCTTGAAGCCGACCAGCTTGGTGGCGGCGGCCAGCCGCTCGGCGGCCGGCCGGCTCGCCATGCCGGCCTCGAGCGCAACCGTGCTCTTGCCCTCGAGCAGGTACTCCTGCGCCGACAGGCTGAAGAAGTCGTCGGCCTTGCCGTCGTCCACGAACACGCTGTCCTCGGGATCCTCGGCATCGAAGCCGAGGCCATCGTCACAGCCGGCGGCGGCGACGAGGGACAGCGCGAGACCGGCGGCGAACGCGGCGGAGCAGCGGAGGGTGCGCATGGCACCAGGAACAGCAACCGCTGTGCCGGCGGCGGCACCAGTCGCGACGCCGGGTTAGCCCCGGGTGGCTGGTCGAGCAGCCGGCGACTGGTTGCGCGTGTTACCAAGGACGGCGTCGATGCGGAGCTACGCGGTCGTCCTGTGCGCCTCCCTCCTCGCCGCGTGCCGCGGTGCGGCAACGCCCGTGGCGCCAGCGCCGATCCAGAACCTGCCGGGCGCCGAACCCGCGGCTCCGGAGCCCGCGGCCTGCGCCGATCCGGTCGCCGGCGTGTGGACCGCGCTGGTGTGGCGCGAGGACGCCGGCAAGTGGGACGAGGTCACGTTCGAGCTCGAACGGGTCGGCTTCACCGAGCTGCGCGGCCAGATCGCCGTGCGCACCTGGGACGGCGACGAGGCCGACGATGCGCCGCCGATCTGCCCCGACGGCTCGCCGGCGGTGAGCCGCGTGGTCCAGGGCGCCTCCGGCACGCTGCGTGGCGCCGACCTCGACCTGCAGGGCCGCGACCCGGAGCGCACCGCGCTGGCGTGCGGCATCGAGACGTCGTCCGTCTACCACCCCGATCACTTCACCGGACGTCTCGAGCCCGGCCCCGAGCTGGTGACCGTGAACGACGACGGCTCGGTCGATCACGGCCGCCCCCACGTGTTCACGCGGCGAGCCTGCGCCGCGAATGCTCACCGGTAGCGATGTTGCCAACCAGGCTCTTCGACGTCGCGCTCAGGATTCATCACATCTCCGCGAGCGCGAGCTCGCTCATGACCGCCACCTGTAGGGGGCTCCTCTGGCGGCGCTTACCCATATGTCAACCTGTCACAGCCACGAGCGCGTCACGGTCGGCGATCACGCGTGCAGGCGCTCTACAGCATCTCACCGGCTCCGGCGGCGGTGACGATCAGCAGATCGCGGCTCGTGTACACGAGGCGGCCGGGCGCGGCTCCGGTGATCGCGAGCCGACCCTCGTGGACCAAACGGTGGTGAGCGAAACACAGGCAGGTGATATTGGAGGGCTCGTGGCCGCCGCCGTCGGCGCAGGCGTGAACGTGGTGGAGCTGGAGGAAGCGGGTCGAGCGGCAGCCAGGCACGGTGCAGCATCCCCGATCGCGACGCTTGACCAGGCGCTGGACCGCCGGCGGGATGTCCTGGACCACGCGGGCCGGCACCGCCGCGTCGAGGTGACCGAGGTGGTCGGCGTGGCAGCGGGCCTGCGCGAGCGTGGCGGGCGGGACGTCGACGGCGCGGCCGGCCGCATCGTGCCAGGCGCGATCGCAGCGCGCGCAGACAGTGAGCCCGATCTGGTACGGCGCCCGCGTCGTCGCCTCGTCGGCGGGCGCGCTGGCATCGAGGCTGGCGTCGCCCGGCGCGGCGCGGTCGTGCCCACGTGGGCACGGCGCATCGAGGACCGAGCTGCACATCGCCGCGATCAGCGCATCGTCGGTGAGCGGGTGTCCGACCTCATCTTCGAGCAGACGCATCGCTTCCCGGAACAGCGCCAGCGTGGCTGGCAACAGCTCGAGAGTGATCGTGCGTGGCGTCAGGTCCGGGTCGCCTGGATCTTCGGGGCGATCGCCCGGAGATCGCCCGGCGACCTGGGCCTCGATCTCGCGCAGCACCCGGCCGCGCGCGGCCTCGATCCACGCCGCCTCTGTCGCCGGCGTCGCCACGCGGCTGAGCTCGCGCACCGCAGAGTACGACAGGCCACCTGCACGGAGCTCGCCGGTCAACGCCGGCAGCGTCGCGAGCACCCGCGCGACGCGCAGCCGTTCCTTCGCGACTCGCGGGCCGTATCCGAGTACGCGCTCGACGTAGGCCAGCATCGAGACACTGCCGACGTGGCGATGGACCTCGGCGCGCTCGGCGCGGGCCAGCCACGCGAGCTCCTCGGCGTCGAGCCCGCCGCGGCGTACCGCCACCCGCCGCAGCGCGCGGTCGATCTCCTGCCATCCCGGTTCGGTGCCCACGTGGGCATCGCCACCGCCGCGCCCGATCGCCGTCGCCACCTCCGCCTGATTCCTGTCGTCGCCCCGATCATCCAGCATCGCGCCCCTCCTTCGAGGGTCCACCTCTACCACGGACATTTTCGACCTCACGTACGGCTCGTGGCGCGACGATCACGCCTCCGGAATCGCGCGGCGACCACACGACCGTCATCGTCGCGCCTGCGCCGGCCTGTGCCTTCTCGTCGAGGATCCGATGGCGGTTCTCGACCCCACGCCTCGCCGCGCGTCCGAAGTCGTCAAGCGTTCTGCTCGGCTTTCTGCTCGGCTTCTTCGAAAAAAGCTCTCCGGACCAGCGCCGGGACCTGTGGGCGGTGTGGAGAACCCGCACCTCATCGATGCGTGTCCAGGTTCTCGAATCGGAGGCGGCGTTCTCCACGCAGCCTGCGCATCGGCGCCATGCCACCGGCGCGAACAGTGTCGACATGCGCCGACGCCGGCTACGCCGTCACTCCGTCTCGCGCCCGCTGAGCCCGCCATAGCCAGCACCGCCGTACTCGGCCGCGTTGGCCGGCTTCCACTCGAGGCGGATCGGCTCGTCGCCGAACTCGGCCTGGAAGCCACCGGCCTCGGCGGGCGCGAACGCGAGCTCCATGGCCGCGTCGCAGTCGCCCCACGGGCAGAAGTACTGACCGACGAACCGGATCGCGCTGCCGCCGGCGCCCGAGAACGTCGCCACGCCGGTGAAGCGCTGCGAGCCGAGCAGCTTGGTCAGGTACCAGGTGTCGCCTTCGCGATGGAACTTGCACGGCTGCGGGTCGTAGCCGTTGATGGCGCAGGTCCACAGCGCGCCGTCGGTGACGCCGGCGGGCAGGTCGGGATCGGACGCGGCGCCGATCTCGGTGACCGTGGTGTTGCCGATCGGCTGCGGCGCGGGTGAGGTGCCGCCACATGACGCCGCAGCGGCGGCGGCGGCCGCGATGGCCCGGATGGTCAGGACCCGCCGCGATCGATCGGACATGGGCCACGGTATCGCACTATGATCGCGGCGTGCGACGCCTCACCGTGGAGCTGCTCGGGTTGGCCGCGGTCGCCGGTTGTGGGGGCGGCGCGGGCGCCTCATCGGCATCCGGCACGCCCCCCATGGCGCCGACCCGCTGCTTGCCGGCGCGCACGACGCCAGCGGCGCCGCCCGGTGTCGACCCGCACTGGGTTGCGTGGACCACGCCGCAGGGCTGGCTGCACGTCGGCACCCGCGCCGAGTTCGAGCGCTCGCAGCCGCTGCGCGAGGAGATCTGGGGCGGCACCAGCGACGCCCCGGTCGAGAAGCGCGCGCTCGACGGCGGCCCGTGGGCCACGCGCGAGGACGCGCTCGATGCGGTGTGCGCGCGGCTATCGGCGGTGCGCCTGCAGCGCCATCCGACGGCGCAGCCGGGCGAGACGGTGGTCGGCACGCTCGATGGCCACGAGTACAACCTGATGCTCGGGCGCGGGATGCTGGCCGAGGACGTGTTCTGGACCGCGCAGCAGTATGACCATGGCGAGCAGCTCCGCATCGTGCGCGAGTGCGGCATCACGCCCCGCATCGAGCTCGGCGGTCCACGCTGGCTGGTCCACGCCACCGGGGTCGGGACCATGGACGGTCCGCGCGTGATGGACACCTGGTTCCTGCTGGCGGCAGCGCCGAGCGGCGGCCGCTTCGAGCTCGCCGACGGCAGCGGCGGCACCTTCGGCTACTCGTCGGACCGCTCGTTCGGCCCGTTCGCCGACAGCTTCGCGCTGATCCCGCAGCTGCGACAGCTCGGCCTGACCGCGGTCGGCGACGTCACCACCGAGACCGCCAGCGATCCGCCAGTCGACCGTGGCTCGCCGCGCTGCCCGCAGTGATAGGATCGGCGGCGATCGATGGACGCGCAGGTACTCAAGATCGTCGGGGCCGTGGCCGGGATCGGCGGCATCGCCCTGGCGCTGTTCTTCTGGCTGTTCCGCGACATCGTCCGCAAGAACATCTTCCCGAAGCTGACCACCGATCAGGCGTACAAGACGATCCGCCTGCTGATGATCCTGGCCACCGTCGTCGCGCTCGCCGGCATCGCGTCGTGGGCGTTCGCGGGGCCGGCCGTCAACAGCGCGCCGCGCACCGAACGCGTGATGACAGTGCAGCTCACCCGCGTCGGGTTCGAGACCCTGGCCCCTGCCGACGTGCTCGACGGTGCCGACCTCCCGGCCGGCGCCGGCAGCAGCGTCTCCGATCCGGCGCTCGATCGCGCGGCCGACCAGGTCGCCGCCTGGCTGACCCAGCGTGGCGATCTCAGCCGCCACGAGTCGATCGCCGTGACCATCACACCGTCGGCGGATCCGGCCACGCCGCCGCGGGTCGAGGTCACGCCGGCCGTGAAATGGACCGCGTACACCGTGCAAGCCGGCAGCGGCGGCAAGCTCATCAAGGAGGTGGCGTCGTCATCGAGCGCCGCCGGCAACCCCAGCGGCTGGCAACGCCCCGAGGGCGAGTGGAGCTTGCAGGTCGATCCGGCCGGCCACCGCCTGGTGACCATGGCCGGCGACGCCGCGGCGCCGGTGACCCTGCAGAGCGCGCGCACCGCGGTCGGCGTCGCGTTCGAGGACCGCGCCGGCACCCCGGAGCCGGTCGCCGGTCGGATCACGCTGCGGCTGGCCAGCGACGACCGCTTTCGGCTGGTCGACCTGCGCGGCCTCGCCGAGGCCCGCGAGCGCATGAAGTCGCTGTCGCCGATGGATCCGAGCACCAGCCGCGAGCAGATCTCGCTGCGCGAGAACCTGGGGATCAAGTACTTCGTCACCACCAGCGTGCGGGTGAAGTGACGGAAGCGACGTCCGATGGCAGAACGTCCGATGACGATCTGACCTTCCTCTAGTATGGTGCGCCGCGGACCTCGACATGTGCGGCATCTTCGGCATCCTGTGCGCACCTGACGCTCGTCTCGACGGCGATGCCGGGCGGGCGCTCGTCATCGCGCTCCTGCGCGCGTCCGAGACCCGTGGCCGCGAAGCCGTCGGGCTCGCGGTCCATGACGGGAGGCGCATCGACGTCCTCAAGCAGGGTGGCTCGGTCTCGGACTTCCTCAAGAACCCGCGTCTGCAGGCCCTGCTCGACGGCGCGTTCGGCCCATCCGCGGCCGCGGTCAACGGCCACCGGCGCGCGCTGGCGATCACCGGCCACTCGCGGCTGGTGACCAACGGCTTCCAGTCCAACCAGGACAACAACCAGCCGGTGATCACGCACGGCGCGGTCGCGCTGCACAACGGCATCGTCGTCAACGATCGCGCGCTGATGGCCCGCCACCCCGAGCTCGCGGTCCGCGGCGAGGTCGACACCGAGGTGCTGGCCGCGTTGCTTCGCCACCAGCTCGATCAGAGCGGCGACCTGGTCGCGGCCACGCGCGCGACCTTCGCCGAGATCGAGGGTTCGGCCTCGATCGCGATGATGTTCGACGATCGCGACGCGGTGCTGCTGGCGACCAACACCGGCTCGCTGTTCCAGCTCGGCGATCCGAGCGCTGGCGTCATCGTGTTCGCCTCGGAGCGCTTCATCCTGCAGCGGCTGCTCGACGACGGCGCCGTGCCGGCCGGCACGATCGAGCAACTCCCGGCCGGCGACGGCATGGTGGTGCGGCTCGCCGATCTGACCCGGCACAGCTTCCACCTCGGCGGCCCGGCAGCGCCGCCGGCGGCGCCCGGCGACTTTCCCAGCCACGCCCGACTCGAGATCGTCGACCACTCCGCGACCCCGATCGGGCTGCGCCGTTGCGTGCGCTGCATCCTCCCCGAGACCTATCCGTTCGTCGGCCTCGATGCCGCCGGCGTCTGTCACTTCTGCCGCACCTGGAAGACGATCCAGCCCCGGGGCGCCGAGGCGCTGCTGCGTGCGGTCGAGCCATATCGCTCGAAGGATGGTTCGCCCGACGTGATCCTGGCGCTCAGCGGCGGCCGCGACTCGTCGTACGGGCTGCACTACGTCAAGAAGGTGCTGGGGATGAACCCGGTCGCCTTCACCTACGACTGGGGCATGGTCACCGACCTCGCCCGTCGCAACCAGGCCCGGGTCTGCGGCAAGCTGGGCGTCGAGCACATCGTCCGGTCAGCGGACATCACGGCCAAGCGTCGATACGTGCGCAAGAACGTCGAGGCGTGGCTCAAGAAGCCCGAGCTCGGCATGGTCACGCTGTTCATGGCCGGCGACAAGGAGTTCTATTCGCACGCCCGCGCGCTGCGCAAGGAGACCGGCATCCAGCTGGTCATCTTCTGCACCGGCAACCTGATCGAGGACGCGCCCTACAAGACCGGGTTCATGGGCGTCGCGCAGGACGACCACGGCAACACGCTCACCGGCATGTCGCTGCGCAACAAGGTCGGCATGCTGCGCTACTTCGGGCGCAACTACCTGAGCAACCCGGCGTACCTCAACGAGTCGTTGCGCGACACCTTCAACTCCTTCTGGCAGACCTTCGTGGTCAAGGACGACTTCCTCTACCTGTTCCACTACCTGCCGTGGAACGAGCGCGAGATCGTCTCGACCATTCGTGCCGAGTACGACTGGGAGGTCGAGACCGACACCACCACGACCTGGCGGATCGGCGACGGCACCGCGGCGTTCTACAACTACATCTACCAGACCATCGCCGGCTTCACCGAGGACGACGTCATGCTGTCGAACATGGTCCGTGAGGGTCAGGTCGATCGCGACGAGGCGCTGCGCCGCTCGGCCGAGTACGCCCAGCCACGATGGCGGTCGATCCGCGACTACGCCCAGCTGGTCGGCTTCTCCGCCGAGGAGGCGCTGCAGATCATCAACGCGGCGCCCAAGCTCTACTGAGCCCGCGACGCGGTCGCTACCGACGCTCGGCGATCACGCGCATGGCGTCGTACAGGTTGATCGGTAGCCGCCCCGGCGGCACGAAGCGGCGCACCAGGGCCTGACCGCCGAGGTAACGAGTCGCCTGGTAGGCGACCAGGGCCAGCGGCACGAATTTCCACGGATGTTCGACGGTGTGGACCCGGAAGCCGTGACGCTCGAGCAGCGCCCGGACCGTGCGGGTCGAGAAGAACCACAGGTGCTGCGGCGGCGTCATCAGGCGCCAGCGACGGCCCATCGCCCGCGCCAGGACCGATCCGTAGTCGCCGGTCGTGATCACGAGCTGCGCACCCGGCCGCATGGCGGCGTGCAGGTCATCGAGCGTCTGGCCGGGGTCGCGCATGTGTTCGAGCACGTCGAGCATCACCGCCGCATCGAAGGGGCCGCGCGAAGCGAGAAACTCCGGGGTCGCGTCGCGAACGACGAGGTGGCCGCGGTCGGCGCACGCCGCCCGCGCGTGATCCGAGATCTCGACACCGCACACCTCGAACGCGACGCGAGCCTCGTCGAGGAAGAAGCCGTACGCACAACCGAGCTCGACCAGACGACCGCGATCGACGTGGCGGGTCAGCGCCGCGAGGATGCGCCGGAACTCGTGGCGCAACTCGTCGCCGCTGCCGAGGTAGTCGGCATAGCCGTCGGGGTGACCGCCCTGGAAGTACGCATCGGTGTAGATCGAGGCCGGATCGAAGCCGGCCGGCAGCACGGTCCGCGCCAGGCCGCACGCACACGCGACGATGGCGAAGCCGTTGACCTCGTACAGCGGCGTCGCCGCGTGGCGGTCGCACGCGATGCAGACGTCGAGGCTCGCCGGTTCGGTCATGGTCGCGTCCTCAGGAGCACGGCTCTCCCGAACCCCATCGCCCGGTAGATGCTCACGATCGCCAGCTTCTTGGCCTGCATGCGCGCCCGGGTCCACGAGCCGGCGTGTCCGTAACGAGCGGCGATCGCCGTGGCTTGATCGACCTGCTTGCCGAACCCCGCGCCGCTCTTGCTGGTCTCGTACCAGCGGAAGCAGGCCAGCTCCTCGTCGATGTAGATCGGCGCGCCGCGGTCGGCGAGGCTCAGGAACAGGGCGTAGTCGAAGGCGAGATCGAACTGCGGATCGAGGTAGCCGATCTCGGTGTGGACCGAGCGGCGCCAGAAGGCGGTCATCTGGCTGATGTAGTTCTCGGTCAGCAGGTTCGAGAACGAATGGTTGCGGGCCCGGTAGTGCTTGTAGAAGCTGACCCAGCGCCGGACCGGCGCGTCGTGCTCGTCGATGATGCGGCAGCGGCCGTGGACCCACTCGACGCCAGGGTTGGCGGCGAAGGCCGCGGCGACGCGAGCCAGGGCGCCCGGCAGCAGCACGTCGTCGCTGTTGAGCCAGCCGACCACGTCACCAGTGGCGGCGCGCAGACCCTTGTTGATGGCGTCGACCTGACCGTGGTCGCGCGCGCTGGTCCAGGCGACGCGGTCGCCGTAGCTCTCGAGGATCTCGACGGTGCCGTCGGTGCTGCCGCCGTCGAGCACGCGGTACTCGAGCTCGAAGTTGCCGGTCTGCTCGAGGACGCTGTCGATGGTGCGGCGGATGTAGGCCGCCTGGTTGTACGACGGCGTGACCAGCGAGATGCGGAGGCGGGGCACGGCGGTGGCACTCACATCGCTCACGGCCATCACATCTGCGGCGCGCGGCCGGCCAGGGCGCCGCGGACGTCTTCCTCGTCGGCGGTGACCATGCGGGTGATGAGCTCGCGGAAGGTGACCTTGGGCGTCCAGCCCAGCTGGTCGCGCGCCTTGCTGGCGTCGCCGCGCAGGTGATCGACCTCGGTCGGCCGCAGGTAGCGCGGGTCGAGCTCGACGTACGCCTGCCAGTCGAGCCCGAGGGTGCCGAACGCGATCTCGAGCACGTCGCGCACCGAGTACGACTCGCCGGTGGCGATGACGTAGTCGTCGGCCTGCTCCTGCTGCAGCATCATCCACATCGCCTCGACGTAGTCGCCGGCGAAGCCCCAGTCGCGCTTGGCGTCGAGGTTGCCGAGGAACAGCTGCTTGTCGAGGCCGTGCTTGATGCGCGCAGCGGCCCGCGTGATCTTGCGGGTCACGAACGGGACGCCGCGCCGTTCAGATTCGTGGTTGAAGAGGATCCCGCAGGCGATGAACAGGCCGTAGGCGTCGCGGTAGTTCTGGCACAGCTGGTGGGCGAACACCTTGGCGCACGCGTACGGGCTGCGCGGCGAGAACGGCGTGCCCTCGTGCTGGGGTGGCGGCGAGCTGCCGAACATCTCGCTCGACGACGCCTGGTAGAAGCGGCAACCACCGCCGAGCTCGCGCATGGCCTCGAGCAGGCGCAACGTGCCGAGCGCGACCGTCGACACCGTGTACTCGGGGACGTCGAAGCTGACCCGGACGTGGCTCTGCGCCGCCAGGTTGTAGATCTCGTCGGGCCGGATCTTGGTCACCAGGTTGGCCAGCGAGCTGCCGTCCTCCAGATCGCCGTAGACCAGGCGCAGGCGGTAGTCGGGGACGTGCGGGTCCTGGTAGATGCGCTCGAGGCGCTCGGTGTTGAACGAGCTCGAGCGGCGGACGACGCCATGAACCTCGTAGCCCTTGCCGAGCAGGAGCTCGGCCAGGTACGAGCCGTCCTGGCCGGTGATGCCGGTGATGAGCGCCTTCTTCATGGCAAACACGTCCGATGAACGCAGAACGGTAGCCGAATTCCCGTTCGCCCTGACTGATCGAGATGATCCAAGACCCGGTCGTCCTGAGCGATGGCCGAGCGCCAGCGAGGCCGAGTCGAAGGACGCACTCCGTCAGAATGCGCCCTTCGACTCGGCCGCTTCGCGTCCTCGCTCAGGGCGACCGGATGGTGGAAGTGATCGGCTTGACTGCGGTTGTCGCGATGACTGCCGACGCAACGATGTGATGAACCGAGCTCGCTCAGGACGAACGGGGGCGGAGCGACCAACGGGAGGGAACCGACTGTTGTCGCCAGCGTGCCGTCGATCGTCATGATGATCTTGCCGTCGCTACGCATCGCGTCCTCATGCCTCCGTGGGTCCCTGCCGCCGGTGCTCGGCGTACCACGCCACGGTCTGCCGCAGGCCGTCGGCGAGCGCGGTCCGGGCCACGAAGCCGAACCGCTCGCGGGCCCGCGACACATCGAGGCGGCGGCGCGGCTGGCCGTTGGGCTGCGAGGTGTCCCACACGAAGCGGCCGGTGAAGCCGGTGGCCTCGGCGATGAGCCGCGCCAGATCGGCGATCGAGATCTCCTCGCCGCTGCCGAGGTTGACCGGATCGGGCGAGTCGTAGAGCTCGGCGCCGAGCATCATGGCCTCGGCGGCGTCCTCGACGTAGAGGAACTCGCGGGTCGGCGAGCCGTCGCCCCACAGCGTGACCTCGTCCTGGCCGTGGTCGCGCGCGGCCAGACACTTGCGGATCATGGCCGGGATGACGTGCGACGTGCGCAGCTCGAAGTTGTCGCGCGGGCCGTAGAGGTTGACCGGGAACAGCACGATGCTGGCCAGGCCGTACTGCTCGCGGTAGGCCTGCGCCTGCACCAGCAGCAGGCGCTTGGCGACCCCGTACGGCGCGTTGGTCTCCTCCGGATACCCGTTCCAGAGATCGTCCTCGCGGAATGGCACCGGCGCGAACTTGGGGTAGGCGCAGATGGTGCCGGCGACGATGGTCTTGGCGATGCCGGCCAGCCGGCACTCCTCGAGCAGCTGCAGCCCCATCATCGCGTTCTCGAACACGAACAGGCCCGGGTTGTCGCGGTTGGCGCCGATGCCGCCGACCCGCGCCGCCAGGTGGAAGACCACGTCGGGCCGGCTGTCGGCGATGACCCGCTTGCACGCCGCCCGATCGACGAGGTCGTAGTCGCGGCTGCGGGCCACGAACACCTCGGCGCCCTGGCGGCGCAGCCCGTCGACCAGGAAGCTGCCGAAGAAGCCGGCGCCTCCGGTCACGAGGACCCGCTTGCCTGTCCAGTGGGCGGCGGTCACGGCGTCGCCTCTCGTACCACGAGCTTGAGGATGGCGTCGCCCGGGGCGCGGATCACCCGCGGGATCGCCGGCGCGGGCGCGCTGATCGTGAAGCGGCTCGACAGGAAAGGGAAGCTGGCGCCGGCGAAGCCGACCGCGACCGGGAAGCGCGGCTGCAGCCGCATCAGCGGGTGCGACGGCCACTCGCAGATCGTGCAGCTGTCGAGCCGCAAGCGCGGCGCGACGGCGTCGGTGAGGGCGCGCAGCGTGTCCGGATCGTAGACCCGCTGGAAGAACGCGCCCCGCTCGTCGCTGGAGGTGCGACCGTACATCGCGGTCGGCAGATACTCGGAGCGCGCGGCGGCATCGACCGGGACCGAGACCACGACGCAGCCGCCGGGCCGGACCACCTCGGCCAGGCGTTCGAGCACCAGGCGATCGCCGCCCGGATCGGGCTCGACGTGCTCAATCACCGACATCGAGAACGCGCCATCGAACAGCCGCCCGGGAGGACGCAGCTCGGGCGCGGCCGCCTCGCGCCCGTCGGCGACCGCGAGGCGCAGCCGGGCCGCCGCGTCCACTGACAGGCCGCCTCGCAGGGCCTGGGCCTCGTCGATCGCCGGCTTCCAGATGTCGGTGGCGACCACGGTGGCGCGAGTCTGCGCCGCCAGCAGGAGCGAGAACAGCTTCGGCGAGCTGACGTCGTAGAGCCAGGTCGCCGGATCGTCGAGGTCGAGCGCGCCGGCGAGCAGCTCGCGGCACAGCGCGTACTCGGGGTAGCGCGACGGCGCGGTCAGCGGCCGCACGAACGCACCCACCGCCGGGCGCAGGCCGGCCTGGCCGAGCGTGCCGGCGCGCAGCGAGCGCCAGGCCAGGCGCTGGCCGTCCGCGAACCATCGCAGGGCAAGGCCGATGCGCATGGCGTCGGTCAGAGGACCTCGAGAGTCGGCAGCGGGAACACGAACCGCGACGCACCCTGCAGCGACGCCCGTTTGCGGGCGAAGGTGTCGCGGAAGTGCCACGGCAACACGACGAGATAGTCGGGGGCGCGCGCGATCAGCTCCGCTTCCGGGACGATCGGGATCAGCGTGCCGGGCGTGAAGCCGCCGAACTTCTCCTCGTTGACCTCGCCGACCGCGATGATGTCGTCGGGGCCGAGGCCGCAGTACTGCAGGATGACGTTGCCCTTGGTCGAGGCGCCGAGCGCAGCGACGGTCTTGCCGGCCGCCCTGGCCTCGGCCATGAAGCCGCGCAGGGCATCGCGGCTCGCGGTCACGCGGTCGGCGAACGCGGCGTAGAGCGCGAGGCCATCGACGCCGAGCGCCTGCTCCTCGGCGACGAGGCGGGCGACGTCGGGGCTGGCGGGATGAGCGCTGGCGGCCTTGGCCACCATCACCGAGAAGCTGCCGCCGTTGATGTCGTTGAGCTCGACGTCGATGATGCGGAAGCCGGTGTCGCGCGCCATGCGCAGGATGATCGACAGCGAGTAGTACTCGATGTGCTCCTGGCAGATGGTGTCGTAGGCGTTGCGCTCGAGCATGAGCGGCAGGTAGCTCTGCTCGAAGACCCAGACCCCGTCGTCGGCGAGCACGCCGTGCACCGCGCGCATGAACGCGAGCGGGTCCTCGAGGTCGTAGAACATCGCGAACGACGTCACCACCGCGGCCTGGCGCGCGCCGGCCAGGGTCCGGAAGGCCCGCTCGCTGAACAGCTCGGTGCCGACCTTGACGTCGGCCGGGTAGTAGTGCCGGAACTTGGCCGCGGTCGGATCGATGCCGAGCCGCTCGAAGCGGCCGGCCGGGTACGCCGACAGCGTGGTGCCATCGTTGCTGCCGATGTCGAGGACGATGGCGCCGTCGGGGACCGCGACCCGGGCCAGGATGCGCTCGACCTTGCCGCGCAGGTGGCTGACCATCGACGCGTTGAGGCCCGAGCGATAGCCGTAGTTGTCGCCGTACATCTGCTCGGCGGCGTACGAGTGCCGGAGCTGGACCAGGCCGCAGGCGTCGCCGCCGCCGCTCGCCGGCCCGTGGCACTTGACCAGCTCGAGCGGGCCGACCCCGACCGCCTCGTCGCGGCGGCGCGGAAACACGCCGGTGAGCGCCTGCTGGCCCAGATCGAGCAAGGGCTCGAGGTGAGTGTTGCCGCATACGCGGCAGCGCTCGATGCGCTGGTAGATGGGAGCGGTCATGGCGGGCTGCCCTCGGATAGCAGGAGACGGTCGGCGTCGACAAGGCTCCCGATCAACTGAGCGAAGTCCAGGGTCGGGACCCAGCCCAGCTCGGCGCCGGCCCGGGCCGGGTTGCCGACCCGGCGCACCGACTCGGCGGGGCGGACCAGCTGCTCGTCGACGGCGACGTGGTCGCGCCAGTCGAGGCCGACGTGGGCGAAGGCGGCGGTGCAGACGTCACCCACGGTGTGCGGCACGCCGGTGGCGATGACGTAGTCGCGGGGCACGGCGGCGGCCAGCATGCGCCGCATCGCCTCGACGGTGTCGGCGGCGTGGCCCCAGTCACGGACGGCGGCAAGATCGCCGAGCGCCACCTTGCCCGGCAGCCCGGCGGCGGCGCGCGCGGCGGCCTGCGCCACCTTGCGGACCAGGAAGTGCGGCGGCCGGCGCGGGCTCTCGTGCGGATAGAGGATGGCCGAGCACGCGAAGATGCCGTGGCCGTGCCGGTAGGCGGCGACCAGGTGATCGGCGAACGCCTTGGCGGCGCCGTACGCGTTGAGCGGCGCGCGCGGCGTATGCTCGTCCTGCGGACTGGTGGTGGCGCCGGCGAAGACCTCCGAGGACGAAGCCTGGCAGAAGCGAGTCCGGGGCGAATGGCGACGGATGGCCTCGAGCAGGCGGGCGACGGCGACGCCGTTGATGTCGGCGGTGGCCAGCGGGTCGTCGAACAGCTGCGCGCTCGAGGCCCGCGCGGCCAGGTTGTAGAGCTCGTCGGGCTGGTGGGCGCGGAGGAGATCGTCGAGGGCGGCGGCCGAGCCGAGGTCGACCGCGACCAGCGGGACGCGGACGCCGCCAGCGTCGAGCTCACCGGCGGCGTCGCGGCGGTGCGTGGTGCCGATGACGGTGTAGCCGAGCCCGAGCAGGCGCTCGGCCAGGTAGGTGCCGTCCTGGCCGGAGATGCCGGTGATGACCGCCGTGGGCATACGAGAGGCGAAGGTGTATCGCATCCCGGCGGCGGGTGGCGGAAGCGGGTGACCGGGCGGGAGCAGAACGACGGACGGGGCGCGTCCTTCGACCTCGGGCTCGCGTTGCTCCCAGGTGCGGAGGCGGTTGGCCGCGCCGCGGACGGCGCGCTGGATGTCGTCGCGAGCATCGCGATCATCGCGGGCAACTTTCTTGAAGAAACGCTTGACGGTGTTCGGCGACGTCAGCGACGAGGAAGCGCGAACCCATCTTCTTCTGCGTCGAGCGCGCCCAGGATGGCGCCAGCGTGACGAAGTCAGTGCTCGACGAGAAATCTGATCCGCAGGGCCACTTCGTCGCGTGGCGGGCAGCGGGTGAGGCCGCAAAACTCCGTGGTAGAGGTGGTTGGCGCGAAGGCGCGGAGAGGAGCGAGGGCGATGTTCGACGGAGCGAGTGGGGTCGGGGAGCAAGATCGGGCGGTGGCGGCGGCGAGCGAGGTCGCGGAGTGGCGAGAGATCGATCGCCAGCTGCGGCGGGTCGCGAAGCGGCGCGGCGAGCTCGATGCCATCGAGCTGATGTGGCTGGCGAAGGCCGAGCAAGCGGAGCTCCACCGTCACCTCGGCCACCCGACGATGCTCGCATACGTCGAGCGGGTCCTCGGCTACGGACCCAAGGTCGGCACCGAGCGGTTGCGCGTGGCGCGCGCGCTGCGCGAGCTGCCGGCGATGGCGGCCGCGCTCGGCGACGGCACGCTGGTCTACTCGGCGGTCCGCGAGCTGACTCGGGTCGCGACCTCGGCGACCGAGCCCGAGTGGCTCGACGCGGCGCGCGGCAAGAGCCTGCGCGAGATCGAAGACCTGGTGTCTGGTCGCCGCAAGGGCAAGCGGCCCACCGATCCGTCGGAGCCCGACCTGGCGTTGCGCCCGATCACGCTCGAGCTGACCCCGCCGACGCTGGCCCTGTTCCGCGATGCGTGTCGCCGCCTCGAGGACGAGCTCGGCCACCGGCTCACCGACGACGAGGTGATCGCCGCGATGTGCGCGACGGTGGTGGGGCCGACGGATTCGCCCCCACGTGGGCGCGACAGCGGCCGCGCGCCGTACCAGATCGCCCTCACCGTGTGCGAGCGCTGCGACCGCGCGTGGCACGACGCCAGCGGCCGGGCGATCGAGGTCCCGCCGTCGACGCTGGCGCAGGCGCGATGCGACGCCCAGCACCTCGGTCGCGCCGACGCCGACCAACCGGCGCGCGCCGTGCAGGACATCCCGCCCGCGGTCCAGCGCCTGGTCCAGCGCCGCGATCGCGGGCGTTGCTCGGTGCCAGGCTGCCGTTCGACGCGGTGGATCCAGATCCACCACATCGTCGCGCGTGCGCTGGGCGGCACTCACGAGCCGAGTAACCTCGTCTGTTTGTGCTTCGCCGATCACCAGACCCACCACCAAGGGAAACTGTCGATCAGCGGAACGGCGCCGGACGCGCTGGTGTTCCAGCGTGACGATGACGACGACGATCGCGGTCCCAGCGGTGACGAAGGCCAGGATGTCGTCGGGCTTGCCCGCCAGGCGCTGGTCCAGCTCGGCTTCCGGGCGCCGGAGGTCCGCGCCGCCCTCGACCGCGCCCGCCCCCACGTGGAACCGCGAACGCTCGAAGGTTGGATCCGTCGCGCCCTTCAGGAGCTGTCGCCCAACCGCCGCGGCGCCGGTTAGCCCGGTCGCGAGCGGTGGCGTCCGGATCGCTACAGCGTCGCGCGCCGCGACAGCAGCAGATCGAGATGATCGACCCGACTGCCGTCCATCGGGATGTCGCGGCGCACGCGGGCGAGCAGCTCCGCGATCGGCTCGAACGGCGGCGCGCCGGTCGGCGCCATCACGCAGCCGTACGCGAACCCGGAGACCACCTCGAGCAGCGCCGCGGCGGTGTCGCCCATCCGCGCCAGGCCGTAGGGCCAGTACTCGATGAACAGCAGATCGACCGCCGGCAAGATCGCCGTCGCGCCCTGCAGCACCCGGACCTCGGCACCCTGGACGTCGACCTTGAGCAGCACCGGACCGGGCATGGGCCGGCCGGCGAGGACCGCATCCAGCCGGCGGGCCTCGACCTTCACGACGGTGCGCGCTTGCTCGCCGTACGCGCCCGCACGCTCGGGCGCGCCGCCACGCCCGGCTCCGCCGCCGTTGCCCGCCGAGACCCGGATGCGGTGGTCGCCCATGTTGTCGCCAGAGCGCTCGAAGTCGAACGACCCGTCCTGATCCATGAGCGCCAGGTTGAACGCGGTCACCCGCGCACCGGCGTCGTTGGCGGCGATGTTGCGGGTCAGGAGCCGGAAGTTGGTCGGATCGGGCTCGAACCCGTAACAGGTCACGCCCCTGGCGACGGCGATCGGGATGCAGGTCAGGCCGATGTTGGCGCCGACGTCGACGAGCGTGCCCCCGCCGGCCGCGAACACCCGCTCGCGCACCAGGGTCTGGAACTCCGGCGCCCAGGTCCGGGTCGACACGTACGCGGCATGGACGACGCGGTCACGGGCATCGCCCTCGAACGTGCCGAGCTCGCCCCCGCACGTGATCGTCGAGACCCCGAGGTCGAGCGCGGCCTCGCGGAACACGTACTCGCGCAGCGCCGCCGGCGAGCGGCGGATGGCGACATCGACGAGCGGCAGCACGACGTTGCGGGCGACCAGCGAGATCGCGCGCTGCAGCGGGCCGGGACGTGCGGCGCTCACGATGGAACCTGACGCGCCACCCGGCGGCGATGCTCGTCGAGCGAGCGCTTGTTGAGCTGGTAGTCGTGGCGGCGGAAGTCGAGGTACGCCAGCGCGCCACGCACGTAGTTTCGGGGATCGAGCCGATCGCGCACGCCGCCGAGCATGAGCGTGCACAGCGCCAGCCGACGCTCGCCCATGTCGCGCAGGCGCGCCGCACCCGGCACGCCGCGCTCGGTCCACCAGCGCCAGACCCGGAGCTGATTGAAGGTGTACTGCCAGCGCATCTGCCACACGTGCTCGCGGGTACCGCGTCGGGTCATGCTGGAGCCCGAGTCGACCAGCGTCACCAGCTGCTCGCCGAGCAGCTCGATGCCGCCACCGGCGTGCGCCAGCTCCGACAGGTAGCCGACGTCGTTGCCGTACGGATGTCGGTTGTAGTCGTAGCCACGCGGGTTCTCGAACTGGATGTGGCGGTCGAAGACCTCGCGCGCCGCGGCGGTCTCGTAGACCGCGCAGATCTGCGTGAGCGGAAACCGACGCCAGAACATGCCCTCGGAGAACTCGACGGCGGAGGCCACGCCCTTGTCGGTCGCGTAGTAGGGCCGGGTCTGGCCGCCGGCCTCGACCACGCCGGTGCACGCGACGATCTTGCGGCCGGCGGCCACCGCCCGGCCGACCCCGGCGACCATGGTCGCGCTGTGGTCGGCGTGGAGCACGTCGTCGGCCCACACGAACGCGCACCAGTCGCCGCTGATGTCGTGCAGCGCCACGCGCCACGCCTTGACCGGCCCCGAGTTGGTGTCGGAGGTCAGCAGCCGGGCGTCGATATCCGCCGCCGCCGCGTCGAGCAGGCGGCGGACGATCGCCCGGGTGTCGTCCTTGCTGGCCTCGTCGTAGACCACCACCTCGAGCGGCCGGTGACGCTGGGCCAGAACGCTCTTCAGCGTGCGCTCGATCGTCTCGGCGCTGTTGAAGGTCGGGATCATCAACGAGAGCTTCATGACCGGAACGCGGACACTACTCGATAGGGCGGTCACGGGCAAAGGCGAGGGACCCGCCGCCTTCTGCCATGGTTCGCCGGGTGATATACCGCCCGGGATGGGCGACTGGTCGCTACCTCGTCGAGCGTCCGCGCTCCGCGACCGTCTCCTGGCGGCGTCGCCGTCCACGATCCTGGCGGTGGGATTCGCAGGGCTCGTGCTCTACGCCTTCCCGGGGTTCATGAGCAGCGACTCGGTGGACCAGCTCTACGAGGCCCGCACGCGCGAGTTCAACAATGCCCACCCGCCGCTGATGGCGGCGCTGTGGGGCGTGCTCGACATGCTGGTCACCGGCCCGCTGCTGATGCTCCTGGCCCAGGCCGCGCTGTTCCTCGGCGGGAGCTACGGCGTGATCCGGCAGGTGCTCGCGCCGCGGCCAGCGGCCGTGGCCGCGGTCGGGCTGCTGCTGGTGCCACCGGTGCTGTCGACGATGGCGGTGATCTGGAAGGACTCGCAGATGGCCGCCTACCTGCTGGCGGGAACCGCCGCGATGTTGAGCCCGCGTCGTGGCGTCCGAATCGGCGGCCTGGCGCTGATCAGCGCGGCATGCGCGTTTCGGTACAACGGGTTCGCGGCTGCCGTGCCGCTGGTCGGCTTCGGCTTCGAATGGCGACCGGGGCTCCGGTGGTGGAAGCGCTACCTGATCTCCGGCGCCGCCGCGATCGCCGTGGTCGTGCTGGCGTTCGGCGTCAACCGGGCGCTGACCGTCGAGGAAGCCCACATGACGCCGGCCTACGGCGATATCGTCGGCGTGCTCGCGTTCACCGGCGATCGCACCGACGCCGACCTCCGGCAGGTCCTGCGCGACACGCCGCTGGTGGTCACCCGCGACATCCAGGCCACCGCGCGCCGACTCTACGATCCACGCAACTCGTACCACCTGACGACCGGACCGCAGCGCATGTTCGATGGCGCCGCCACACCGCTGCACCAGCAAGCCCTGGCCCGGGCCTGGAAGGAGCTCATCCGCGGTGACCTCGAGGCCTACCTGTCGCATCGGCGGGCGATGTTCGCCGAGCTGCTCGGCCTCTCCGATCGTGGCCTGTGGGGCCCGGTGTACCTGGGCTTCACCGAGTTTCCCGACCATCCGGACTACATCGAGCACGACACGAATCCATCGACGTTCCAGGTCGACGTCCACGACGTCCTCGTGCGCCTGGCCGAGGACACGCCCCTGTTCGCGCCCTACCTGTACGCCGTGCTGGCCCTGATCTTCCTGGTCGCCTTCAGCCGCGACCGCATCTCGTTCACGCTCCTGGTCAGTGGACTGCTCTACGAGCTGAGCTTCTTGCCAACGGCGGGCACGCCCGACTGCCGGTACTCGCACTGGATGATCACCTGCACGTGCCTGGCGGCGGTGGTCATCTTCGTGCGCCGCCTTGATCGTGGCCGCGCCCGGCGGGCCGCCACATGACCGCGCGCCGCATCCTCGCCGCGGGCTGGCTGCTGTTCATGCTGTTCGCGTTTCCCGGCTACCTGACGACCGAGTCGCTCGATCAGCTGATGGACGCGCGAGTCGACCAGTTCACCGACTGGTACGCACCGGTGATGTCGTGGATCTGGCGCCTGATCGGACACCTCATCGCGGGGCCGGCCGGGATGCTGGCCTTGCAGAGCCTGCTGTTCCTCGCCGGAGCGTTCGGGTTGCTGCGCCGCGCGCTGCCCGATCGAGCCGCTGCCCTGGCCACCTGTGGCGTGCTGCTGTTCCCGCCCATCACGACCGTGCTCGCCGTGATCTGGCGCGACGGCCAGCTCGCCGGCTTCATCCTCGCCGGCGCCGCCGCGGTCGCCAGCGACCGGCGCGGTTGGCGGATCGCGGGGCTTGCGCTGCTGATCATCGGCGCCACCATGCGCGACGGCGCGACGATCGCGGCGCTGCCGATCGTGGTCGCGCTGTTCTGGTGGCGCGCCGACGTCGTCGGATGGCGCCGGGCCGCGATCGCCGCGGCAGCCTGGGTCGCGGTCGTCGCCGGCGCCACCGGGCTCGATCGCGGACTGGCCGATGCCGAGACCGAACGACCCGCGCTGACGCTGGCTCGCCTCGACGTCCTCGGCGTGGTGCGATTCGCCGAGACGACCAGCGACGCCGACCTGCACGCCGAGCTGGCGCGGGCCGGGCTCGCCGGCGCGGTTCCCGACGACGTCCACCATCAGGTCCGCATCCTCTACAAGTACCCGGAGCGACACGCCGAGCTCCTCGCCTTGCCGGCCAAGGACGACCCCAGCGGCCGCGCTGCGCTGCTGCGAGCCCGGCGCGAGCTGGCGTGGGCCCATCCGCGCGCGTACGTGTGGCACCGCGGCCGGCAGCTGCGTCTGGCGCTCGGGCTCGAGCCGAGCGAGCGCTGGACGCCGATCTACACCTCGTTCACCGAGAAGCCGGCCCAACGGCTCATCGTGCACCAGCGAGCGACGCACTCGGCCGCGCAGCAGCTCCTGATCGACGCCGTCGAGGAGACCCCGGCGGTGCTGTTCCGCCCCTACCTGTACGCCGCGCTGGCGCTGCTGCTGCTACCGCTGGCGATCATCCGCCGACAGCGCGACGCCCTCGCCCTGCTCGCCAGCGGGCTGGCCTACGAGGCGTCGCTGTTCGTGACGGTGGTGACGCCCGAGTACCGCCACTCGCACTGGCTGATCACCTGCACCGTGATCGGCGCCGTGATGCTGGCCGCTCGCGAGCTCAGCTCGCGCGCGGCTCGTCGGGCTCGCCCGGCGGCGGCGCCGGTCGGGTAGCCCGCGGCTCGGCGGCGGCGGTCGCCGGCGGCACCACGCGCTCGACCTCGGCGCGCAGGATCGCCAGCTCGCGGGTCAGCTGCGTGACCTTGTGCTCGAGCTCGACGAACTTGGCGAAGTAGTGCACCAGCACGAACAGGACCGCGACGATCGCGAGATAGACGATGAGATCGGCGCCGCGGCCGACGCCGACGAACTGGGCGATGCGATCGGTCTCCTGCGGGATCACGACCGCGACCGCGCCGGCGGCCAGCATCGCGAACATCGTCACCAGGTGGAACGGCAGCCGGTTCCGGCGCAGGAAGATGAACCAGCCGATCGCGGCCAGCCCGAGCAGGAGCAGGATGCGGATGATCATGAGGCCCGGAAGAAGTAATCGAACAGGATGCGCACCGCCTGGAAGCCACCCTGCCCCTTGCGCTTCGAGTGCTCGGTGTAGCGCACCGTGCACGGGACCTCGACGACGCGGACGCCGCTGGTCTTGGTCTTGCGCAACAACTCGGACGCGTGCGCCATCCGGTTCTGCGTCATGCGCAGGCGCGGCGCGACCGTGGCGCGGAAGGCGCGCAGGCCACAGTGGGCGTCGGTCAGCTTGAGGCCCGACATGCGGTTGGACATCAGCACCGCGGTGCGCAGCAGCATCATGCGCTGGCGGCTGGCGCCCTCGACGCTGCCGAGGAAGCGCGAGCCGAGGGCGAGGTCGGCGTCGGCGAGCGCGGCGATCAGGACCGGGATGTCGTCCACGGCGTGCTGGCCATCGGCATCGAACGTGACGATGTGATGGGCGCCGCGGCGAAGGGCAAAGTCGATCCCGGTCTGCAGCGCCGCGCCCTGACCGAGGTTGATGGCGTGGCGGACCACGGTCACGCCGGCGGCGCGGGCGTGGACCGCGGTGTCGTCGCCCGATCCGTCGTCGACGACGATGACCGACCAGCCCGCGCGCTTCACCCCGGCCACCACGTCGTGGATGACCGCGCCTTCGTTGTAGGCGGCGATCACGACCCAGGTGTCGTGACGGTCCGAGTGCATGACCGCATCGTTATAGCCACGGGCCGGCATGGCGGGCAAGCATCAGGAGGTGGCAGGCCGCGGCAGCGCGCCGGTGCGGCGCGCCAGCGGGATACAGGCCAGCCCGACGACGGCCGAGGCCAGCGCGCCGTAGACGAACTGCACGATCGAGAACGCCAGCACCACCGCCTGCCGCTCGTCGACGGTCGCCCCGGCCGCGTAGTCGCTGAACAGGTACACGAACGCGGCCTGCGTGGTGCCGAGACCGCCGGGCGAGATCGGCAGCGCGGCGGCGATCGCGATCGCCGGCGCGATGGTCAGCGCGGCGGACAGCGGCACGTCGATGCCCCAGACCCGCATCGCCAGCCACTGCGAGAAGGCGAGGAAGAAGACGTGCGGCACCCGGCCCACCATCGCGATCGCGTGACCGCGCACACCGGCGTCGAACAGCGGCGCCAGCCAGTCGCGGCGGACCAGGAAGCCCGGTGACAGCGCGACCACGACCAGGTAGGCGGCGAACCCGGCGCTGCCGACGGTCAGCGTCCACCACAGCGCGGCCGGGACGCCGCCGCCGACGACCGCCCAGGCGCCCGAGGTCAAGAGCAACAGCACCGCGAGGTTGGTGCCCATCAGGAACAGGGTCGCGCCCACCGCCTGCTTGATCGGCGCACCGGTGCGGTGGAGGTAGTAGCCGAAGCCGCCCTGGCCGAGCGCGTAGTTGACCAGGAAGAGCAGATAGATCGCGCCGCGCACGACGACGACGTCGAACAGCGGGCGGCGGAGCCGCACCGCGATGAGCCCGATCCAGGTCGCCACACCGTCGGTGACGAGGAAGACCGCGATGATGGCGAGGTTGACCGCGGCCAGCCAGTGGTGCGGGCCGTGCGTCATCGCGTCGCGGAACGACGCCACCGGCACGCGGGCGACGATCACGGCCAGGATCGCGATCCCGACCAGCCACGGCCAGGCCCGGCGCAGGAACCCGATCAGCCCTCGCCGCGCCGGCGGCGGGTTGTCCTCGGCGAGCTCGACCTCGGGATCCACGTCGGGCGCAGGCTATCACCTCGGAGCGCGTCCTTCGACTCGGCCCTCCGGGCCTCGCTCACGACGGCCGGGGGCCTGCGCGTCCGTCCGACCGGGGGTGCGGCGCGTCCGGCCGACCAGACTTCCGCTCGTCCGGCCGACCAGACTTCCGCTCGTCCTGAGCGCTGGGCGAGCGCCAGCGAGCCCGAGTCGAAGGACCCACGCCGACGATCAGTAGTGCACCACGTCGGCGACCCGGCCCGGCGGCCCCGAGGCGGCGTCGGTGGCGCCGGTGCCGCCGATCCCACCGCTGCCGCCGCTGCCGGCCTCGTTCATGTTGGCGCTCGGCTCACCGACCGGTGACAGCGTCCCGGTCACCAGCGCCACGCCGATCGCCGGCCCACCCGCGCCTCCGGCGCCGCCGCCACCATGTCCGCCGTGGCCACCGATGCCGCCGGCGGCGCCGGCGCCGGCCCGGTACGTGATGGCGCCACACTGCTGCGACGGCGCGCCGCCGCGACCGACGGTGCCGTCGGTGCCGCCCGGGCTACCGGGATGGCCGTCGCCGCCGTCGCCGCCGCGACCGCCGGCACCGCCGCTGATCACGACGCCGTCGATCCACACCGTCGAGCGCACCACGACGACGGCGAACGTCGCACCACCCGCACCGCCGCCGGTACCACCACGTCCGGCGCAACCGCCGGGCGCACCGTCGCCGCCGCGGCCACCGAGCAAGGTGCCGCAGCCGAAGCAGATCCGGAAGCGCTTGCTGCCGCCCGAGCCGCCGCCGCTGCCACCGGTCCCGTGACCGCCCCGCCCGCCGTCGCCGCCGGCGGCCCCGGCCCACTCGTCGCCCGTGAACGTGCCGTCGTCGTCGAGGACGGCGGTGCCCAGGGTGCCGGCCGCACCGTTGGCGCCGTTGCCGCCGCCGCCGCCGTCGCTGATCCCGTCGCCGCCGACCAGCGGGCATGCGTTGGGGCAGTTGCTCGAGCCGGAGCCCCCGGGTGCACCGGCGGTGGCCAGATCGCCAGCGGCGTCGCCGAGCTGGCCGCCGCTGCCACCACAGTCGAACGCGGTGCCGCCGGTGCCGCCGAGCGCGACACAGGTGCTCAGGCTGCCGTCGCTGCCGCTGGCGCCGCGGCCGCCGCGCCCGCCCTCGACCCGCACGCCGCGCAGCTGCAGGCGCTCGCCGGAGTCGCGCACGAACAGCGCCGCGCTGGCGGCGCCGTCGATCCGCGCGCTCAGGTCGGCGCCGCGGATGGTCACGCCGTCGATCATCGCCGGCCCGTCGAGCGCGTCGGCGACCACCGTCAGCTGACCGTCGCCGGTGATGACCACGGCGTAGACCAGGACGTCGCGGGCGGTGAAGCCGCGGTCCCAGCCGCCTTCGAGGTCGACGCCACCGACCAGCGCGACCTCCTCCTCGTAGACGCCCTCGGCGATGCGGACCAGGCAGGGCGTCGGCAAACAGGCGCGGGCGCGCTCGACGCCGGCGCCGACGTGGCGCAGCGGCCAGGCCGGGGTCCGGCCGTCGCTGGAGTCGGCGCCCTCGATCGAGACGTGGATGACCGCGGAGGCCGCCGCGTCGTTGCCACCGCCGTCGCGGTCGTCGGCGGCGTCGCCGCCGGCGCCGCCGGCGTCACCATCGTCGCCACCCGGACCGCCGGGGCGCGACGACGCACATGCCGTCAGCGCGGCGATCAGGGCCCATGCGTAGAACGCGTTCCATCGCGACATCGAACCCCTCGTCGTGGAAACTGGCCAGACGGTATCAGGACCGAGCCCGAACTGAAACATGTTTCACTGGCGGGCTGTGCGAGAATGGCTCCGTGCGCAGCGTCCTCACCGTGTGGTGCCTCACGCTTGCCACCGCGTGCGGCGGCGGCAGCCCGGTGTTCACCGACGCCGCCAGCGATGCCGTGGTCACCGCCGCCGACGCCGCCACCAACGCCGACGACGCCGCCACCGACGCCGCCGCCACCGACGCCGCTGGCCCCGACGCCGGCGGGGTCCCCGACCCCGCGCCGGGCGTCGACACCCCGGGCGAGCACGGCGGCACCGGCTGTCCCGATAGCAACCAGACCAGCTTCAGCCTCTCGATCGGCGCTGCCAGCTCCTACACCTTCAGCGGCCAGGTCAGCAGCGCCGTCGGCGACGGCGTCTTCTGGGTGCGTGGACCGGCCGGCGAGACCGTCGGCGGGACCATCGAGACCGCGGGCGATGGCAGCTACGCCAAGACCCTGCCCATCTTCTGCGGCGCCAACCTGGTCAAGCTGGTCTGGAACAACGGCACCTGCCCGCTGGTGCTGGTCTACGCCGTCGACCGCACCACCTGCATCACCGCCGACTTCACGATCACGACCCAGTGGGACGAGGTCGGCGACGACTGGGAGTTGCACCTGGTGAAGCCCGGTGGCCGCATCAACGACGCGGTCACCGATTGCACCTGGACCACCTGCATCACGGCCTCACCTGACTGGGGCGTGATGGGCGATCCGGCCGACGACCCGCACAAGGACATCGACGACGAGGACGCTTTCGGCCCCGAGAACATCTGGCTCGCCGGCCCCGAGACCGGTCGCTACACCGTCCTCGTCGAACACTGGGGCCCCGGCACGCCGTCCGACGGCTTCGTCACCCTCAACGTCGGCGGCCAGGTCGTCACCGTGGCCATGCAGGACCTGACCTCGCACTTCGTGTGGACCGTCGCGACCATCGACTGGCCAGGCGGGACCATCACGCCGAGCCAGAGCGTCTTCGACTGCACGGCGTCGTGGACGGGTGGCTGCACGGCGCAGCTGCCGTAGCCGTCGGCGTCAGTGAGCTGTTCCCCGACGTCCGGCTCAGCGCCGGCTTCCAGTAACCGGCGGGCGCGGCTACTCGAGCGGCTACTCGAGCGGCTGCTCGCGCTCGTCGACCTCGGGCTCGAGGTGCTCGCGCGCGATGGTGCGCACGCACGAGTTCCAGCGCAGCAGCGCGTCGACGTTCCCGGGCGGCCGCAGATCCTCGGCGCGGTCGTACCACTCCATGGCCTGGCGGAAGCCGTCGTAGGCCGCCGAGCGGATGACGCCGGCGCGACCGAGGAAGGCGCGGGCCTCGCGCTCGAAGACGATGCCGGTGTAGTAGGCGCGGTCGTACTCGTCGGTCAGCTGGTTGACGAACGAGCGCGCGGCGCGCACCCCGCCGTGCGCGTGGCCGCCGACGAACTGGTCGCTGAGCGCGAGCACGATCGTCCGCAGGGTGTCCTGGTTGTCGGGATCGACGGCCAGGATGTCGTGGCAGATGCTCTCGGCCTGCTCGGGGTCGTTGAGCAGGCGATAGCGCTCGGCCTTGTCGAGGGCGTGCGGGATGCCGTCGGCGGTGATGCGCTTGAGCTCGAACTCGATCCGGGTCACGGCTTGCCCCCGGTTCCGCCCTCCGCGCTTGCTTCGCTCCGGGTCTTGGTCCGCAGCTTGATGCCGCGCACCTTGCGGATCAGCGACTGCACCGGATCGAAGTAGCGGTCGACCACCCGCTCCTTGAGCGGGATGATGCCGTTGTCGGTGATGTTGATGTGCTCGGGGCACACCTCGGTGCAGCAGCGCGTGATGTTGCACAGGCCGGAGCCGAACTCCTTGCGGATCTCGGGGACCCGGTCGTCGGTGTCGAGCGGGTGCATCTCGAGCGAGGCCAGCCGGATCATGAAGCGGGGGCCGACGAACTCGCTCTTGGCGTCGCGGTCACGGATGACGTGGCACACGTCCTGACACAGGAAGCACTCGATGCACTTGCGGAACTCCTGCACCCGGTCGACGTCCTCCTGGTACATGCGGTGCGTGCCGTCGGCTTCGCGCGGCCGCGGCTTGAACCTGGGGATGCGCTGGTTCTGCGCGTAGTTCCACGACACGTCGGTGACCAGGTCCTTGATCACCGGAAAGGTCTTGAGCGGCTGGGCGGTGATGGTCTCGTCGTCGCGGAAGATGTTCATGCGGGTCATGCACGCCAGCCGCGGCTTGCCGTTGATCTCCATGCTGCACGAGCCGCACTTGCCGGCCTTGCAGTTCCAGCGCAGCGCCAGGTCGTTGGCCTGGCGGGACTGGATGCGATGCAGCACGTCGAGCACGACCATGCCGGGGTCGACGTCGACCTCGAACGCCTTGAACTCGCCGCCGTTGGCGTCGCCGCGCCAGACCTTGAACGATCGCTTCGCCATGCTGCTCCTTGGATGCCTGCGCGGCTGGTGCTGCCCGCGCGACGTGCCGGTCAGTCCGCGCCGACCTTGCCGGACTCGAGATCCTCGATCTTCGCGTTCGCGATCGCGACCAGACGCGCCGGCCCCTCGGGCTTGGCGCGCTTCTCGACCTCCATCGTGCCGCCCGCGCCCCGCTTGACGATCACGTTGTACTTGACCCACTCGGCGCTCTCGCCGGGGTGATCGGTCCGGGTGTGGGCGCCGCGGCTCTCCTCGCGCATCAGCGCCGCCCGCGTCACCGCCTCCGACGTGATGAGCAAGGACCGCATCGACAGCGCCTCGTGCCAGCCCGGGTTGTACTGGCTGGCGCCCGGCGCCTTCATCTCGACCGCCTCGAGCTTGAGCGCCTCGAGCTCCTCGACGCCGTGCTCGAGATCCTGCTGGTTGCGCACGATGCCGACCCGCGAGCTCATGATGCCCTCGAGCTTCTCGTGCAGGAGGTACGGGTTGGCGCCCTGCTCGCGCTTGAGGATGTCGGTGGCGCGGCGGATCGCGGCGACCACCTGATCGTCGATCGGCCGCGGCGTCGAGCCGAGCGCCTTGATGTAGGCCGCGGCACCGTCGCCGGCCAGCTTGCCGAACACGATCAGGTCCGATAGCGAGTTGCCGCCGAGGCGGTTGGCGCCGTGCAGGCCGGCGGCGCACTCGCCGGCCGCGAACAGCCCGGGCACCGTGGTCTGCTGGCTGTCGGCGTCGACCCGGATGCCGCCCATGAAGTAGTGCAGCGTCGGCCCGACCTCCATCGGCTCCTTGGTGATGTCGACCTCGGCCAGCTCCATGAACTGGTGATACATCGACGGCAGCTTGCGCTTGATGAAGTCGGCGGGCTGGCGCGACGCGATGTCGAGGAACACGCCGCCGTGCGGCGAGCCGCGACCGGCCTTGACCTCGGCGGTGATGGCGCGCGCCACCTCGTCGCGGGTCAGCAGCTCGGGCGGGCGCCGCGCGGTCTTGTCACCCTGGATCCAGCGGTCGGCCTCCGCGACGGTGTCCGCGGTCTCCGGCGCGAAGCGCTCGGAGATGTAGTTGAACATGAACCGCTCGCCCTTGTTGTTCTTCAGGATCCCACCGTCGCCACGGACGCCCTCGGTGACCAGGATGCCGCGCACCGACAGCGGCCACACCATGCCGGTGGGATGGAACTGCGTGAACTCGACGTCCATCAGCTCGGCGCCGGCGTCGTACGCCATGGCGATGCCGTCGCCGGTGTACTCCCACGAGTTGGACGTCACCGGCCACGCCTTGCCGCCGCCGCCGGTGCACAAGATCACCACCTTGCAGCGGTAGATCACGAAGCGCCCGGTCTCGCGCCAGTAGGCGAGCACGCCGGCGATGCGGTCGCCGTGCGGGTCTTTGAGCAGCTCGAGGGCGCTGCACTCCATGTGGAACTTGATGCCCTGGTGGATGCCGTGATCCTGCAGCGATCGGATCAGCTCGAGGCCGGTGCGATCACCGACGTGGGCCAGGCGCGGGTAGCGGTGGCCGCCGAAGTTGCGCTGGCTGATCAGGCCTTCCTTGGTGCGATCGAAGACCGCGCCCCACTCCTCGAGCTCGCGGACCCGGTCCGGCGCCTGCTGGGCGTGGAGCTCGGCCATGCGCCAGACGTTCAGGAACTTGCCGCCGCGCATGGTGTCGCGGAAGTGGATCTTCCAGTTGTCGCGCGGATCGACGTTGCCCATGGCGGCGGCCATGCCGCCCTCGGCCATGACGGTGTGGGCCTTGCCGAGCAAGCTCTTGGAGATGACGCCGGTGTCGAGGCCGAGCGCGCTGCACTCGATGGCCGCGCGGAGGCCGGCGCCGCCGGCGCCCACGACCATCACGTCGTGGTCGATGGTCTGGATCTCGGAGACGTCGAGCATGTCGGTACCGTTTCAGACCCTTCAGGTCCAGGTGTTGAGATCGGTGATGGTGCCCATCGAGACCAGCCGCACGTAGACGTCCGTCACCATCACCCACACCAGGCTGGCCCAGGCGAACTGCATGTGGCGGCCGTTGAACCAGCTCACCTTCTTCCAGGCCTCGTACTTCGCCGTGTTCTTGCCGCACGACATGCAGTCCGAGCGGCCGCCGATGAGGTGACGGAGCGAGTGGCAGCCGAAGGTGTAGCCGGCGATCAGGACCACGTTGATGGTCAGGATGATGGTGCCGACCCCGATGCCGAGCTGGCCGTGACGAGAGAAGGCCTGGATCGCATCCCAGCCGAGCAGGAAGATGAAGGCGAGCGCGGCGTAGAGGGCGTACCGATGCAGGTTCTGGATGAGCAAGAGCATCGTCTCGCCGCGGTACTTGCGCTTGCCGGCCAGCGGGCCAACCGCGCATCCCACCGGCGAGCCGGCAAACGACCGGTAGTACGCCTTGCGGTAGTAGTAGCAGCTCATGCGGAACGACAGCGGGAAGACCAGGATGAGCATGGCCGGCGACGACGGGATGAAGTCCGGCCACCACGACGGCCAGGAGCCGAACCAGGCGTGCTCCAGTGGCGCGGCGCCATCCGCGGTCAGGTCCGTGAACAGGACCGGCGAGTAGTACGGCGACAGGTACGGCGCGGCGTAGTAGTGCTTGGCCTGGAACAGCGCCCAGGTGGTGTAGATCACGAAGGTCGTGAACACGGCGAAGGTGACGCCGGGGCCGATCCACCAGCGGTCGGTTCGCGCCGTGGCGCCGAAACCCTCCGCATGTCCCCCCGGAACTACGGGTAGATGCGTTGCCATTGCGGCGGACTATAGGGAAGGTTAGACGCTCGGTGCAACGGCGAGGCCGCGTCATTGTAGTGTGCGCCACCATGCAGCGAATGATCCGGGGCTGGGGCGTCGTCGCCCTGTGCGTGGGCGCGATCTCGGCGTGCCACGGTGACCATCAGCGCGGGCGCGCGGACCGAACCGCGACGCGCGGCCACGGCCCAACGATGGCTTCGGGGCCCGGCTCCGGCCTGACGCGCGAGCGCGTCAGCCGGTGGGGCAAGCCGAGCGCGCCGGTCGACGTCCGGCTCGACACCCGCGCGGTCGGCGGCGGTGCGTACGACGTGACGCTGATCGCGACGCCGCGCCGCGACGTGGGCGCGCTCGAGCTCGACCTCGACGGCCGCACGCTCGTGGTCGGGCCGACGCGGGCCGGTGAACCACGAACGATGACGACGCGGGTGGTCCTGGATGCGGACGGCGGACGCGAGATCGCCGGCAGCGCCGGGATGGAGGTCGGTCGCCACCGCCGGCGTGCGGCGGCGAGCGCGCGGCTGGGTGCGGCGGCGAAGCCCGCGCCGCGCTACCGGATCGTGCGGCTGCCCGACGGCAGCGAAGCGGCGGAGGTGCGACCGTGACCGGCACCAAGCTCACGACGACGACGGCCGCGGTCGCGATCGCGGCGCTGCTCGGGCTCGGGCTCGGGCTCGCGGCCTGCGGCGACGACCCGGCCCCCTCCGAGCCCGATGCCGCGCCGTGTACGATCCCGGTCGACGGCGAGTGCCGCGGCAACGTGGTCGCCCGCTGCGTCGCCGACGCGGAGGTGACCGAGGATTGCACGGCGACCCAGGCCACCTGCACGCGCGGCGCCGCCGGCTTCGCGTGCGTCGACGAATGCGCCCAGGCTGGCGTCACCGAGATCGCCACCTGTGCCGGCGACAACCTGACCAGCTGCGCCACCGTCGGCGGCCGTCACGTCGTGGTCACCGACGCCTGCCAGGTCGGCCAGACCTGCGCGCAGCCGACCGGCCAGCCGGCCGCATGCACGGTCGACCTGTGTGCCCCGATCGGACCGCTCGGTCTGTGCAACGACGACATGCTGGTCCGATGCAGCGACGGCGCACCAGCGGTGACCGATTGCACCGCGACCAACCAGGTCTGCGGCTACGGCGGCGACGCCGCCGGCTACGCATGTGTCGCGCCCGGCGCGGCGTTCGTGGTCACCGGCACCGTGCGCTACGAGGACCGGCCGCCCCTGACCAGCGGCGCGCTCGCCGCCATCACACCGGTGGTCGCGCGCGGCGCCGAGGTCACCGTGGTGCTCGATCAGGGCTCCACCGTGCTGGCCACCGCCCACACCTCCGACGACGGCAGCTACACGCTGCGCTACGACACCACCGCCGGCGCCATGGTCCACGTCATGGTCACCGCGCGCAGCACGGTGGCGCTGCGGCCGATCCGCGTCCAGCGGGCGCAGAACCAGGTCCACGCCTTCGGTGGCCCCAGCTTCGCGGCCGCGGCGATCGTGGAGCACGACCTGCTGGTCACCGACGCGTCGGCGCTGTCCGAGGCCTTCAACATCCTCGATCAAGCCGTGTCCGCCATGGATACGATCCGCGACGACCTGGGGGCGACGCCGGTGATGTTGACCGCGCGCTGGTCGCGGGGCTCCAACCAGGGCACGTACTACTCGAACCGCTCCATCGTCCTGCTCGGCTCGACGTCCGACGATGACGGCTACGACGACACCGTCATCCTCCACGAGATCGGACACTTCGTGGAGGACACGATCGGGCGCTCCGACTCGCCTGGCGGCAGCCACGACGGCTCGCCAACCGATCCGACCCTGGCCTGGAGCGAAGGTTTCTCGACCTACTTCAACATGGCGGTGCGCGGCGCACCGCACTACATGGACTCCAACTCGGGTGGCGGCTGGGGCTACAACGCCGACACCTCGCTGACGCGGGCCATGGCGGGCGGCGCGATCGGTCAGGACGTCAGCGAGGACATGGTCAGCGAGTGCCTGTGGGACCTCGGCGACGGCGGCAGCGGCGACGACGATCCGGCGATCTCGGCCAGCCACGCCGACGTCCTCCGGGTCGCCCCGGCCTACCTGGCGACTGCGACCCTGCGCTCGGTCGGCGTCTCCGGCGTCGACCTCGTCGACTTCCTCGACGGCTGGTTGGTGGCCGAAGGCCTGGCCTCCTGCACCGGCACCCGCGGCGTGATCACCACGACCCACGCCTTCCCGTACGACTACGCCGGCCCCGCCGGCGCCTGCCCCTGAACGTCCGCGCGCCGTGGCCGAACGGCGCGGGCACCTCGGGGCGCCCGCGCCATCCGCCTCACGTTCACTCGTAGTACGGCGAGGTCGCCCGATCGATCCGGGCCAGCAGATCGCGAGCGTCCAGGGCCGCGTCGGCCGAGATCGCGCCGCCCGCCAGCTCACCCGCGATCACGTCGCGTGCCGCCAGCAGCTTGCCGTACGAGCGGTTGTTCTGGCGCAGCTTGAGCAGGTCGACCGCGGTCCGTCGGCTCCTGGCGCTGCGCACGCCGTCGACGTTCGCCAGCACCAGGCTGAGCTGGTCCTCGACCTGCTCGATGATCGCCGGGTTCGGCTCGTTGACCGCGGTGGTCAGCGTCGAGCGCAGCACGAGGTCGGCCCCCGACGGGATGAAGCCGGGATCGGCCAGGGTCGCGGCCGCGATCGGCGCCCCGACGTCGAGCATCAGGAGCTCCCAGCCGCGCTCGGCCTGGGCGCCATCGCCGTTGGCGGCGAAGTCGTAGACCGGGCGACCGTAGGCCTCGAGCGCCCACAGGAACTGCTCGGGCAAGCCGAAGCGCGTGAAGTAGTCGCGGATCCACTCGTAGTCGGGCTGGTAGGTGGTCGCGAACGGGTCGGCGCCGGTGTCGAACCGCTGACACTCGGGGATGACCCCGACGTCTTCGTCGGTGCAGAACGGCTGGGTCGGCAGCTCCGGCGACAGGCCGTAGAGGTACTCGACCGCGTCGACGTCGTAGCTGCCGACCGCGCCGCCCATGGCGACCGCGGTGGTGAACAGGGTGTAGTCCATCACCGACGACGAGGTCGGCTCGACCAGCGACCCCGCGAAGTTGTGGCGCAGGCCGAGGTCGTGACCGATCTCGTGGGCGATCATGTCGCTGATCGACCGCTCGAGCTTCTCGCCGGCGGTGTAGCTGGTGTTGTCGTCGGCGTGACCCACGCCGCGGTCGTCATGCCAGGACACGCACAGCGGCGCGGCGTACATCCCGGCCCAGCGCAGCGAGCGAACCGCCGGACGCGACGGCTGCTGCGGGGGAGTGCGGCCGCCGGCGGGCGGGTCGTCCTCGATGCCGCCGCGACCGACCCAGGCGCCCCCGAAGTAGACACTGGCGCCGCGGATCTCACCGGTATTGGGGTTGGTGCGCCAGTTGGCGAACGCGAACCCGACCGAGGGATCCGGATCGAAGATGATGTAGTTCTTGTCGTCCTGGCCGAACGACTCGTCGGCCGTCGCGAGGCGGGCGCGGAACACCTCGAACCCGAAGGCCTGGTTCCAGGTCTCGATGCCTTGTTCGACGGCGGCGACCAGCTCGACGTCGGCGTACTCGGCGGTATCGTCGAGCGCCTTGACCTCGGGCGAGATCACCCACTCGATCGGCCGCATGCCACGGTGGATGTCCCAGTGGGCGGCGGTCTGGACCGGATCGGGCGTGCCGACCACGTGCTTCGGATCGCTGCGGAAGTAGTGTTCCGGGTCCGGCAGCGCCACCTCCTGGTAGTGCGCGCCCTCCTGGTACCTGCGGATCGAGATGCCGAGGGTGCCGGCGGCGCGGAACACGTCGGGTTCGACCTGACCGTCGCTGATCGGCACGTCGGCGGTGCCGGCGAACACCTGCTGGAACGAGACGCCGTCGGCGAGGCGCTCGAACTTCTGGTTGAACGCCAGCTCGCGATCGAAGCTGACCTGCGACCAGGCCGAGCCGAACGCGTCACGCAGGAAGTCGAAACCAGCGACGCCGGCGGCCGGATCGAAGAACACGTAACGGTCCGAGAGCGGGATCGAGCGGGTGTAGGCGTTGTCGACGATCGGGTAGGCCTCGACCAGGATCTCGGGATCGAAGACCTCGGTCGCGGCGTGGCGATCGCTGGCGTCGAAGACGAACAGCTTGCCGTTCTGGATCTTGAACGAGATCACGCGGGTGCCGAGCGACGACGCCGCGCCGCCCATCACCGCACCCGGGAAGTACTGCTCGAGGAACGCGGTCATGAAGTAGCGGTCGGCGAGCGCGCTCTTGCGCACGCCGATGTAGAAGTCGCGGTCGGCCGCGATCCGGTTGGTGGTGCGCACCGGCGCGCCGGCCTTGGCGAGCGCGGTCCGGCGCGCCGCCGCGGTCTCGCGATCGACCACCCGCGGCAGGGCGACGAAGTCGTCACCGCGCGAGAGATCGGGGGCGTCGGGATCGACGAGCTCGTCGCCCGGGCGGTCGGGGTCGGCGCAGCCGCCGAGGGGGATGAGGGGGATGGCGAGGACGGTGGAGAAGATCAGCTTCCTGAGCACGAGTGCCTCCTGGGATCAGCCCGGCTCGACCGGGAGATCCAGATGCGCGAGCCCACGTTGGTTCGGGGGGAGGACGCGGGCCGCGCGGGGTGGACGACTGACGCCAGGCTACGTGACGCGAGCGCGCCTCTCCCAGGGCAAGGAGCGGCAACTCGCTGACGCTGCATCGCCGCGCGAGGTCTGCACCGCGCATCGCGGTCGCGCCTCACCCCGGCGGCGTAAGGGACCGGGAATGGACAAATCGATCGGTGATCGCGGTCGAGCCGCCCCGATGGCGAGGCGCGAGGAGTGGAGGTTACCCTCGGTAAGTGACCGACGAGCAACGAAGCTAGCGGGGAAGGATCGGCCGCGAGGACGGACGAGTTGTCCATTCCCGGTCCCTAAGCGTCAGCCGCAGATGCCGAGCGCGCCGAGCCCGATCCAGGCCAGGCCGACCAGCGACACACCCCAGAGCGCCGAGCGTACGAACACGATCCCCGCCAGGTACGCGATGAAGTACGTCAGGCGCGCGAAGAAGAAGATCGCCGCACCGGTGGTCGGGTCGGCACCAGCGGTGCGGGCAGCGACAAACACGGCCACGAACAGGACCAGGTTCTCGACCATGTTCTTGGCCGCGCGATCGGCGCGGGCGGCGATCGGGCTCGGGGCCGGCAACGCCTCGCGGTTGCCGAACGCGAGCCGGGCGCCAGCACGGGTCCACGTCGGCGTGTGCAGCTCGGCGGCGGTCATGATCATGAGCCACGCGAGGGCTGCGGACATCAGCAGGTAGTGCACGTCGGTCATCGCCGAGGCATCGGATGCACCGGGTGAGCGATTCGATTCGGGCCGGGTCCCCGATGACTGGGGCCATCAGGTGTGGGACCGGGGGCCCCTGGCGAGGCACGCTAACGTGCCGAGATTGCAGGATGCCTACCGTGGCCCCGCGCTTGAAGTAGCGAGGAGCATGAACACGCGCATCCTCGTCGCCGGCGCTACCTTCGGCCTCCTCGGATGCGTCGACCAGCCGTCGCTGGGATCGAACGTCGGGGACGTGACGTGGGAGGAGTTCCGGACCGCGGCGTACCAGGAACCCGGAACCGGGCTGTTCATCCTCGACTGGGACCGTCCGATCCGCGGCGAGGCGGCGCTGTTCGCGTTCTGGAGCCAGCTCCAGCCCGGCGCCTTGACCATCTACAACAACGGCACCGACGTGAAGTGGAACGCGACCCAGAAGAAGAACCTCAGCTTCTGCGTCTCGAACACGTTCGGCGCCAACAAGGCGGCGGTGGTGGCGGCGATGACGGCGGCGACCGACGACGGCTGGGAGAAGATGGCCGACGTCGGCTTCGTCTACAAGCCGGCCGAGGACGCCAGCTGCACGGCCGCCAACACCAACGTGCTGTTCGACGTCAACCCGGTCAACAGCAACGGCCAGTACCTGGCCCGCGCGTTCTTCCCCGACTCGACGCGCGCCGATCGCAACGTGCTGGTCGACATCACCGCCTTCGACCCGCAGCAGACCGGCGGCATCCCGCTCGCCAACATCATGGGTCACGAGCTCGGTCACACGCTCGGCTTCCGTCACGAGCACGTCCGGCCCGAAGCCAACGCCGCCGAGTGCGCCGAGGACACCCAGTTCCGTGGCGTGACGCCGTACGACTCGGCGTCGGTGATGCACTACCCGCAGTGCAACGGCACCGCGACCACGCTCGCCTTCACGCAGCGCGACCGCGAGGGCGTGGTGCTGGTCTACGGCGCGCCGGTGGTCAACATGCCGCCGATGGCCCAGGTCACCGCCCCCGCCAATGGCGCCACGGTGGCACCGACGTTCACGGTGAGCACGGCGATCGTCGACACCGACGTGGCGCGCGTCGAGCTGCGCATCGACGGCGCGCCGTACGCGACCTCGACCGCGTCGCCCTACGAGTTTCAGGTCACCGCGCTCGCCGCTGGCGCGCACACGCTCGAGATCGCCGCCTTCGACAGCGCCGGCCAGACCGTGTCGACGACGATCGGCATCACGGTGCGCAGCGGCGGCGGCGGTGGCGGCGGTGGCGGCGGTGGTGGTGGTGGCGGCGGCTCCGGCGACGACGACGGCCGAGCCGACATGATCACCGGCGGCTGCTCGACCGGTGGCGCGGGCGGCGGCGGCGGCGGCGCGCTCGCGGTGGCGCTGCTCGCGGTCGTCCTCGGTCGGCGGCGCCAGCGCTGAACCGGCTAGCGGTCGGCGCTGCGGGCGTCGCGAAGCCGCAGGCCGCCGGCGACCGTCCTGGCCGTCGCCAGCGCGGCGTCCGCGGTGGCCGCGGTCGCCAGCACGACGCCGAGGCGGCGACGCGGACCGGCGCTCGGCTTGCCGAAGAACCGCACATCGACGTCGGGCGTCGCGTAGGCCTCGGCGAGGCCGTCGAGCACCGGCGAGGTCAGCTCGCCATCGGCGCGCAGCGCGACGCTGGCGCCGGCGGAGTGGCGCCGGATCGCGGCGATCGGCAAGCCCAGGATGGCGCGGGCATGGAGCGCGAACTCGCTCCATGGCTGGGTCGCCAGCGTCACCAGGCCGGTGTCGTGCGGCCGCGGGCTGACCTCGCTGAACATCACCTGATCGTCGGGCAGGAGGAACAGCTCGACCCCGAAGATGCCGTGGCCGCCGAGGCGGTCCGTGATCTGGCGGGCGATCGCCTGCGATCGCTCGAGCTGCGCCGCGCTCATCGCGTGGGGCTGCCAGCTCTCGACGTAGTCGCCGCCGACCTGGCGATGCCCGACCGGATCGCAGAACCAGGTGCCGTTCGACGCTCGCACCGTCAGCATCGTGATCTCGCTGTCGAAGCGGATGAACTCCTCGACGATCACGCGGCCGGCGCCGGTCCGGCCGGCGGTCTGGGCGTGGTGCCAGCTGGTGGCGAGATCGTCCTCGGTCCTGGCCACCGACTGGCCCTTCCCCGACGAGCTCATGATCGGTTTGATCACCACCGGCCAGCCCAGCGCGTGCGCAGCCGCGGTCAGCTCCTCGAAGCTGTCCGCGAACCGGTAGCGCGCGGTCGGCAGCTCGAGCTCCTCGGCGGCGACGCGCCGGATCGCCTCGCGGTCCATGGTCAGCCGGGCCGCCAGCGCGGTCGGGATGACGGTCCAGCCCTCGGCCTCGAGCGCGAGCAACTCGGCGGTGGCGATCGCCTCGATCTCGGGAACGATCAGGTGCGGCCGCTCGCGTTCCACGACCGCGCGCAGCGCCGCGCGATCGAGCATGTCGATCACGTGGCTGCGATGCGCGACCTGCATGGCGGGGGCATCGGCATAGCGATCGCACGCGATCACCTCGACCCCAAACCGCTGCAGCTCGATCGCCACCTCCTTGCCGAGCTCACCGGAACCGAGCAGCAGGACCCGGGTGGCGTGAGGACTTTTCGGGGTGCCGATCGAGACGGGCTTCATGATCGGCTCCTACCATGGCCCTCATGCCGCTGCCTCGCCTCGTCGCGTCCTTCTCGATCGTCATCGTCGGTGTCGTCCTCGCCGGTTGCGGCAAGAGCGACTCGACCAGCGCGGGCAGCGGCTCGCCGGCGGCGCTGCCACCACCGCCACCACCGCCCCCACCGGCGCCGAAGCTGGCGACCACGGTCGCCGGTCAGTACCAGGTGCCGGCGGCATCGGCCGCCAAGGGCTTGCCGACCAGGCCGGCGGCGTACGTGTTCGTCACCACCGGCGCCGCCATCCATGTCGGCACGACGGCGGTGTTCGCGGACGCGACCACGACCGACCTCGGTTCGCTGCGCGCGCTGCTGCCGCCCGTGCCGTCCCCGGCGCCGGCAGCTGGCGCGGCCGCGGCCGACCGCGACGCCGGCGCCGACCTCGGCGGCCTGCTCGGCGAGGAGGTCGGCGAGATGCACGGCGGCTGGGGGTTCGGCCCCAGCGGCTTCGCTCCGAGCGGAGGCGGCACCGGCATGGGGACGATCGGCATCGGCTCGGGCTACGGCGTCGGCGGCGCGGTCCGCTACACCAGCGTCGGCCTCGCCGAACCCACCGACCCGGCCACCGCGCGCATCGTGCTGGTCGCCGATGGCGGCGTCTCGGTCGACGCGCTCGACGGCATCCTGACCCAGATCGGCGAGCCGGTCGCGGTGGTCGTCGACGGGGGCGCGGCGGGCGCCGGCGCGCTGGCGCTGACCCTGCGCCGCGGCTGGGCCGACAACCTCGGCACCGAGATCGCGATCCAGGATGGTCGCGCCGACCTGACCGACAACAACAAAGGAACCATGACCAGCGTGCCGGCGGCTGCCGGCGGCCGCGTCGATCGCGCCGCGCTGGCCACGGCGCTCACCAGTCCCCTGGCACGGCCCGACGGCGGGACCGCTCGCGTTCAGCTGACGCTCCGTCCCCGCGACCGGTTCGAGACCCTGGTGGTCGTGCTCGACGCCGTGGCTGGCCGCGCCGGGCCGGTGTCGATCCGCACCCTCACCGCCCGCGGCATGCGCGGCCGCGACGACAGCGTGCCGCAGGTCCGCATCGGCCAGCCCGACGCCGTCGGCGACCTCGACAAGGCGATCATCCGCCGCTACATCAAGCGCAGCATCAGCAAGATCTCGTACTGCTACGAGAAGGTGTTGCTGGCCAAGCCCGGCCTCGCGGGCACCGTGATGACCAAGTTCGTGATCACCGCGCAGGGGTTGGTCGCGACGGCGACCGCGGTCGGCGTCGATGGCGAGGTGGCGAGCTGCGTCGCCGGCGTGATCAGGGCCATCGAGTTTCCCAAGCCCAAGGGTGGCGGCATCGTGCAGGTGAACTACCCGTTCGTGTTCCGTCCCGCCGGCGGCTAGATCGTTCATCCGAGCCCGCCTGGCCCTCGCACGCCGCCGCCACCTCCGATAGGATCGCTGGTCAGGGAGGTGACGATGAAGCGCATCATGCTCGTGGCGCTGGTGATCCTGTGCGCGCACACCGCGCACGCCGATGAACCCAAGGAGATCTTGCCGACCGGCAACGTCGCGGCCGATACCGCCATCGCGATCGTCAACGCGATGAACAAGCAGATGAAGTTGATCGAGGACACGTCGGACCTGCACGTCAAGTCGGCCGACTACTACCGGCAGCTCATGGAGATGGAGCAGAAGCTCCAGCAGGAGCGCCGCAAGATCATGGACCTCGACAAGCAGCTGGCGACCCAGGAAGGCGACCTGCTGTCCAACTTCAAGTCCCAGAAGGCCGGCAAGGGCGACGCCGAGGTCGATGCGCTCGAGGCCGAGTACAACCGGCGCAAGAAGGAGCTGGCCCAGGCGCGCAAGCAGGTCAACGGCCTGCCTGGCATGTTCAAGACCGTCGGCGGCCACATCGCCGACCAGGCCAAGCTGCTCAAGCAGGTCAAGTCGCTGGCCGACTGGGTCGACCCCAAGACCGGCCTCGGCAAGGGCCGCGCCGCCTTCCAGAAGCGGCGCTACAAGATCAACGACCTCACCAACAAGCTCGCCGACGCGACGGCCAAGGTGAAGGACGTCATCGACAAGGGCTCGACGCTCGACGTCAAGGTCGAGCGCGCCGGCGCGTTCAGCGGCGAGGTCGCCGCGTTGAGCACCGGCACGCCGCCGTTCGAATGGACCGTCAACGGCAAGAAGGTCGCCAAGGGCGCGACGATCGCGATCGGCAACGACCGCGTCATCAAGCTCCAGGTCAAGCTGGTCGACGACCGCCGCAAGCAGTCGCGGACGATCAAGGACGGCCGGTTCGCCAAGAAGAAGGTCGCCCAGGAAGACTACGACTTCGAGTACGGCATCGACGACGCGTCGTACTCGCACTGGGTGATCGACGAGGAGGAGTACACCGACTGGCGGCTCGAGGCCCGGACCCCACGCGAGCCGACCCACCCGGTGTCGGCGTCGGGCGTTCACGCCAAGGTCAAGGGCGACGTCATGACGATCACGTTCTCGCCCGACACCGCGTCGGAGAAGCTCCACATCTCGGTCATCGGCCGCACCCGGTGGGCGATGAGTGGGCGCCGCGCCGGCGGTCCGACCGTCGACAGCGCCGACGGCAGCGGTAACGCCTCGATCGACATCTCGATCGCACCGTCGAAGTGAGCCCGCGCCGTTGAGCGAGACCGAGGTCCCGGGGCCGGCGGCGCTGTGGCGCGCCGATGGCTCGGTCGATCGCACGGCGATCGGCTGGAGCCGCTCGCCGGTGCACGCGTGCCGGCTGCCGCGAGCGTGGGGCCGCCGCAAGCGCTGGCACTACTGGTGCGTGACGTCGGCCCGCGAGGTGGTGTCGCTGACGGTCGCCGATCTCGACTACGCCGGGCTGGGCGTGATCGCGGTCCACGACCGGGCCCGCGGGCGGTCGTGGCGCGACGTGACGGTGCGGCCGCTGGGCTGGCGGGCACGCTGGCCGGAGGACGCCGGCCGCGGCGATGTCGCGGTCGAGCGCGACGGCGTCCGGATCGCGTTCGGCGACGACGGCGAGCGCGTCCGGCTCGAGGCCCGCGGCAAGGGGGTGCGCGCCGCGATCGACGTCACCCGCCCGGCCGGGCACGAGACCCTCGGCGTCGCGGTCTCGCGGTCGCCGCACCTCGCCCAGTACACCAGCAAGCAGAACACGCTCCCCGCGCGCGGCTGGCTCGAGCTCGACGGTGAGCGCCGCGAGCTGGCGCCCGAGGCCTTCGCGTGCCTGGACTGGGGGCGCGGCGTGTGGCCGGCGCACACGCGCTGGAACTGGGCCGCCGCCTCGGGGCGGTGTGGCGGGCAGACGATCGGGCTCAACCTCGGCGCGCGGTGGACCGACGGCGGCGGCGCCACCGAGAACGCGCTGTGCGTCGACGGCCGGCTGCGCAAGATCGGCGGCGACGTCCGCTTCGCCTGGGACCCGCGGGCGCCGCGCCGGCCATGGCGGCTGACCGGCGACGGCGTCGACCTCACGCTGATCCCCGAGATCGTCGACGGTCAGGCCGGCCCGCGTGGCCGGCCGCTGCCGCTGGTGTTGTGCTTCGGCACCTGGCACGGTCGGGTCCTCGACCTCGAGGTCCGCGACCTGTTCGGCTGGGCCGAGGAGCTGCACGTCTGGTGGTGACGACCGCGGCCACCCATTCCCGGCGGGCGGAGCTCAAAGCCGCTGCCGCTTGATCCACGCGCTGACGTCGGCGAGCTCCGCCGTCGCCGCCGATCCGGCCGCCACGTACGCCGCCCGCGCGGCACGAGCGTGGCCGACCGCGGCCCGGCGCGCGTGGGCCGCGAGCGCCGCCCGCGCCAGCCCGTAGCGCACATCACCGATCGCGGCGTCGTCGCCGGCACGCTCGCCGAGCGCCAGCGCCCGCTCGAGTAGCGGGCGGGCCGCGGCCGGGTCGCGGTCGGCGAGCGCATTGCCCAGACAGGCCAGCGGATGCAGGGCGTCCGGGTGCGCCGCGCCCGACGCGGCCTCGACGATCCGCAGCGCCCGGCTGCACAGCACTCGGGCGCCGGCGTGGTCGCGCCGCTTCAGCGCCAGGCCGCCGAGGTTGACGAGCGGCCAGGCCAGGTCGGGATGCTCGGGCCCGGAGGTCTGCTCCCAGATGACGAGCGCGCGCTGGTACAGCACGCCGGCCGCGGCGAGGTCACCGCGGGTCTGATCGATCAGCCCGAGGTCGTTGAGGGCCCACGCCACCTGTGGGTGCGCGGCACCGAGCGCGGCCTCGAGGGCGGCCACCACCCGCTGCTGGCAGCGCCGCGCCTCGTCCGCGTGCCCCGCGGTCGAGTCGTGGTAGCAGATGTTGGCGCGGGTGACCGCCACCGACGGATGCTCCGGCCCGAGCTCGGCCTCGGCGATGGCCAGCGCCCGCTCGTAGTAGGCCCGCGCCTCGGCGGGTCGGCCGCGCTGGTCCTCGACGTTGCCGAGGCGGTTGAGGATCTGCGCGACCTGCACGTGCCGCGCGCCGTACGCGGTCTCGGCGAGGTGCAACGCTCGATCGAACTCGGCGGCCGCCGCCACCAGCGCACCGCTGACGCTGTGGGCCCCGGCGACGTGGGCGGCCAGCTGGGCTTCGCGCCGCGGGTCGTGGACCCGCGCCACCGCGACCGCGGCGCCGGTCGACAGCGCGAGGGCGTCGCCGCCGCGGCCCTGATCGGCGAGGACCCAGACCAGCTCGAGCAACGCGTCGGCGGCAACGTCGTCGGCGTGGACCCCGGCGGCGAGCGTGCTGGCCTCGCCCAGCGTCGCCACCGCGACCGCCGCCGCGCCGGTCTGGGCTTCGAGGCGGCCGCGCACCGCCAGCGCCTCGGCCCGCAACGGCGCGTAGCCGGTGGCGGCGGCCGCGGTGACAACCGCGCCGATCAGCGCCAACGCCTCGGGGTAACGACCGGTGCGCTCGATCGCCGCCACCCGGGCCAGGTCGCGCTCGATCGCCTCGACGCGACCGCGCACGTCCGGATCTTCAGGCAGCGCGGCGGTCGCCGTGAGTTGATCGTGATCCGAGCAGGCGTCGAGCGCCGGGAGATCCGACCCGATCTCGATCGCGCGTCCGAGCCCGTCGCGGTCGACGGTGGCGAGCGCGGTGACCAGCGCGGCGACCCGGTCGAGCCGGCGGTCGAGGCAACGCATGCGCAGGTCCAGGAGCCCTTCGGACTGATCGCCGTGAAGGCGCGTGGCGGCGCACGCCGCGGTCCGCATCTCGACCCAGCCGCGGCTCCAGTCATCGAGATTGGTGGACACGCGCGCCGCCGCCGCCGCCGCCCCTGGCGCACCGGTGGCGACGAAGCCAGTCGACAGCGCCGCCGCGCGCTCCGGGTCCCAGACCCCGGCCAGGTGCCGGCCCTCGTCCTGGCACAAGGACGGGCCGGCGCCGCGATCGCGCGTCCAGCCGGCGAACGCCAGGGTGACCGAGAACGCGATCATCGCCGCGGTACCGGCGATGACCGCCGCGCGGCGCCGGGCCTGCCGGCGATCGCGCGCCAGCTCCTCGATCAACGACTCGAGCGACGGCCACCGCGCCCCCGGCTCGACCGCCAGACCGCGGCGAAGCAGCGGCGCGACCCACGCCGGCACGTCGACCCGATCCGGCAGCGACCGCAGCGGCCGATCGCGGAACGCGGCGCCGCGCGCCAGCGGCGCGAACGGCCGCTCACCGTAGAGCGCCTCCCACAGCGCCACGCAGAACGAGAACTGATCGGCGCGCGCATCGACGCTCTCACCGCCGTACTGCTCGGGTGCCATGTACGCCGGGGTCCCGACCCGCAGGCCGGTGAAGGTGAAGGCGTCGCCCGCCTCCTGCTCGTGCTCGGATCCCGAGGGCGTGCTCCCGTCGCGCTGGCCGTGGCTCATGCTGACGACGCCGAAGTCCGCGACCAGGATGCGACCGTCCGATCCGATCAGCACGTTGTCGGGCTTGAAGTCGCGGTGCACCAGCCCCGCGGCGTGGGCCGCCGCCAGGCCGCGCCCGGCGGCGACGAACACCGCCACGGTCTCGCGCCAGGACCGTCGCGCCGCGCGCGACCACGCCTTGAGCGTCGAGCCCTCGACCAGCTCGAGCGCCAGGTAGACGTCTTCGCCGAGCTCGCCGACCTCCAGCACCGCGACCACGTTGGGATGGGACAGCCGCGCCATGGCCTGCGCTTCGCGCAGCAGCCGCTCGCGCGGGCTGACCCCACCCATGCTGCCGCGGCGGTCCGGCCGCACCACCTTCATCGCCACCTTGCGGTCGAGCAGCGTGTCGTAGGCCGCGTAGACCGCGCCCATCCCGCCCTCACCGAGCTTGTCGAGGATGACGAATCGATCGATGCGGCCAGCGAGCACGAGCGGTTCCGCGGTCGGCCGGCGGGCGACATGCGGCTCCAGCGCCGTCACCGGGGTCGCGTCGTCCGGTGGCTGGCCGTCATCGAGCGCGACGGCGGGCGCGACGCCGGTCACCGTCGGCAGCGCGGTCTCGTCTCCACTGTCCGGCGGACAGGACATCCCCACCCGATCATAGCGAACCGGAGGTGGCGATGGATCGAAATTGGTGCGATGCCGGCGAGGTCGGCCAGACTGGTATACGCTCGCGGCGTGGACTTCCGGTCGTGTGTGGTCTGCGCCGTCGTCGGCGCCCTGTCGTTCGCGTGCACCACGAAGAACCCCGAGTTCTGCTGCTCGTCGGTCGACTCGTGCGGCGCGGTCGGGGCCGCCGGTGTCGTCATGTGCAACGGTGCCGGCAGCCGGCCGTTCTGCGACGACCTCGGCGCGTTCGGCGCCGCCCACACCTGCGTCGCTGATCCCACCGCGCCGGTGTGCGACGACACCCTCGACTGCACCACGCCCGGACGACCGGTGTGCGACGTCAGCGATACCGGCACCTGCATGGGGTGCGCGGTCGGCGCCGACTGCGCGCGCTTCCCGGGCCTGGCCCTCTGTCACCCGACCAGCGGCGCCTGCGTCGAGTGCACCGGCGCCGAGCACTGCCTCGCCACCGACCAGCCGATCTGCGGCAGCGGCGGCGCGTGCCGAGGCTGCACCGCCGACGCCGAGTGCGCCGCCGGGGTGTGCGACGAGCCGGTCGGCGCCTGCGTCGCCGAAGCCGACATCATCTACGTCGACCGCGCGACCGGCGCTGGCACCGCGTGCATGCGCCTGGCGCCGTGCCTGACGATGAGCGCGGGTGTGGCCGCGCCGGGCCCGCGGCGCTGGATGGTCGTGGCCGCCGGCGACTACAGCGAGACCGTGACCCTCGACGGTCGAGCCATGACGTTCATCGGCCCCGGTGTGTCGTTGCGGCCGGCGGCCTTCGACATGCCGGCCATGCTGGTGCTCAACGCCAGCGCGGTGCGCCTCGAGGGCCTGCGCCTCTACTCGGCGGGCGGCAACGCCAATGGCGACGGCGTCCGCTGCGCGGCGCCGACCTCGGGAACGCCGACCTTGGCGATGGTCGGCGTTCGCATCGACGGCAACGTCGGCTTCGGGGTCGACGCCAACAGCTGCGCGGTGACGATCACGGCCAGCACGATCGTCGGCAACACCGGCGGCGGCGTGAGCATCAGCGACGGTTCGTTCGCCATCACCAACACGTTCATCACCGGCAACGGCGCCAACACCGCGATCGGCGGCGTCCGACTGAGCGCCAACGACGCCTCCAGCGTGTTCGCGTTCAACACCGTCGCCGACAACGTGGCCGGCGGCGGCATCGCCGAGGCGCTGATCTGCACGTCGGTGCAGCCGCAGCGGATCGCCAACAACATCCTGGCCGGCAGCGATCCGACCCAGGTCTCGTTCACCAACTGCGACTTCGAGTTCAACCTCTCGAACCAGGGCCTGGGCGGCTCGGGCAACGTCACCGCCACGCCGATGTTCGTCGGCGGCACCGACTTTCACCTCACGCTGTCGTCGGAAGGCGTCGACGATGCCGATCCGAGCGCCACCCTGGCCGTCGACTTCGATGGCCACGCGCGACCACAGGGCAACCGTCGCGACATCGGCGCCGACGAGGTCGTGCCGTGATCGGGCCCTGACCGTCGGCGCTCAGAAGCTGCCGCGCACCAGCGGCACGCGGACCTCCACGTAGCGCTCGCCGAGGTAGCTGCGCGGCAGCACCTCGAAGTCGGGCAACTCGAGCCGCAGGGCGTGACCGCCGACCACCAGGTCGATCGCCGCATCGACCTCGGCGGCGCCGCGGCGGAAGTGCACGTCGCCCCGGACGTGGAGCGACAGATACCGCGTCTCGCCGGCCAGCCGCAGGTTGGCGCGCCGGGCTCGTCCATCGACCCGGAACTTGACGGTGTCGAGCGTGAGCGGCCCGACGTGGCCGTCGATGGTGTCACCGAGCACGGTGAGCTGGTCCGCGATCCGCTCGCTGTAGGTGCGGCCCTTCGGGATGGCGAGCGGCGGCACGAACACCTCGCCGTCGTCGCGATCGATGCCGTCGTCGGCCCGGGCTGGAGCAACCACGCCGAAGCCGGTTGCGGCAACCGCGATCAGGGCCACCAGACGAGCGCCGCCGTGCATCGTTCTCCATCGTCCCCGGCCGACCGCCTGCGGTCAAGGCGATCGTGAGGGCCGGGAGCGACGTCACACCGGTCACGGTTCACGGTCACACCACCGGTCCCACCGTGACGCTGGATCGTGACCTGATCGGACGCTTCGCCACACCTCGCTGGCGCGGGACCGGCCTATCCTGGCGGCGACGCGATGCGGCCGGGGGGCCGCGGCGCGGCACGACCAGTGCAATCGACCGGGAGGATGGAGATGAACGTCGCCGACTTGCTCGAGGGTGCCCGCAATCAGCTGCGCGCCGACGACCCCGATGGGTGCATCGACGCCGCCGCGCTGGCACACGCCACCGCCGGCGACGACGCCACCCGCGCCGAAGCCGCCGTGCTGGCGGCGCGCGCGTTCCTCGCCAAGGGCATCCCGCCCGACGCCATCCTGTGGCTCGATGCGGTGATCGCGGCCAACCCGGCACACGCGGAGGCCCTGGCCTACCGGGGCTGGGCGCAACGCGAGTCCGATCGACCGGCGCAGGCGCAGCTCGATCTCGACGCCGCCGCCGCCACGCCCGGCGCACCGGCCTGCGCCCATTACTACCGCGCCATGCTGCTCGCCGATCGCGAGCGCAACGACGACGCCATCGCCGCGTTCGGCGACGCTGCCCCCGACCCGGAGCTGGGGCCGATCGCGTTGCGGCGCCGCGGCGAGCTGCGGCTGGTGGCCGGCGACCGCGACGGCGCGGTCGCTGATCTGGTGGCCGCGGCGCGGCGGGGCGACGGCCACGCCGCCCATCGGCTGGACGAGCTCGCGGCGCTGCCCGACGAGCCGGCCGTGATCATCGGCGCCGCGTTTGCGGCCCGTGGCCACGACGACGAGGCCCGCGCCCTGACCATGGTCGCGCCGTTGCTGGAGCGCACCGACCTCGCCCCGGCGCTGCGGGCTCGCGCCCTCGCGCTGCGCGCGCTGGCCGCCAACGCCGCCCGCGACTTCGCCGCCGCCGCCGCCCTCCACGTCGAGGCGGCCGCGCTGGTCCCCGACGACGCTCGGGCCCACACCGAGCTCGGCTTCGCGCTGTGGAACGTCGACCGCACCAGCGAGGCAATCGCCGCGCTCGAGCGCGCGCTCGCCCTCGGCGCGCGCGACGGCCGCCCCGAGCTGTGGCTCGCCGAGCTGAGCTTCGCCGCCGAGCAATGGGAGGCCGCGCTCGGCTGGTACGACCGCGCCCTGATGCGGTTGCCACGCCACGCCGGCGCGCTCTACGGCCGCGCCCTCGCGCTCGGCCCGCTCGACCGCGCCGACGACCAGCGCGCCGCGATGATCGAGGCCGCGATCGCCGGCAACACGTCGGCGCGCGACTGGTGCAGCGAGCGAGATCTCACGACCCCGCCGGAGCACTTCGCCAACGCCGATGTCGGCCAGCGCTTCGGCAACCCGTTCGCCGCCGACACCAACTACCGCTTCGCCGCCGACGGCTGGCTGGCCGCCAGCCGGGCGCCCGGCGACTACTGCGCCCGCCACGCCGCGATGGCGCTGTCGAACGCCTGCTACCAGAAGTCGCTGACCGGCGATCGCGAGGGCGCGATCGCGCTCGGCCGCCGCGCCGTCGCGTTGCGGCCCGGCTTTCGCGACGGCTGGCTCAACCTCGCCAACCAGCTCGCCGGCACCGGCCACCTCGAGGAGGCCATCGCCGCCTACCAGCGCGCCGAGTGGTGCCACCCGCACTACGCCGGCTCGCACTACGGACGAGCCGACGCGCTGCGCCGCCTCGGTCGCGGCGACGACAGCGTGGCGGCGCTGCAGCAGGCGGCCACGATCGGGTACGACGATCAGGCCCGCGACAACGACATCCACTACCGCCTGGCGCGCACCTGCCAGGCGCTCGGCCGCTGGGGCGACGCCCGCGCCGCGTACCAGCACCTCGACGAGGTCGGCATGATGCCCGACGAGACGCCGGCGATGATCGCGGCGATCGAGCACATCCAGGCGCTGATCGAGCGCGGCCCCGGCGATCGCGCGCCGGCCGCCTACCGCGCGTACGGACGCGCCGCCCTGTCCTGGCCGGATCAACGCACCAACCACGCCCTGCGCATCCAGCTCGCCACCGCGCCCGATGCCGCGACCCGGGTGGCGATCGCGCTGGCCGGCGCGGCGGCGCTGCGCGACCGCGGCGTCGACGGCATCGAAGGCCAGCAATGGCTGTGGTCCGATCGGTTCGTGCAGCTGACGGTCAAGGCGCCCGACGCCGATGCCGAGGCGCTGTTCGAGGCCCTGGCCACGATCCCCGACGCGATCGGTGCCGAAGCTGACGTGGTCGAGGTGGTCGGCCTGGGCGGCGTCGGCGTCAACGACGCCGACGAGCTCGAGGCGTGGTCGATCGCGACCCAGCCGGTGCCCGACGCGGGGCCGGAGTTTCCGGGTCACATCGCGTTCTGGGTGCCGCAGCTCGGCGACACCACGCAGTATCCGGCACCCGCGGCCGACCCCGCCGTCGACGAGGCGGTCGGCGCCGCCCAGGCCCAGGTGGCGGTGGCGCAGGCGGAGGAGCGCGCCGCGGCGGCCGCCAGCCTGGTCACGGCCGGCGAGCTGGTGGTGGTGCCGGTGGCCGCCGGCGCACGACCCGAGGTCGTGCCAGCACCGGGCCGGGACCTGGCGCCGCTGCGCCGGAACGCCGACGACTGGGGCACGTTCGCCGCCAGCGGCGCCGGCGTGATGCTGCGCCGCTACGAGGGCTACTACACCGGCGTCGACCGGGTCACCCCCGACGGCGAGGTGCACGAGGTGGTGGCGATGCTGGGCAGCGATCCGCTGCTGATGCGCCACGTCGGCAGCCTGGCCGTGTCCACCGACGGCGGCACCGCGTTGTGGTCGACCAACCTCGAGCATGACGTCCATCGCTGCGACCTCGCGACCGGCGCGCTGACCCGGCTGCTCGAGGGCCTGCCGAAGGTCGATCGGATCGCGTTCCTCGACGGTGGGCAGGTCCTGATCAAGACCCAGGAGTTCCTGGGCATCTACCAGACCGACGAGGCCGGCGGCCTGACGCTGCTGGCCCGCGCACCGTGCGAGCTCGGCACCGCGACGGCGTGGGGCGGCGGTCGCGTGATCGTGTGCGGCACGGTCAGCGAGCCCGAGCTGGTGGTTTTCGGCTGGGCCCACGGCGCGCTGGAGCGACTCGCCGAGATCGCGGTCGAGATCAACTGCTACACGGTGGAGGTGGTGGCCGATCGCGTCTTCTGCGGCGGCCAGGGGGTGGACTACGAGCTGGTCAACGTCGACGCGGCCTGGCAGCGGTTCGAGGCCTGGGCGCGCGATCGGGCCGCGGCGCGCGCCGCCGCGACCGGCCTGGTTGCCCGCACCGATACCACCGCGCCGTCGCCAGGCATCCAGGAGGGTCCGTACGAGGTGCGGACGCAGACGGCGTGGCTGTGTACCGGCGCGGCCGGGGTCGCGTTCGCGCTGGCGTCTCATGGCGGTGGCTACAGCGTGGTGGCCGGTGACGAGGAGGGCGCCCACGAGGTGACCCCGCCGATCGTCGGCCCGAGCTTCAACTGGGACTGGCACTTCGACCAGCGCGCGGTGCTGGTGGTGGTGGTGGGCGAAGGCGAGCTGCACGAGGTCGACCTGATCGCCCACACCTCGCGCCTGCTGACCACCGGCGGCGTGGTCGAGCGAGCCTGCTACACCCGCGACGGCTTCGCGACGGTCGAAGACACCGAGCTGGTGCTCTACCAGCGCGACGGCGATGAGGTCCGAGAGCTGGGGCGCGTCGAGCTCGGCTGCGTCCCCGACGAGATGTCGTGGGCCGAGCACGGCGACGTCCTGTACATGCGCAGCGGCGAGCTGACCGGCTTCATGGCCGTGCGTGGCGGCTCCGTCTACCCGATGGGCTCCCTCGAGCTCGGCGAGTTCTTCGCCAACTACGTCCGGGGCGGCGTGCTGTACTTCCAGAACACGTACGAGGGCTCGGGCACCCCGGTGGTGCGCCACCGCGTCGAGAGTCTCGCCGGCGCGCGCACCGCCGCGCTCGGGGAAGCGGCGATGGAGCACGTGGCGATCGACGAGCTGCCACCCGGCACGACGTTCGGTGGCGAGGAGTACGAAGGCCGCCACGTGTGGAGCGCGAAGGCCGCGAGCGACGACGACGACGACGACGACGACGACGACGACGACGACGACGACGACGACGACGACGACGACGACGACGACGACGACGACGACGACGACTGATCCGCTCGTCCTGAGCGAGGCCCGAAGGGCCGAGTCGAAGGACGAACACGCTCCGGATCCAGGTGCTACCGTGGCGCGGTGTCGCGCTACGCGGTCAAGGAGATCTACTACACGCTCCAGGGCGAGGGCGCGCACAGCGGCCGCGCCGCGGTCTTCCTGCGCTTCACCGGTTGCAACCTGTGGTCCGGTCGCGACCAGGATCGCGGCCGCGGCGCCGGCGGGTGTTCGGCGTGGTGCGACACCGACTTCGTCGGCACCGACGGTCCCGGCGGCGGGCGCTTCGACGGACCCAGCACACTCGCCGCCGCGGTGACCGCGGCGTGGCCGTCAGCCGCCGGCGGCGAGCCGCTGGTGGTCGCCACCGGCGGCGAGCCGCTGCTGCAGCTCGATCCGGCGCTGATCGACGCCCTGCACGCTGCCGGCTTCACGGTCGCGATCGAGACCAATGGCACGATCGCGATCCCGGCCGGCGTCGACTGGGTCTGCGTCTCGCCCAAGGCTCACGCGCCGCTCGCCGTCACCCGCGGCGACGAGCTGAAGCTGGTCTACCCGCAGCCCGAGGTGCCACCGGCGTCGGTCGAGCACCTCGACTTCCGGCACTTCTTCCTGCAGCCACTCGACGGTCCCCAGGCCGCCGAGTTCACCCGCGCCTGCCTCGAGTACTGCCTCGCACACCCGCGGTGGCGCATCTCGCTGCAGACCCACAAGCTGCTGAACATCCCGTAGCGTGATCGCGGCCACCCGTTGGTTGCTGTCAGTTCAACCAGATCTTCTTGCCGTCGATATCGATCTCGCCGCCGGCCTCGACCTTGACCTCGCCCTTGGTCTCCATCGTGATCGATTCCTCGGTCTTCACGCTGAACTGCCGGGCCTCGATCTCGACCGCCTCGGTGGCCTTGAGCTGCAGCCGCGCGCTCTCCATCTGCAGCACCGGCCCCTGTTCGGTGAACCGGATCCGGACCTCGACCATGCCCGACGAGCTGCGGATCTCGACCAGCTCGCCGCCGGTGGTGCTCGAGACCGTGAGCGTGCGGCCCTCGCGCAGGTAGACCTCCCGGCTCTCGGCGGTCTCCTCCGCGGCCACGACTTCCCCGAGCTTTTCCTTGCCATCACTCGACATGCGGCTGCCGACGTTAGCACAGGGCGCGCGTTGGGCGCCAAGGACCGCCGGGGATGCGATAAGCTCGGTGGTATGGACATCAACGAGGCCGCGCAGCAGGTCGAGGCGTTTCTGACCTCCTACGTCGGTCACGGCGGCAAGCAGGCCAAGGAGATCCGGGTCCACCCGTCAGGCGACGACGCCGGTGCGATCAAGATCTGGGTCGACCTCGGCGGCGGCGTGAGCGACGACGCGTGCGGCGCGTGGGCCACGCAATGCCAGCAGGACGCCGCGGCGGCTGGCGCCAGCTTCGAGCTTCAGGTCCGAGCCGAATCACTGTAGCGAGCGGGACCGTCATGTCCGATTCGCGCTCGTCCGATGACGGCGACGGCGACCCCGACCGGCTGCGCTGGCGGGTGGTGACGCGCACCCCGGTCCACGACTACCGCATCTTCCGTTCGCTGGCGGTCCGCGCCGCGCATCCCCGGACCGGCGACGAACGCAGCTTCACCGTCCTCGACACCCCCGACTGGGTCAACGTCGTCGCGCTGACCCCGGCCGACGAGGTCGTGCTCATCCGCCAGTACCGCCACGGCGCCGATCGCGTCCACGTCGAGGTCCCGGGCGGGATGGTCGACCCCGGCGAAGATCACGGGGCCGCGGCGCGGCGCGAGCTGGCCGAGGAGACCGGCTACACCGCCGATAGCTGGCGACATGTCGGCACCGTCGAGCCCAACCCGGCGATCCACGGCAACCGCCTCTACACCTGGCTGGCGCTCGACGCCATCCCGACGCTGGTGTGTCGGCCCGACCCCGGCGAGGTGATCACCACGTTCACCGTCCCGCTGGCCGAGGTCACCGCCATGCTCCGCGACGGTCGCATCGATCACGCCCTCGTGATCACCGCGTTCGCGCACCTCGCCCTGGCGGCCGCCGACCTCCGCCGGCCGCAGTAACCCGCCGCGCGCCCTTGTGCCGTCGCCGAACGCACGGCTACGCTGCCATTCGAGGGTATGCAATCGCGCTCGCTCTGCGCCGCTGCCGTGCTCGCCATGGCCGTGCCGGCCGCCGCCGGCCCTGTGTCGGGCAAGCTCGATCTGCCGCCGGGAGCACCGGACCGTGCACCGGTCCGCGGCCGGGCGTTCGTCGATCGCACCCCCAACCCGCTGGCGCCGGTGCGGGCCGTCGACCCGCTGCCGTCGATCATCGTCGCCCTCGAACCGGCGCCCACCACGCAGTTTCCGCCGCCGCCACCGGCCGCGGTGATCTGGGATCTGCTCGGCGAATCGTTCGCACGTCCCGTGCTTCCAGTCCGGGTCGGCGGTGAGGTCCTGATCCGCAACAAGGGCCGCTCGTCGCCGGTCCTGGTGGCGACCGGAAAGCCCGACCTGCTGGTCAAGAAGCCGCTCAACCCGACCGCCGAGGTGCTGTTCATCGCCGGCAAGGAACCGGGCGCGGTCGAGCTGCTCGACGCCAGCGCGCCCCACCTGCGCGGCCGGATCGTCGTGCTCGCCTCGCCGTTCTTCGCGGTCCCCAACGCCAAGGGTGAGTTCGAGCTCGCCAACGTCCCGCCCGGCGAGTGGCTGGTGAAGGTCTGGTACGACACCGGCTGGCTCGATCGTCCCGACGACCGCATCACGGTCGGCGAGAAGCGGGTCGAGCTCAACCTCAAGCTGCCGGCCAAGTGGCCGCTCAAGAAGCCGTAGGTCGGACGCCGTGTTCTGGTCCAAGATCTGGTTGTTCGTCATCGTCGCCGCGGCCGCGGTCGCGATCACGGTCGCCCTCTTGTTGCCGCGGCCAGCGCAGCGCGCCCGCGGCGACGACGAACGCCAGCGGCTGGTCGTGGCCTGCGACGTGGTCGCCATCCAGATGCGGGACAGCGCCCGGGTCCAGATCGACGTCGCCGGCGCCTTCGCGCGCCAGGCCTCGGTGGTGGCGGCGCTCGAGAAGGCGAGCGAGGCCGACGTGCTCGACGAGGCTCGCAACAAGGCCGTCAAGGAGCTGGCGGCCGACACCATCGCCGAGGTCACCGGCACTCGCCCCGACTTCGCGATCCTCATCGACCGCCGCGGCCGGGTGGTGGCGCGCGCCGGTCTCGACGAGCCCGAGTACGGTGACACCATCGCCGGCCGCTGGCTGGTCGACGACGCGCTGTCGGGCTACCTCCGCGACGACCTGTGGCACGCCGACAACCGCCTGTGGCGAGTGGCGGCGTCGCCGGTGATCAAGGGCCCGACGTATGTCGGCGCCGTCGTGGTCGGCAACGCGATCACCAAGGACTACGCCGAGGGCCTGATGCGACCTCTGGGTGCCAAGATCGCGTTCTACGCCGACGGGCAGAACGTGGCCGCGTCGTCGACCATCATGATCGACCGCGTCACCGACGAGCACGCCAAGCTGGCGGCCAGCGGCGGCGAGATGTCCAATGACTGCCGCGCCAACAAGCCGTTCGCCAGCCGATCCGGCAACGACGAGTTCAGCGCCATCGTCGCGCGCCTGCCCGGCGAGGCCGAGGTCCAGGGCGCGTTCTTCACGGTCTTCATCCCGCGCAGCAAGGCGCAGGGTCTGGCCGCCACGCTCGATGCGGTGCGCAAGGACGACATGTCGTTCGCGAACTTTCCGTGGCCCCTGGTCGCGGCCGGGTTCCTGGCGGCGCTCGGCATCGGCCTCGCGCTCATGATCCTCGAGACCGATCGGCCGGTGCGCAAGCTGGTCGCCGACGCCGTCCAGCTCGCCAAGGCGCAGATCGAGCGGCTGCCCGAAGATCAGCACCGCGGCCGTTACGGCTCGATCGCACGCTCGATCAACATCCAGATCGACAAGCTGGCGCGCGAAGCGCGCGCCGCCCGCCGCGATCTGGATCAGCTCCTCGGCCCCGGCGACGGCGACGGCGGCGGCGGCGGCGGTCTCGGGACGCTCAACTTCGGCGGCCCGCCGCCGCCACGCGTCGAGACCGTCCGGCAGCCGCCACCGCCCTCGGAGTTCCGCTTCAGCGAACCGCTGCCGCCGCCGGATCTGGACCTGTCGACCAGCCAGCCGGGCCGGGTCACTGCGCCGGCGCTCTCCAGTGCCGGCAGCTCGGGGTCGATCCCCAAACCTCCGCCGCCACGCCCGAAGCCGGCACCACCACCGACGCCGTCGTTGAGCGCCCAGCTGGCGGCCCAGTCGCCGCCCCAGCCGTCGATGTCCTCGCCGCAGATCTCACCGGCCCTGGTGATGGCCGCCCCCGGCGGCCTCAGCGGACTGCACGAGCTGCTCACCGCCGAGGAGCCCATACCGGCGATCGATAGCCCCGACGAGGAGGCCTCCTTCCGGGCCGTCTTCAACGAGTTCGTCGAGCTCAAGAAGCGCTGCGGCGAGCCGACCGCCGGGCTCACGCTGCCGAAGTTCGCCGACAAGCTGCGCAAGAACCGCGACGACCTCATGGCCAAGCCGGGATGTATCGGCGTGAGGTTCTCGGTCTACGTCAAGGACGGCAAGGCCGCACTCAAGGCGACGCCGGTCAAGTGAGGCCGCGGCCGCGCCCGCTCACACCCGCGACGCCAGCAGCAGCTGGCCGGGCTTGAGCGGTAGCTCGACGATGACCCGGGCGCCGCCGGCGGTGGACTCACCGACGACGATGCGGCCGCCGTGGTCGCTCACGATGCGGTGGACGATGGCCAGCCCGAGGCCGGTGCCGCCCTTGCCTTGTTTGGTCGTGAAGTACGGCGTGAACACACGATCGCGGATGTCGGCCGGCACGCCGGGGCCGTTGTCTTCGACCACCAGCTCGACCCGATCGCCGGCGTCGCCCTTGCGGGTCGCCACCACGATCAACCCGTCATCCTTGCCGGCGATGGCGTCGCGCGCGTTCTCGACCAGGTTGAGCAACACCTGCGTCAACTGGCCCTTGTCGACCTCGATGGTCGGCAGGCCCTCGGTGAGGCGGCGCTCGACGGCGGTCGCGCCCTCGTAGAGCGCGAGCGCGCTCGCCACCACCTCGTTGAGATCGGTCGGCATCGGCGCCGGCTTGGGCAGACGCGCGAAGTCGGAGAACTCGCTGACGATCCGCTTGAGCCGCTCGACCTCCTCGAGGACCGTTGCGGTCGACTCCTCGAGGATCTCGCCGAACGACGGGTGCTGTTTGCGCCACACCTTGCGCAGGGTGTCCATGGCCATCTGGATCGGCGTCAGCGGGTTCTTGATCTCGTGGGCCAGCCGCCGCGCGATCTCCTGCCACGCCGCGATGCGCTCGGCGATGATCAGGCGCTCGCCCGCCGAGCGCAGGTCCTCCATCATCAGGTTGAAGGCCGCGCCGACCTCGCCGACCTCGTCCTTGCTGGTCATCGGCACCCGGTGGGCCAGATCGCCCTTGGCGGCGGCCTGGGCGCCGACCACCAGCAGCTCGAGGCCAGCGGTGATCCGCCGTGCCACCAGGGCACCGAGCAGGATGGTCAGGAACAGCGCCGCCGCTGCCATGACCGCCGCGACCAGCGACACCTCGTCGAGCAGCGCGGCCAGATCGCGATCCCACACCGCGATCTCGATCCACGCCACGGCGTCGCCATCCGGACCGGTCAAGGCGATGCGCAACGGCGGGGTGCCGAGGCCGGCCCAGCTCGCCTTGGGCGCGATCAGCTCGCGTCCGTCGGCGGCGGCGACCAGGCGGGCATCGATCTGGCCGGGGCGCCGGACGCTCTCGGCGAGATCGGCATCGAGCTGGCGTCCGACCAGCACGTGGACCTCGTGCCCGCCATCGCGGGCCGAGCGCGCCGCCTCGGCGACCATGATGGTCGCCATCGTGCGCGGCCCCATCACCTTCTCGAAGCGGTAGACCGCACCGCCACCGTCGCGGCGCGCCAGCGTCCGCGGCTCGGCGGCCCGGTCGCCGACCAGCCCGCGGTCGTGGGCCGCGCTCAAGATGCGGTCGTGGTCGCCGGTCACCATCAGGACGTGCAGGCCGAGCCCGCTCATCTCCTGCGACGACCAGTCGCGCAGCCGGAGCTGAGCCTTGGCGTCGAGCTGACCGTTGCCGTTGATCAGATCGACCAGCAGCGTGCCGATGAACGGGTGATTCTTGCTGGCCAGCGCCTGCGCGGCGGTCACCACCTGGGCCTCGCGACGCGCCAGCTCGTGGCGCATCGCCGCCTCGGCGGCGCTGCGCGTGCGCAGGTAGTCGTTGCGGAAGCTGCGCGCCACCACCTCGCGGGTGACCAGCGCGGCCACCGCGATCGGCACCAGCGCGGCGAGCGCGAACCACAACGCGAAGCGGCCCCGCAACCTCATTTCGGGGACCACACGAACAGCTCGGCGACACCAAGGCGGGCGCTGCCGTCGAACCACGCGCCGCGCAGGTCGGCGCGATGGTGGACGCGCACGGCGCGGTGGTAGAGGGGCACGATCGGCAGGCGGGCCGCGAACGTCTCGCGCATCCGGGCGCCGGTGATGACGCCGCCGGCGAGCTGGTCGGCGGTGGCGCGGTCGCCGCCGAGCGCGAACGCCTGCGCGTACAGCATCGCCGGCGCGGCCAGCTCGGCGCTGGCGTGGCCGACGTACAGATCGCAAGCGCCGCTCGACACTCGCCGGGCCAGCTCGCCGGCGGTCACCGCGCTGATGGTGGCTCGGGTCCCGAGCTTGTCGAGGGCCCGCACCACGCGGGCGGCGACCTCGCGGTCGTCGGGACGACTGTCGGCGACCAGGACCTCGAGCACCAGCGCGTCGATGCGGTCCTTGGCCAGGGCGCGCACGCTCGACGCCGCCCGCGCCAGCGCGGCCTCGGCCACGTCGAGGCGAGGATCGGCGACCACCGCCGCCAGCGCGGGTCCGCCGAGATCGACCGGCACCGGATCGGCGGTCGGAACCGCCCGCTCGCCGGTACCGACGGTGGTGAGGCCGCTGCGCGCCAGCGCGGCATCGAGCGCGGCCCGGAAGTCGTGACTGGCGAGGACGTCGGGGTGGGCCTGCCCGAAGCCGAGATAGACCAGGAGCGTCGCCGGGCTCTCGAGCTCGGTGGTGGCAAACTTGGGACTGGCGCCGGCGAAGCGGGTCGCGCCGCGCAACGACCAGTGGGCGCCGCCGGTCTCGTAGAGCTGGGGCTCGTCGCTGGCGTCGGTGAACCAGCGCAGGCTCAGCTGATCGAGGTACGGCCGGCCGGCGACGTGCTGGTCCCAGGCCTCGAGCTCGAGCCGGTCCCGCTTGCGACCGATCAGGCGGAACGGGCCCGACCCGACCGGCGCGTCCTTCTTGGGCGCCAGACCGCGCGGCGTGATCGCCGTCCACGACGTGGCCAGCAGGCGAGCCAGGTCCTTGCGCGGCGACGACAGGGTCAGGACCACGACCTCGCCGTCGACGGCGACGTCGGAGATCGAGACCAGCAGCCAGCCGGCCGCCTGACTGGCGCGGACCCGCGCCAGCGTCGCGCCGACGTCGGCCGCGCCGAGCGACGTCCCGTCGTGAAAGCGCAGCCCGGGACGCACGGTGATCCGCACCTTGTCCTGCTCGACCTCGGGCAAGGCCGCCGCCAGGTGCGGGAACACCACCCCGTCGGGGCCGACGTCGTAGAGGGTGTCGAAGACGAGTCCGACCACGGCCGCGTCGGCGTGGCTCCTCACCGCCAGCGGATCGACGGCGGTCGGTTCGCCGAGCAACGTGCCGACCACGTCGCCGCCGTAGGGCGGACGGGTCTCGGCCGCGACCTGAGTGGCGAACAGCCCGAGCCCGAGCCCGAGCCCGAGCCCGAGCCCGAGCCGCGACGCTCCCCGGATCAATTGAGCAGCCACAGGTCCACCTTGCGGGCACCGACCAGACGCACCGCCGCGAAGACATCGCGGTCGCCATCACCGTCGACGTCGCCGGAGCCGATGCCGACCACGCCGCCAGAAAACGCCCGCCGGAACACCGGCTTTCGGCCGAACCCGGCGTCGCCGATGTTCCACACCACGACCGCATCGGGGTCGCCGGGCGCGCCGGCACCCGACACGATCACCTCGATCGTCCCATCCCGGTCGACATCGTCGAGCTCGAGGGCGACGCCGACCCGGTCGAGTCGGAGGTCGCGGCGCGCCGGGCAGGCGGCGTCGCGCGCCGGGCAGCGGGTGTCGAGCGAGATCGCCAGCCCGCCGCCGGTCTCGACCGTGGCCTGGGCCCGCACGCCACGGCCGGCGCGGTCGACCACGTCGTCGCGGCAGCGCACGCCGTAGAACGTCGACGCCGCCTCCTTGCCGTCGCCGCCGGCCGCGAAGTAGTTGCGACCCAGCACCAGGTCCGCCGCCACATCGCCACACAACGGGAAGGCCAGCAGCGGCCCCACCTCGCGCAAGGCGTTTCCGTCGAGCACCCAGCGGGCGCCTCGACCACGTGTCGACGCCCGGGCGAGGATCTCGCCCGGCCCGTCAGCTCGGCGCGCGATCACCAGCGTGCCGACCGCATCGCGGGGCCGGATCGAGGCCGGATCGGAAGGCAGTGCGCTGCGTGCGACCTCGGCCAGGCTCTTCGCATGCGGTCGCAGGACGACCACGTGGCGCTCGGTCAACGCCACCAGCTCCGCCTTGCCATCACCGTCGAGATCGCCGGCGGCGAGCGCGAGCAGCGGCGCCCCGAGGTCGAGCGACGCCACCCGCTTCGCCTTCCACGTCACCTTGACCGCCACCGGCGGCAGCGGCGCCGGTTCCCGCTCGGCGCTGGCGACGTCGAACGCCGCCGCCACCGTCCGCCACAGGGCGCCCGGCCCGCCGCCGCCCTCGGGTGCCGGCGTGGGCGCGAACGGCGCCGGCGGCCGCGCCGCCGCGACCTCGACGATGCTGGCGGCGACCGCCGCCGCGGCCATCGCCACCCGTCGAACCCGGATCGGCCGGCGGACGCGGGTCACCGCGGGACGCTCTCGGGGCCGGCGTCGCCACCATCGCCGCCGCTGGGCGGCGCCGGCGCCTCGTCGCCGTACTCGTCGGTCACGAACGTGGTGGCGTCGATCTCGCCGGGCAGGGGCGCGATCTCGGTCGGCTCGGTGCCGGCGACGAACACCTCCATCATCGTCGCCTTCTCGGGGGCGCCTTCGGCGGCGAGCAGCCCGGTCAGCAGGTCGATCCGCACGCTGGTCACCTTGGCCGGCCGGGCGAACGGGCGGTTCTTGGCCCCGATCGCCTTCATGGTGTCGATGAACGCCGGCAGCGCGGTGACGCCGCCGGCCTCGCCGCTGCCCAGCGGCGTGTTGTCGTCGTACCCGACCCACACGCCGACCACGACGTCGGCGGTCATGCCGACGAACCAGGTGTCCTTGGAATCGTTCGAGGTGCCGGTCTTGCCGGCGATCGTCAGCTTGAGCGACCTGGCCTTGGTGGCGGTGCCCTGCTCGACCACCGAGCGCATCATGTCGGTGGTCACGTAGGCGACCTCGGGTGTCAACACCTGCCGCGACGGCGAGGGTGGCCGCTCGGTCTCGTCGACGCGGGCGACGAAGCGCGGCGCCCGCCATTCGCCGCCGGCGGCGAAGGTCGCGAACGCGTTGGTGAGCTCGAGCGGCGTGACCTCGCCCGAGCCGAGCGCCAGCGACAGCGTGCGCGGTAGGTCACCGGTGATGCCGAGCTGCTGGGCGAGCTCGACGGCGTTGTCGGGTCCGACCTCGTGCAGGACCTTGATCGCCACGGTGTTGATCGACTTGGCCAGCGCGTGGCGCAGTCGCATCGGCCCCTCGAAGGCGCCCTTCTTGTAGTTCTGCGGCTTCCACAGGTCGTAGACCTCGGGAGAATCGTTGACCACGGTCGCCGGCGTGAAGCGGCCGCTGGCCAGGGCGGCGGCATACACGATCGGCTTGAAGCTCGAGCCCGGCTGACGCCGCGCCATGGTGGCGCGGTTGAAACCGCCGGCCCGCGAGGCGTAGCCGCCGACCATGGCCAGCACCTCACGCGTCTGCGGGTCGATGACCACGACCGCGCCTTCCGGTCCGGGGGCGATCACGACCCGGTTGTCGGCATGCTTGGCCTTGCGCGCGAGCTCACCGTCGGCGAGCGGCGGCGGCAGCGCGACGCGGATGACGTCGCCGACCGCGAAGCGCTCGCCGGCCGGCTTGCGCTTGCCATCGGCAGCGGCCGGGTTCCAGCGTTCGTCGTCGGCGCCACCCAGCATCAGCGCGGCGACCCAGGCACCGAGGTCGACGACCAGTTCGCCGTCGTCGTCGTGCACCGCGGTCACCACCGCCTCGTAGCTCGCCCCCGGCCGGGGCGCGCCGCCGAGCTTGCGGGCCAGCTTGGCGGTCTCGAGCGCGATCCGATCGACCGGCACCTTGCGCAGCGGTCGGCCGAGCTTGTGGCGGGCGTCGACAGCGCGCAAGGCGGCGCGCAGGGCCTCGCGGGCCGCGACCTGGATGTCGGGGCGCATCGTGGTGCGCACGTCGGCGCCGAGCTTGTCGAGCCCGTCGGCGCCGTACTCGGTGAGCAGCTCCTGCTTGACGCCCTCCAGCCACTCGGGCGCGTCGCCGAGGTGCGGGAACGGTTCGCGCACCACCTGGATCGGCGCGTCGATCCAGCGCTTGGCCTCGGCGGCGGTGATCTTGCCGTGCTTGACGAGCTGGTTGAGCACGTAGGTCTGTCGCTCCTTGGCGCGGCCCGGGTTCTTGCGCGGCGAGATGTTCTCCGGCGACTGCGGCAGGCCGGCGAGCATCGCGGCCTCGCCGATGGTGACGTCCTTGACGTCCTTGCCGAAGTAGAACCGCGCCGCCTCCTCGACCCCGTAGCGGCCGTGCCCGAAGTAGATCTGGTTCATGTAGAGGGTGAGGATGTCCTTCTTGGACAGCTTCTTCTCGAGGCGGCGGGCGAGGATGATCTCCTGGATCTTGCGCTTGAAGGTCCGCTCCGGCGACAGCACGAACGTCTTCACGACCTGCTGTGTGATCGTCGACGCGCCCTGCTTGGTCTTGCCCGAACGCAGGTTGGTGAAGAACGCCCGCGCCATGCCGCGGTAATCGATGCCGCCGTGGGTCCAGAAGCTGGCGTCCTCGGCGACCACGAAGGCGTCGATCTGGATCGCCGGCACGTCGTCGTACGCGACATAGCTCCGCCGCTCGGTAAAGATCTCGGCGATGCGCTCGCCTTTGCGATCGAGCAGCGCGGTGACCTGCTTGGGGTGGTAGTCGCCGATGCTGTCGATGCTGGGCAGGCTCTTGTCGCGGCCGTAGACCCAGAACACGGTCGCGATGGTCGCGGCCACCAGCGCGGTGAGCACGAGCATGCCGACCGTGCCCCACAGCGCGATCTTGATGGCCAGGCGCTTGCGGCGCGCGCGGGTGCTCATGGTGGGGGTGGCACGTCCGGTGGATGAGCCCACCTTGCGGTTGGCCGGCGGCGGAGGCTTGGGGCGATCACGTTGCAAGGTTGGGACCCTTCGACAGGCTCAGGACAGGCCGATCGAGCACGGCCAGGAGGCGCGCCTCCGTGGAGGTTATGGCGACTGCGGCTCCGGTGCCACACCGGCGCGTGTCTGTCGTGACACGGTTCGCTCCACCACGCCGACCGCGCCGCGGACCTTGAGCGCATACCAGCGCGCGCGCAGGTGCGCGATCCGCGCCGGGTCGAGATCGCCGACCCGGCCGAGGTGCGCCCGCCGGCGCGCCGCGAGCTGGCTGGTCACCAGCGCGGCCGAGACCGACAGGTTGTAGCTCTCGGTGAAGCCGAACATCGGCAGCGCGACCGCGCCGTCGCAGGCCGCGATGGTCGCCGCCGGCAGCCCGGCGTGCTCGTTGCCGAACATGACGGCGACCGGCCGGCTGACGTCGACCTGCTCGAGCGGGATCGCCGAGTGCGGCGTGGTCGCCAGCACCACGAACCCGCGCGCCTGCAGCGCCGCCACACACGGCGCCGGATCGCGCCAGCGCTGCAGATCCATCCAGCGATGGCAACCGCGCGTGACGCCACGCGCGGCCTGGAAGCGCACCCCGGTCTCGATCACGTGCAGCTCCTGCAGCCCGAGCGCCTCGGCGGAGCGGATCACGGCCGCGCCGTTGTGGGGCTCGTAGACGTCCTCGACGACCGGGATGACGGTGCCGAGCCGCGCCGCCAGCACCACGTCGATGCGGGCCATGCGCTCGGCGGTGAGCAGAGGCGCCAGCACCGAACAGATCGTCTCGGCGCCATGACGCTCGATGAGCCGATCGATGGCGTCGGGCGCGCGCGGCTCCGTCGCCAGCAACGGTTCGTCGTCGCCGGCCAGGGGTTCGAGAGTGCGTTCGCGGTACTTGCGCACGGGCCAGCGCCCTGAGTGCCACACTTTCGGCCGCGCCGCGACCGCGTGTGACCGAAGGCCACAGCTTCCGTCGTTGCGGCCCGACGGGGCGCGGAGTACATCCCGTTCATGCGCCGCCCCGCTCTCGTGCTCGCCTCCACCGTCGTCGCGATGGCGCTCGCCACCGCGGCTGACCCGAGATCGGCCACCGCTCAGCCGTCGCCCTACGGCGCCGGCGACGAACGCGCGGTTCCGGAACCCGCGGCGCCCTCGGCCCAGCCGTGGGCGCAGCCGCCGGCGGAGAACTCGCAGATGCGCGCGCCGCAGCAGCTCACCCACCGGCCGTCGGGTTTCTGGACCTCCAACCGGCCGGCCCGCGGCGGGGCCTACCGCTGGCGCATCATGGCGGTCGGCGGCGTGGTGCTGGCGATCACGATGTTCTTCGTCCTGCGCCTGCTCATCCGCACCTCACGCGCCGGGCGCCTGCCGACCGCGACCGCGGTCGAGCGTCGCTAGATCAACGATCGGTCTGGAGACCGCTCGTCAGCGCGGGCCCCGGCTACCGCCGCCGCGCGCTGGCGGCGCCGGCGGCGGCGCTGCGGCTGCCCTTGCCCGGCGTCTTCTTGCTGGCCGCCGCCTTGTCGGCGGAATTCGAGCGGCTGCCGTCGGCGCGGCGGGGACGCTCGCCGCGCAGCTCGGCCACCACCCGGCGACCGCGCAGCGTGAGCGCGTGCGGGCGCAGGCGCTCGTTGCCGTCGGGAGCCGAGAACGCGGCGACCAGGCCGGCCGCTCGCAGCGCGGACAGCGCGCGGCTCGCACTCGACTTGTGCTTGCCCATCGCGGCCGCGATCTCGGTCGCGGTCTCGGCGCCGTCGGCGAGCGCCGCGATGGCACCGCGGTACGGCTCGGTGCGCACGTAGTGCAGGAGCTCGCGCTCGCTGACTTCCTCGCCGAGCTCGGCCTGGAACGCGCGCAGCAGATCCTCGAGCGCGGCGACGTAGCCGGCCTGGAAGCGCGGCTCGCTGGGATCGCGCTGGTCGACCCGATCCGTGCGCTCCGGGCGGCGCGCTGCGGCCCGGACCGCGGCCAGCACCTGATCGATGTGATCGAGCCGCCGCCGGGTCAGCTCGATCCCCATCGCGGCCGCCAGCGAACGCAACCGGTGCGCGTCGCTCGGCGCGTCCGCATACCAGGTGATCAGCTCGTCCAGCTCCATGGCGGCCTCCGCTGGGGCCTATCTTCAAGCTAGCGGTGCCGCAACGGTTGCGCAATGGTTGTTTTCTGGCAAATCCCGTCCCCGCCCACCATGCCCGGCCGCCTGGTCACGGCGCCGCCGGCCGCAGTCGCATCACCACGCAGGCCGGCGGGGCGACCTCGGCTCGCCGCACCACCTCCGACAGCGCCCACGGCACCGGGCGGGTCACGATCACCACCGCCGGCCCCTCGGGGCCGAACGGCCGCGGGATCCCGTCGCTGGTGATCGCCGCATCGACCTGGTTCACGACGATGCAGGTCGCCTGGGTCGCGCCGGTCAAGCCGACCGCGTCGGCCTCGAACACCGCGGTGCGCTCGGTCAGCGACGGCACCACGATCAGCGCCGGCCGCGCCGCCACCAGCGCCTGGTGCGCGCCGGGCGACAGGAAGTCCTTGCACACCAGCACCGCCAGCGACCACGCGTAGCGACCGGCGCCGTCGATCGCGCCGCGCACCACGACCTGCGCCGGCGCGCTGGCGATGCCCTCGACCAGATCACCGAGGACGAACGGGTTGAACTTGGCGCTGCTCCAGCGCTCGCCGCCGGCCAGCACGGTGGCGACGTTGCGCGGCGCTCCATCGACGACCACGTGCCGGCTGCCGGCGACCACGACCACGTCGCGGCCGGCGACCACGCCCTCGATGGCGTCGAGCCCGGCGGCGGTCACCGACAGCTCCGGGAAGATGATCAGGCTGACACCGGCCGCCAGCGCCTCGATGGTCAGGTCGCGCGCGGCGGCAACCGCCGTGGTCTGGTCGCGCGGCCGCACGGCGAAGAACTGACCGCGCTCGGGATCCGGATCGAAGGCCAGCTCGCGGGCCGGGGCGGCGTGCGGTAGACAGGCCGCGATCACCGCGCTCTCGCCGGGCACCGACAGGGGCGCGTCGAGGTCGACGACCAGCTCGACGCCATCCGCGTACGGCGCCAGCGCCAGCCGCGCCGTGCGATCGATGGGCAGGTCACGGACGTCGGGATGCGTGGTCAGGTGGCGACCGAAGATATCGCGCAGCGGCGGTTCGGCGACCGGAAACGGATCCCCGGGCGACAGCCGCCACTGGCGGCGCCGGCGATAACAATCGACGAACCGGTGGCCGACCGCCTCGTCGACGGCGTCGGCACACACCCGCGCCACCAGCACCTCGGCGATGTCGGGTCGCTCGGGCAGACCAGCGTGGAGCCGCTCCCACAGCACCTCGAGCGACGTCCGGGTGCCGAGCCCGCCCAGCGTCGCCACCGGCGTCCGCAACACGGTGCGGAACGCGTCGGCCAGGGTCGCGCGCCAGCCGGCGAGACTGCGATCGAGGCCGGCCGAGCGCGCCTCGCGGAGCGCCGCGGCCTGCCGCCGGCACACCCGCAGCAGGCTGGCGCACAGCTGGTCGACATCGAGCGGCCCCGGCGGGCCGAGCCCCGCCAGCCACGCCGACAGCGTCGTTCCCATGTCAGGCGCGTGCCATCATGTCAGGGCGGGGGCGCCGCGCCGCCGGCGGCACCGCACTTGACCGGTCGCGGCTTCGGGTAGTCGATGCGCGGCCGGGCCGCATCGAAGAGCTTGGTCGCCACCAGCTTGCCGCCGGCCTTGCCAAGCACAGTCAAGGCTTCGGCCATGGCGTCGCGGATCAGCACGTCGGTCATCTCGATCGAGCCGTCGGGTAGCTTGAGGCGACCGATCATGCCGTCTCCGCCCGAGGCCAGGAAGTCCGACGCCAGCAGCGTGAGGGTGCGCTCGTCGTCGATGATCTTGCCGTCGCGATCCTTGATCACGACCGCGAGCGCCGCGCCCTTGCACGTCGCCTTGACCGTGACGCCGCCCCACGACACGAAGCCGCCGCCGCCGTACAGGTTGTTGCTGACCAGCTTGCGCAGGTGCTTGCCGTTGAGCGTCACCACGGCGAAGCGATTGTCGAACGGCATCGCGCGGTACAGCGACCCGTAGCTGAGCTTGCCGGGCGGCAGATCGGCGCGCAGGCCGCCGCCGTTGGTCATCGCGACGTCGGCGCCCGACACGCCGGCCAGCATGAGATCGACGAACAGGTTGCCGAGCGCCGACTCCTGGTCGTAGCTGCGGGTCACCTCGCCGACCAGCTCGACGCCGAGCGGCTTGGCCTCGAGCTCGCGCGCCTGCACCGTCGCCGGCGCGATCAACGACGTGATCTCCGCGCTCACCTTCACCGGTTGGCCCTCGTACTCACCCGGCGCGCACAGCTCGGCGGCCACCGGCTCGCCGTCGGGCCCGAGCGGGCACAGGTCTCGGGGCTGGGCGATCGATGCCCCGGTGACCACGCCGCCTTCGTTGATCCGCAGGTCGACGCGGCCGAAGGCTCGGCCATTGGCGTACGACTCGATCACCGCGATGTCGTTGATCCGGTGCGCCATCGCGGCGTGGGTATGGCCGGCGACGATCACGTCGACCAGGCCGGCGGGCAGGAGCTTCACCATCTCGAACAGCTCCTCCTCCTGGTCACACGACGACAGGTCGTTCGGATCGTGGAGGTCCGAACACTTGCTGCCGACGTGGGCCGCCACCACCACCACCTGGGCGCCGCGTTTGCGCAGCTCGCCGGCCTCGGCCACGATGGCCAGCGCCGGCTTGGCCATCTCCAGGCCCAGGAAGTTGGCGGGCATGGTCGAGAACGGCGTGGCCTCGGTGGTGACGCCGATCAGGCCGACGATGATCGGCCCCTTCTCGATCATCATCGAGCCCATGATGTTGTCCCACTGCGGACGCTTGCCGGTGTCGCGGTCGAGGACGTTGGCGAGCAGCAGCGGGAACTTCGCCTCCTTGGCACGGGCCCGCAGCGCGCCGCGCGGATCGTCACCGGGCTTGCTGGCGGTCACCGCCGGCCCGGCCGGCCCGAAATCGAACTCGTGGTTGCCGATCGCGGCGGCGTCGTATCCGAGCAGGTTGTAGGCCGCGACCACCGGCGCGCCCTCGGTGAGGTTGGACGCCAAGGTGCCCTGGAACATGTCGCCGGCGTCGATCAACAACACCTCGCCGCCATCGGCGGCCCGCGCCGCACGCAGGTTGGCGAGGTAGCCCGCCAGCACCGGCAGGCGCTCCACGGAGCCGTGGAGATCGTTGGTGCCGACCACGGTCAGCGTGATCGTGCCCCGCCGCGCCTTGACCGGGCCACGCGGCGGCGGCTCGGGCTTCGACGGGCACGCGGCGAGAGCGAAGGCGAGCGCCGGGACGGCGACCGCCGCGCGGTTCCAGAGTGACATGGGCGCCATGGTAGCGCGTCGCCGTGATCACCGGGCGTCGGGGGCGTCCACGCTGACCCCAGCGTCGGCGACGCCAGCATCGGCGGCATCGTCGTCATCGTCGGCGCCCTCGGCCTGATCGGTGTCGAAGCTGCGCGACAGGCCGTCGAGGCCCTCGGGATCGACCTCCTCGGTGCGGGTCCGCACGGTGTGGTCGTCGAGCGCGACCTCGAGAGCCAGCCCGCCGTCGGGCGCGACGTCGACCCACACCGCGCCGCCACCGGTCCCGAACCGGCACGTCACGCGCGTCACCTCACCGGGCCTGGCCGCCATCAGCGCCGGCCCGCAATCGAGGGCCCCCTCGACGCCGAGCTCGGCCAGCTCCACGCGCACGAGTGCCGCGATCGGCGCGGTGCGGATCAGCTCGCCGGTCTCCCACGCCACGTCGCGCTCGCCGCTCACCCGCACGGTCAGCGCCGCGCCGCCGGCCAGCGTCACCTCGCATCGCTCGGCTGCGCACCGCACGCCCTCGACCTTGACACCGAGCTGGGTGCGGACGCCGGCCGCCACCGCGACCGCCACCCGGTCGCGCCCCTCGCCGCGACACCCGACCGCCAGGACCGCAACCGCGACCATGAACCGCGCGACCCGGCGCATCGGGCCGAGTATCACATGGTCGAGGGCGCCGCCGCGTCACGGCGACAAGCAAGGCTCCGGCCGGAACAACTCCCGACTTCGATCACTCGCGCGCGCCGGTGAACGTCGCCGGTGCCGAGCGCAGGCCGTTGCCGATGTCGAGGCGCGCGCTCCACACCCCGGCGTCGACCGCCGACGCCACGTGGTCCGAGAAGTCGCCATCGACCAGGGTCGCGGTGCCGCCGTCGAGCGCGATGGGCTCGACGGTCGCCGCCTCGACGCGGTTACGGACCTCGAGCACGGCGCGGTCGAGGCCGGCTTCGCAGATGGCGTCGAGCTCGGTGGCGTGACCGACGCACACCGAGAGCACGCAGTTGCTGGCCACCGACGCCGCCATCGCCGCACAGTTCACCTGATCACCGAGCAGGGTGCGCAGGTCGCGGCCGTAGGTCGCCATCACCTGGTCCTCGATCGCGCGCCACGCGATCTTGCCGTAGGGCAGCCCGAAGCCGTGGCCGCCGATCGTGAGCTCGCCGGCGGCGCCCACCGAGGCCGTGACCGGAACCTGGAGCTCGGCGCCGATGGCGGCCAGCGGCGCCACGTCGTACGAGAGCAGGCGGCCCTGCACCTCGAGCGTGACGGTGTCGAGGCGATGAGTGGCCACGCCGTCACCAGTCGCCAGAGCGATCGCCAGTGTGGAGCCGAGCTCGACGTGGGCGACGTCGGCGTGGCAAACGCCGACCACGGTGTCGATCACCTGCGCGATCGTACCGTCACCGGTGGTCACGCCCTGCACGTAGCCATCGATCCAGCCGTAGAGCCGCGACTCGAGCGCCGACGGCAACGCGGCGCGCAGATCGGCGACGTAGGGAACCCCGGCGGCCTCGGCGAGGTCGAACATGGTCTGGGCCGGACGGTCGCGCAGGCCCTCGAGGATCTGGACCGCCTCGTACGCGGTGCCCGGCAGCAGCGCCTGCGCCTCGACGTCGAGCGTCGACACCAGCTGGTACGTACCGTCGGTGGTCAGCGGCGCCGGCGTCGTGGGCGGGTCGGTCGCCGGGGCCAGCTCGGAGACGACGATGTTGTCGAACGTCAGCGTCTGGCGGTCGGCCTGGTCCGCGCCGCCATCGGTGTCGATACACGCGCCGGTCATGGCGGCGGCGCCGGCCAGGAGCGTGGTGCCCAGGCCCCACCGTCCGCCGCTTCGCGGCGGGACGGAGCCGGGCCCTGGGGGGCATCGTGGGAACGTGCGAAGCGAATGGATCGACATGGTGCCCCTCATGCCTGGAACCATTTTGCATTGGTTGGGCCACGCCCGTCCAGCGTATTATCTATATGAAATCACACATGTAGTTCCCCTCTCCACAATCACCTCCGACGTTCGAGGTTCGACACCCTTCGACAGGCTCAGGACAGGCCTGATTATGCTGAACGACATAGTTTTTAGCTTGCAGATTATGACAGGCGATATATTTTGCCGTTCATGCTCTCCCTCCTCCTCGCCGCTCCGCTCACCCTGCCCTCGGGTGCCACCCTCCCCAACCGCATCGCCAAGGCCGCGATGAGCGAGGTGCTCGGCGACGCCGAGACCGGCGCGCCGACCGAGGCGCTCACGCGGGTCTATGAACGGTGGGGACGCGGTGGCGCCGGCCTGCTCGTCACTGGCCACGTGATCGTCGACCACGACGGCCGCGGCGAGCCGGGCAACGTGGTGGTCACCGACGATCGTCACCTCGCCGCGCTGACGCGCTGGGCGAGCGCCGCGCAGGCTGGCGGTGCGCGGGCGTGGGTGCAACTCAACCACGCCGGTCGCCAGAGCCCACGCCGCCTCACACGCACGCCGGTGTCACCGTCGGCGGTCGGTGTGCGCGGCTTCGCCGGCGCGTTCGGGCAGCCGCGAGCGCTCGACGCCACCGAGATCGAGGCCATCGTCGGCCGCTTCGCCACCGCCGCCGCAGTGGTGAAGGCAGCCGGCTTCGCCGGGGTGCAGGTGCACGGCGCGCACGGCTATCTGATCTCCCAGTTCCTGTCGCCACGCACCAACCAGCGCACCGACGCGTGGGGCGGTGACCCCGAACGGCGGGCGGCCTTTCTGCTCGCGGTGGTGCGCGCGATCCGGGCCGCGGTCGGCCCGCGGTTCGCGGTTGGCGTGAAGCTCAACTCGGCCGACTTCCAGCGCGGCGGCTTCACGATCGACGAGTCGATGGCGGTGGCCCGCGCGCTCGAGGGCGCGGGCGTCGACCTGCTCGAGATCTCGGGCGGCAACTACGAGAGCCCGGCCATGGCCGGCGGTGGTGAGCTGCCCACCGAACAGCGCGACAGCTCGCGCGAACGCGAGGCCTACTTCCTCGACTATGCCCGCCGCATCCGGGCGGTGACGCGCATGCCGCTGATGCTGACCGGAGGCATGCGCACCCGCGCGACCATGGAGCGGGTGCTGGCCGAGGGCGCGGTCGACGTGATCGGCCTGGCCCGGCCGCTGACCCACGCACCCGAGCTGCCGCGCGCGTTGCTCGACGGTAGCGCCGCAGCGGCGCCGACGGTGCGCGTTCGCAGCGCGGTGCGGCGCATCGACGATGCGCTGCAGGTGTTCTGGTTCCAGGAGCAGATCCACCGCATGGGTCGCGGCCTCGATCCCGATCTGAAGCTGTCGCGCTACGGCGCCCTGTGGCGGGGCGTGCGATCGACGCTGTTCCCGGTCGGAGGGCGCAGCGCGCCGCCGCGCCACCAGCGGACCGCCGAGGTCGCGGCGTGACCGAGGTCGCCACCAAGGGCGAGCGCACCCGGGCCCGGCTGACGGCTGCTGCTGCCGCGTTGATGCAGCGGCAGGGCTACCACGCCACCGGCCTGGCCCAGATCGTCGAGGAGAGCGGCGCGCCGCGCGGCTCGCTGTACTTCCACTTCCCCGGCGGCAAGGAAGAGCTGGCGGTGGCGGCGTTGCGCGACGCCGGTGCCACGTGGCGAACCCGCATCGAGGCCGCGATCGACGGCGCGACCGATCTCGGCGCCGCGGTGGTCGCGGTGTGCGCGCTGTTTGCAGACGAGCTGGCCGCCTCCGACTGGCAGCTCGGCTGTCCGCTGGCCACCGTCGCGCTCGAGGCGACCACCGCGAGCGAGCCGGTGCGCCTCACCTGCGCCGAGCACTTCGCGGGCTGGGAAGCGTCGATCGCGGCCCGGCTCACGGCCAGCGGCGTCGCCGAGGACCCGGCGCGACGCATGGCGACGTTCGCGCTGGCCACGATCGAGGGTGCGCTGATGCTGGCCCGGGTCGAACGCTCGCCGCGCCCGCTCGAGATCGTCGGCGACGGGCTGCGGGTGCTGATCGGCCTGACGGCGCACAGCGCCCCGAACACCAGCACTGGCGCGGTGATCGGCGTTCGCTAACGATCTGCCGCACCGGACGTCCTGCCACCATGATCACGCGCCGCGACCTGTTCGGACTGGGGGCCGCCGCCGCTGGCGCGGCGGTGATGGCCTGCGGACGCTCGCGGCGACCGGCGGACGATGCCCGCATCCCGACCCCGGCGGCGGCGCCGGCCGCTCCGGCCGCGCCGGCCATCGCGGCGCCGCCGCCGGGCGGGCACCACGACGCCTTGTTCGCGGCGCTGGCCGCCGCCGGCGGCCTGGGCTTCGTCCGGCGCGGCGATCGGGTGCTGCTCAAGGTCAACACCAACTCCGGCGATCGATATCCGTACTCGACCAGCCCCGACGTGGTGCGCTGGATCGCCACCGAGCTCCGCGATCGCGGCGCCGAGGTGACGGTCGGCGATCGATCGTTCTGGGGCGATGGCGACACCCGCGGCAACCTCGAGGCCAACGGCATCGCCGCGGCCGCGCGCGCCGCCGGCGCCGCGGTGACGGTGTTCGAGGATGACGGCGACTGGGTGGCGGTCGATGAGGCGCTGGTGCCGAGCTGGCGGCCGCCGGTGCACCTGCCGCGGCTCGCCGTCGAGGCCGATCACGTCTTCAACCTGGCATGCGTGAAGACCCACTTCATCACCGGCTGCACGCTCGGGCTCAAGAACCTGCTCGGCCTGGTCCGGGCGCTCGACCGCAAGCGCGACGGCAACCTGCGCGTGCACCACGACCAGCTCATCCACCGCCAGATCGCCGACGTCAACCGCGCCATCAGGCCGCGCCTCACGGTGATCGACGGCTGGCGAGCGCTGGTCAGCGGTGGCCCCACTCCCGACAGCGGTGCCAGACCGACGATCGTCGACACCGGGGTCGTCCTCGCCGGCGCCGACCGCGTCGCGCTCGAGGTCGCCGCCATCGAGCTGCTCCAGCGCCACGCGCCCGCCGGCGAAGCCATCCACGCCCAGCCAGCGGCGCAGCATCCGACGGTCGAGGCCGCCCGCGCCGCCGGCCTCGGCTAGCTGGCTAACTGGCCACGCGCGCGGTGACTGCCTGGCTAGCGCCACCGCTTCGCGACTGGCTTGCGGGGCGCCGCCGGCGGCTTCGCCGGCTTCGCGATGGCCGGCGGTCGGGGCGAAGCCCGGGGCTCGATGACCGCCGGCTCGGTCGGCTCGGCGGCCTTGCCCGGCGCGGCGTCGAGCTTGGCGAGCGACTTCTTCGAGGCCACCAGGCGGTAGCTCTCGTGCAGCAGCGACGCCAGCTCGTCGCGGTCGAGGATCGCCCGCGCGTCGAGCGAGACCCAGCCCTTGTGACCGACGTACGGTGCCCGCCAGAAGCGGGGATCCTGGACCCGCAGATCGGCATGATCCATCTCGAGCTTGAACGCGATCGTCGGGCGGCCTTGCTCGACCGAATAGCCGGTGAAGATCTTGTCGCCGACCCGGAAGTGGGGCTGGCCCCAGGTCAGCGTCTCCTTGGTGTCGGGGAGCGCCAGGCAGATCGCGCGCAGCTGCTCCAGCACCCCATCGATCGGCATCGCCGCCATCCTCACAGGGTGTCAGCATTCGGCGTCGGCTGCCGCCATCCGTCATCACGGATGAATCTCTTTCATCCTTGACATCCCGTTAGCAGACGGCTATCCGTGATAACGGATGCCTTCTCCGGCCCACGCGCTCGTCGCTCCCGTCCCGTCGCCCCGGCGGCTCACCCACCTGCGCCAGCTCGAGGCCGAGAGCATCCACATCCTGCGCGAGGTCGCCGCCGAGTTCGACCGCCCGGTGATGCTGTACTCGATCGGCAAGGACTCGTCGGTGATGGTGCGGCTGGCGCAGAAGGCCTTCGCGCCGGCGCCGTTGCCTTTCCCGCTCCTGCACATCGACACCACGTGGAAGTTCGGCGCCATGATCGAGTTCCGCGATCGCTTCTGCCGCGAGCAGGGGTTCGATCTTCGGGTCCACAGCAACCAGCGCGCGATCGCCGACGGCATCAACCCGTTCGATCACGGCAGCAGCAAGTACACGCAGGTGATGAAGACCCATGCGCTGCTCGAGGCGCTGCGCGACGGCGGCTACGACGCCGCGTTCGGGGGCGCGCGCCGTGACGAGGAACGCTCGCGCGCCAAGGAACGCATCTACTCGTTTCGTGACCGCCACGGTCAATGGGATCCCAAGAACCAGCGCCCCGAGCTGTGGAATCTCTACAACGGCAAGGTCCGGAAGGGCGAGACCATCCGCGCCTTCCCGCTGTCGAACTGGACCGAGCTCGATGTCTGGCAGTACGTGTGGCTCGAGGCCATCCCGGTGGTGCCGTTGTACTTCGCGGCGCCGCGCCCGGTGGTCGAGCGCGACGGCACGCTGATCATGGTCGACGACGACCGCATGCGGCTCGAGCCCGGCGAGGTGGTGCGCGACGAGGTGGTCCGCTTCCGCACCCTGGGCTGCTATCCGCTGTCGGGCGCGATCCGCTCGACGGCGACCACGCTGCCCGAGGTCATCCAGGAGATGCTCCTGGCCCGCCACAGCGAGCGCCAGGGCCGGCTGATCGATCACGACGAGGACGGCTCGATGGAGCTCAAGAAGCGCGAAGGCTACTTCTGATGTACCTGGCCGAGCAGGAACAGATCTCGCGCGACGTCGAGGGCTACCTCCGGCGTCACGAGCACAAACAACTCCTGCGCCTGGTCGTGATCGGCTCGGTCGACGACGGCAAATCGACGCTGATCGGGCGCCTGCTGCACGACAGCGGTCGGGTCTACGACGACCACCTGTCAGCGGTCCAGCGGGCCAGCGCCCGCGGCGCGACCCGCGGCCAGGGCTCGACCGCGACCATCGACCTGTCCTTGCTCACCGACGGTCTCAAGGCCGAGCGCGAGCAGGGCATCACGATCGATGTCGCCTACCGCTACTTCGCCACCGAGCAGCGCAAGTTCATCATCGCCGACACGCCCGGCCACGTGCAGTACACGCGCAACATGGCCACCGGCGCCTCGACCGCCGACGTGGCGCTGATCTTGATCGACGCCCGGCTCGGCGTCTTGCCGCAGACCCGACGCCACGCCTACATCGCGGCCCTGCTCGGCATCCCGCACCTGGTGGCGTGCGTGAACAAGATGGATCTGGTCGGCTGGGACCGCGCCGTGTTCGACGACATCGCCGGCGTGCTCGCCGAGCATGCCGGCCGCCTCGGCATCCCCGACGTCCGTTGCCTGCCGGTCTCCGCGCTCGACGGCGACCAGGTGGTGCGACGCGGCGAGGCCGCGCCCTGGTACCAGGGGCCGACGCTGCTCGAGCACCTGGAGACGGTGCCGCTGGCAACCGAGACCGGCTGGTCCGAGCTTCGCTTCCCGGTCCAGTACGTGATCCGTCCCAACCTCGACTACCGCGGGTTTGCCGGCCAGATCGCGGCCGGCGTGGTGCGGGCCGGCGACGAGGTGGTGGCGCTGCCGTCGGGCCGCAGCACGCGCGTGGTGTCGATCGACACCTGGGCCGGCCCGATCGACGAGGCCTTCGCGCCGATGAGCGTGACGCTGCGACTCGCCGACGAGATCGACGTATCGCGCGGCGACATGCTGGTCCACGGTGGCGCTCGCCCGGCGGTGACCGACCGGCTCGACGCCCGCGTGGTGTGGATGGCCCAGCGTGCGCTCGACCCGACGCGCACCTACGTGCTCAAGCACACCACCCGCACCACCCGCGTCGACGTCGAGCGTATCGAGGGCGTGATCGATCCCGAGACGCTGGCGTTGCAGCCGGCGGCGCGGCTCGAGCTCAACGACATCGGCCGGGTGACCTTGCGGTGCCACCAGCCGCTGTTCGTCGACGCCTATGCCGTCAGTCGCAGCACCGGCGCGTTCATCCTGATCGACGCGCTCACCAACGACACCGTGGCCGCCGGCATGATCGAACCACCGCGCGCCGACCCGTCGCCCGCCGACGACGTCGAGCGCGTCACCGCCGCCGACCGCCGGGCCCGACTCGGCCAGGGGGGTGCGGTGATCGAGATCGGAGGTCGCGACGCGCTGGCCACCGCGTACCGGCTCGAACGGGCGCTGTTCGAGCGCGGCCGGGTCGCCGCCGTGGTCGCCGCCGAGCACGCCACCGCGTTCGCCGCCGTGGCGGTGCTGGCCATCGTGCCCCGCTCCGATCTACCCGACGGCGTCACGCTCGATGGCACCGCGGTCGAAGGTGAACCGCTGCTCGCGGTGCTGGCCTCGGCCGGCCGCATCGACGCCGCGCGCGCCGACCACCGCTGACGAGACTGAACATCCCGCCACCCCGGCCGAATCATCCGGGTGCCATGGTCATCGTCGGGATCCTCGTCGTCCTTGGTTGTGTCCTCGGTGGCTTCACGATGGCCGGCGGGCAGGCCGGCATCCTGGTCCAGCCACCCGAGTTGGTCGTGATCGTGGGCGCCGCCATCGGCACGCTGTTGATCTCGACCCCCGGTCGGATGCGGGCGCGCATCAAGCACGTGTTCTCGCTGGCGTTCAAGGACACGATCCCCAAGAAGGCGGATTACCTCGACCTGCTCAAGCTCGAGTACGAGCTGTTCATGCTCGCGCGCCGCCAGGGAGTGCTCGCGCTCGAGTCGCATGCCGCCGAGCCGCAGAAGAGCGACATCATCCGCAAGTATCCGTACCTGGCCAAGAACGACACCTATTGCACCTTCCTCGCCGAGGCGCTGCAGCACATGGCCAACGGCGTCTCCGCCGACGACCTCGAAGCGCTGCTTGACGCCGAACTCGACACCTTCGACACGGTGAACCACCTCGCCGGCGGCCTGGTGCGCACGGTCAGCGATGCCCTGCCCGGCATTGGCATCGTCGCCGCGGTGCTCGGCGTGATCGTCACGATGAGTCACATGGACGCACCTCCGGCGGTCATCGGCCACCACATCGCGGCGGCGCTGGTCGGCACCTTTCTTGGCATCCTGTTCTCGTACGGCATCGTCTCGCCCCTGGTTGCCGCCTGCGAGATCCAGGAGGTCCACCACCGCCGCTACCTCGAGGCCATCAAGGCCAGCGTCATCGCCGTGATGCGCGGCGCTGCGCCGGCGACCGCCATCGAGTTCGGTCGCAAGATGATCTTCCCCGACGAGCGCCCGTCGTTCCAGGAGCTCGAGAAGGCGCTGCAGAACCTGAAGGGCGCCTGACGTGCCGCCCGCACCACCCGCTGGCGGCCGCCGTCGCGTCGTCAAGAAGGTAGCCCGCCACGCCCACCACGGCGGCGCGTGGAAGATCGCCTACGCCGACTTCGTCACCGCCATGATGGCGCTGTTCATGGTGCTGTGGCTACTGGCCTCGACTGACCAGCAGTCACGCGAGGAGATCTCGAAGTATTTTCGGACCGGCATCCTGCCCGATGGCGAGCTCGCCATGAACGGTGGCGCCCAGCACGTGCCGTCGATCATCGAGAAGGCGCCGGCGCCGCCGCCTCCCGACCACCAGTCGATCGACGACAACATCAGGACGCTCCGCGAGGCGATCGAGCACGTCGCCGAGAACCACATCCAGCTCGCCGACATCGCGGCGCGGGTGCGCATCGTCGCCACCGACGACGGGCTGCTGATCGAGATCGTCGACGAGGACGGCGACGACGGACTGCTGTTCGATACCTCCTCGGCGCAGCTCAAGCCGGGTCTGGTCCAGTTCCTCGAAGGCCTGACGCCGGTCCTGGCGTCGCGCACGGAGACGATCGAGGTCCACGGCCACACCGACGCACGGCCGTTCGCGCCCGGAGCGCTCAAGAGCAACTGGGAGCTGTCGTTCGAACGCGCCGTCGCCGCGCGCAAGATCCTCGAGGCCGCCGGGGTCGCCCCGCAGCGCATCGTCGGCGTGACCGGTCGCGGCGCCGCGATCCCACTCGACCCGGCCCACCCGTATGCGGCCCGCAACCGGCGGCTGTCGGTCCTCCTGCGCTACCGTCCTCCGTCGGCCGCGCCGATCGGCACCGCGGTGAGCCGTGGCCACGATTGACGAACGGCGCCAGCCCCGCCGACAGCGCCGCCGCAACCACCGGGAGCCGCTCGTGCCGCAAGTGGCACGAGGCTTGCTGCCGTGGCGACCGTGCGCTCCGTCCTGATCCTGTCGACGCTGGCCCTCGCGACCGGCCTGGCGACCGCCGGGCCAGGCCTGACGACCGCCGAGCTACGAGTGGCGTACGGCCTCGCCGCTGGCGGCGGCGCGGGACGCTCGACGCTGCGTGGCACGCCGCTGGTCTTGACCGCGGGCGCGTCCCTCGCGATCCGCGATCGGCCGCCGACGAGCGCGTACGTCGCGATGGTCGTCGAGACGCTCGATCGAACCGGCGCTGGCGGCGAAGCCGGCGTGCTCCTGACACCGACCACGCGGACTCGCCTGCGCGCCGGCGCGGTCGCGATCGTCGCGCCCTACACGATCTGGGGCGCGGCGGTCGGCGGCGGGGTCTGCTGGCCGGTTGGCGGCGTGCGCACCTGCGCGGACATCACTGCTGACGTGCTCGTGGGCGGCACCGACCTTCCGGCCGGGGCCGCCGTGCTGCAGCTCCTGCTGGGCGTCGGCGTGGTGTTCGATGCGGACTGATCGAAGCGCCATCGCAGCGATGGCGATCGCGACCGCGCTCGCCGCGTGTGATGCGCAGTGCGTGCGCAACAGCGACTGCGCTTCCGGCCTGGCATGTGGGCCGGACGGTGCCTGCTCCACGGCGTCCGACGACGACGGGGGCGGCGACGCCGCCGGCGACGAAGGCACCGATGCCGACCCCACCGATGCCGACCCCGCCGATGCCGACCCCACCGACGCCGACCCCACCGATGCCGACCCCACCGACGCCGACCCCACCGACGCCGCCCCCACCGACGCCGCCCCCACCGACGCCGGCCCCACCGATGCCGGCCCCGCCGACGCCGGCCCCGCCGATGCCGGCCCCGCCGATGCCGGGATCGACGGCCGTCCAGGATTCGACCGAGTGCCGTCCCAGCAGCCGCTCACCCCGGAGGTCACATGTCGTCGCTCCCGCCCGCGCTCGACCACCTGACCAAGCTCGCGCAGGCCATCGATGGTCTGCCGACGCTGCCCGTGGTCGCGCTGAAGCTGGGCGAGGTGCTCCACGCGCGACGCTCCTCGGTCCACGACGTCGCCGCGCTGCTCGGGTCGGATCCCAGCCTGTGTGCCAAGCTGTTGCGCCTGGTTAACTCCGCCTACTTCGGCATCCCCGGTGGTGTCACCGACGTCGCCAAGGCGATCCCCTTCGTCGGTTTCAACACGATCTACCAGCTGGTGCTCAGCGTCTCGGTGCTCGATACGCTCAAGACGCCCAGCGGAGGCACCTTCGATGCCCGGCCGCTGTGGTTGCACTCGTTGGCCGTGGCATCGACCGCCCAGGTGCTCGCCGAGCAGACCGGCCACGCCGATCCGGGCGGCATGTTCACCGCTGGCTTGCTCCACGACATGGGCAAGATCGCGCTGGCCAAGGTGGCGCCCCACGAGTTCCTCGCCGCGCAGCACCTCCAGCACGACGAAGGCCTGACGTCGATCGAGGCCGAGACCCGTGTCGGCCTGCCGTGCCACGATCGCATCGGCGCCGATCTGGCACGTCGCTGGCGCCTTCCGCAGCGGCTAAGCGTGCCCATCGAGGCCCACCACGCGGTCCTCACACCATCGATTCGCGACCGCCTGGCGGTCCAGCACCGGGCCAGCACCGAGATCATCGCGGTCGCCAACCTGCTCGCGCACGATGTCGTCACCTCCGCCGGCGGTCCCGAGACGACGTTCGCGAGCGATCCGCGCACCGGCGAACTGCTCGACGCGCTCGGGCTCACCACCCACCGACTTGACTCGCTCCACAAGCAGGTCGCGCTCCAGCTCGAGCGCTCGCGGCCGTTCCTCGCCCTGCTCGAGAGCTGAGGCAAGCGAAGGCGCTCCTGGGGTCAGCCGCGCGGCAACGTCAACGTGAAGCATGCACCGCGGCCCGGAGCGCGCCGATACGCGATCACGCCGTCCTGCGCGCGCATCGCATGCGCGGCGATGGCGAGGCCGACGCCGACCCCATCAGGTCGGTGCCACACATGAGGCTCGAACATGAGCCCGACGATCTCGCTGGCGACCCCGGCGCCGTCGTCGGTGACGACGAAGGCCACCTCGTCGCCATCGGCCCGCACCTCGACGTCGATCGTGCCCCGGCCGTCGGCAGGCGACGCCGCCGCAGCGTTGCGAAGCACCGCCGCCAGCGCCTGGACGAACAGCGGCTCGGCGGCTCGCACCAGCGCCGGAACGGCCGCGACCCGCAACGTTGCGCGCGCGCGGGCCAGGCCGCCGACCTGACGCATCGTCCGGGCCACCAGCTCGTCGGCGGCGACCGATTGCATCGCCGGCCTGCCGTCGCGCAGGAACTTGCGCATGGCGATGAACAGCCCGACCGCTTCGTCGCCGGCGGTCCGGATGTCCTGCAACGCCGCGGCCAGGTCCGGGTCGTTACGACTGTCGCGGATCGCTTCGAGCTGGCGCACCGCCCACTCGACGCCCTGCATCATGCCGGCCACGTCGTGCAGGACCGAGCCCACCATCGCCCCCATGGTCGCCTGGCGCATGAGCTCGTCGATCCGCGACCGGCGCGGACGCGCCGCCACCGGCATGCCGGGTGGCGCGCTGAGCACGCCGCTGCGCCGCTGCCCCGCCTGCAACAGGTGCGCGACCAGCGCCCACCCGTCGTCGTCGTGGCCGCGCACCACCAGCACCAGACGACCGTCGCCGTCGATCCGCGCCGAGCGGCGCCACCCGGAGCCGTCCTCGGGCGGGGCGTGACCGGCCACCACGCGGCCCTCGAGGACCGCACAGCAATCGACCACGCCGTCGATCATCGCGATGCGCAGCGCCAACAGCTCGCCGAGCTCCTCGAGATCGGCGGCGGCCGCGAACGCGGCCTCGACCTGGGCGAGGCCGAACGCCGAAGCGAGCGAGGCTGATTGCGCGTCAGCCCGCCGCCGCTGCTCCAGGGCACGTCGGAGCACGACATCGATCTCGTCGTACCAGGGCTTGCCGACCTTGTACGGGGCGTCGGGGCGGAGCAGCGCCTCGTGCGCGCGGTCATCGACGTAGCCGGTGAGCAGGATGCGGATGATACCGGCCTGCTGCGCGCGCGCGAAGTCCAGGACCTCGATGCCGTCGTGATCCGGCATCCGGAGGTCGGAGATGATCACGTCGAAGTGCCGGGCGCAAAGCGCGGCGAACGCATCGACGCCGCACGACGCGCCGGTGACCGCGTACTGCGGGGACAGCTCGTCGAGCAGGGCGCTGCGCACGTCATCGTCGTCGTCGACCACCAGGATGGAGACAGCGTTCATCGGAGCCCTCGCGTCGTTGGGGAACCTGGCCGTTCGCAGGCGGGCACAGTGATCTCGAAACAAGCGCCGCGCTGGCGCTGACGGTGAACCAGATCGCCGCCCCACAGCCGTGCCAGACGATGCGCGGTCGCGAGCCCGAGGCCGGCACCCCTGCCGCGGACGCCCACGATCGGGTCGAACAGCGTGGCCGCCGCCGCCGCCGGCACGCCCGCTCCGGAGTCCTCGACGGCGATCACCCACAGGTCCTGCTGACGAGCGATCGCGATGGCGAGCACGCCGCCGGCCGGCATCGCACTGACCGCGTTGTCGATGACGCTGCCGAGCACGTGGTGGAGCGGATCCTGCGGGACGTGAGCCGAGATCGGGCCGCCGTAGTCACGCTGCACGTCGATCGAGCTCAGGCGGCCTTTGAACATGGTCAAGGAGGTGTCGAGCTCGCGCGCCAGATCGAGCCAGCGGGGGGTGGCATCGTAGGTGCCGGCGCGATGCAGGCGCACCACGGCCGCGACCTGCTCCTCGATACGCCCGACCGCTCCGAGCGCCCGCTGCATGAGCTGATCGAGCTCGGCGCGCCCCGGACGATCCGGATCGGCATCCAGCCGAGTGCCGATGGTCCGCAGCGTGCTGGCCAACGCCGCCACCGGGTTATTGAGGTGGTGGGCGATGCCCGCGGCCAGCTCACCGATCGCCGCCCGCCAGCCGACGCGGGCGACCTGCCCGGCGAGGAACGAGATCTCCTGGTTCCGGGCCTCGAGCTCCTGCTGGGCCGCCCGCAGCGCCGTGACGAGCCCTTCGAGCTCGGCGTGGGCCGCGTACAGCGCGCTGTGCTTGGCGATGAGCTCGCGCTCGAGCCCACGCCGCTCGGTCGTGTCGCGAGCGAAGCAGGCCGCCAGCGGCCCGAGCTCGGGATGCTCGACGTGCGCGATGGCGAGCTCGACGTACCGCGGGTAGCCGTCGACCTGTGACAGCGCCACATCCTCGTAGTGACCCGGTTGGTCGACGATCGCGGGGCCGCGCCGATCGTGGTCGCGGTCGATCAGGGCGGCGACCGATTGCCCGAGCAGCGCGGCGCTGTCCCTCCCGACCAGGTCCTCGAAACGGCGGTTGACGCACACGACCAGGCGGTCCGACCTGGTGACGATGAAGGCGGCCTCCGAGTCCGAGTCGAAGAGGACGCCGAACACGAACTCGGCAACGGAGCAGACGGGCACCATCACACTCTCGAATCGACCGTCGCGCCCGGCAGTGGAGTGTCAACCCCGCCGACGGCCCGCCGCGGCTGACTCGCGCCGGGCTTGCCGTACCCGCACTTGCGTGCGGCGCACCGCTTGCAATCGCACCTGCCCGTGACGCGCATCTACGACAGCATCGACCGCCTGACGGGTACGATGTCGTACCACCGCGATCGTCACGTCGTGCTCGCCGGCAACATCGCCAACCTCGACACCCCGGGCTATCGACCCGCCGATCTCCGGGGCCAGGCCGCGGCCAGCGCGCCCGGCGCGATGGTCCGGACCGACCCGGCGCACCTGACCGCCAGCGCCGCCGCCGATTCGCGCCTGGTCTTCGACGACGGCGGCGCCCTGGTCGGGCCGGACGGCAACGCCGTCGCCCTCGAGCGCGAACTGGCCAAGATCGACGCCAACCGGGTGCGCTACGCGACCTCCGCCGAGCTGATCTCGCGCCGGCTCGCACTGCTCCGCTACGCCGCCAGCGACGGCAACACCTGAACGGAGACGTCATGGACTTCTTCACCGCGATGGAAGTGTCGGCATCCGGCCTGGCGGTCGAACGCACCCGCATGAACGTGGCGGCGTCGAACCTGGCCAATGCCTCGACTACCCGGGCCGCCGGAGGCGGCCCGTACCGCCGCCGTGACGTGGTCGTGCAGTCGCAGCCGGTGGCCGGCGCCGGCGCCGGCGTCAGCGGCGTCGCCGTCACGCAGATCAAGCCCGACGCGGCACCGCCGCGGCTCGAGCACGACCCCGGGCACCCCGACGCGGATGCACGCGGCTACGTCAGCTATCCCAACATCAATCCGGTCGAGGAGATGGTCGACATGATCACCGCGTCGCGCGCGTACGAGGCCGGCGTCACTGCGTTGACCACGTCGGTCAGCATGGCCGAGCGCGCGCTCGGGATCGGCCGCTGATCGTGATCCCGATCCGCCCCGTCGATCTCCCGGCCGCGCTCGAACGCGTGGGTGGCGTCGCCGACCGCGGCGGCGCCGGCCCGGCCGCGTCATCGTCGGGATCGACCAGCTTCGCGGCGACCCTGACCGATGCGATCGATCAGGCGCGCGCGAGCGAGCGCACCGCCACCGACGACGCCGCCGCCTTTGCCAGCGGCGATCCCGCCGTCGGGATCCACGAGGTGGTGATCGCCGCCGAGAAGGCCAACGTGTCCTTGCGTTATGCCACCACGCTCAAGAACAAGCTCCTCGATGCATATCGCGAGCTCATGAACACGCAGGTCTGAGCGATCGATCGCGAGTTGACCCATGGCCGACGACGCCCCGACTCCAAACCCAGCGCAGCAGTTGACGAGGCAGGTGCGCGCCCAGTGGCAGCAGATGCCTCGACCGGCTCGCCTCGGCGGGATCGCGATCGCGATCGTGGTGCTCGGCGCAGCCGCGTGGATGGGGCTGGCCGGGGGCGGCGACGCCTGGCGGCCGGTGGTGGTGTCGCTGCCGCCCGAGGACGCGTCCGAGCTGTCGGCCGTGCTGGCGAGTCGCGGCATCCCGCAGCGCATCGGTGCCGGCGGGCGCAGCGTCGAGGTCCCCGAGGCGCGCCTGGCCGAGGCCCGGGTCGCCGCTGCGGCCGCCGGACTCCCCCGCGGCGGCGTCGGGTTCGAGCTCTTCGAGGGCGTCTCGCTCGGCCAATCGAGCTTCGCCGAGCAGGTCAACTACCGCCGAGCGCTGCAAGGCGAACTGGCGCGTAGCATCGCGGCGCTGGCTCCGATCGAGGGCGCGCGCGTCCACGTGGCGCTCGGCAAGCGCTCGGTCTTCAAGGATGCCGACGAGCCGGCCAGTGCGTCCGTCGCGCTGCGGCTCCGACCCGGCGCGCGGCTGACGCCCGACCAGGTGCGTGGCGTGATGCAGCTGGTGGCCGCATCGGTCGACGGCATGGCCGCCGACAAGGTGGTGGTGGTCGATCAGCACGGCGAGGTGCTGTCGGACGACGATCACGGCGGGCGGACCGATCAGGCGGCGATCGAGACCGCGATCGCCGCCCGCGTGCGCGCGATCCTCGAGAGGATCGTGGGTCCCGGTCACGTCGCGGTGGTGGCGTCGGTCGAGATGGATCGCCGCCGGGTCAGTCTCTCCGAGGAGCTCTTCGACAAGGATCGCACCGCGGTGCGTAGCGAGACCCGGATCGGCGGCGCGAACGTCCCCGGTGCCGCCGTCACCGGTGGCATCGCCGGGGTCCAGGGCAACCTGCCCGGCGCCCCAGCCGCCGGCGGTGGCGGGACGGCGGCTGGCCGCGGTGGAGACGGCTCGACGACCACCAACTACGAGGTGTCGCGGATCGTGAGGCAGGTCGACGAACCGGTCGAGAAGGTCGCCCGCTTGCACCTCGCGATCCTCGTCGACCACCGTGCTGACCAGGACGGCAACCTGGAGCCGTTACCGCAGCCCGAGCTCGATCAACTGGCTCAGCTCGCGCGGCAGGCGGCCGGCTTCGACCCTGGCCGCGGCGACGCCATCGAGATCCGCTCGTTTGCGTTCATCCCCGATGAGGCGATCGCGCCGGTCCCGTCCCCGAAGCCGCGCGGGCTGCCCGTGCCGCTGCCGATCGTCGGCGGCGGAGCCGCGGTCCTGGCGGTGATCGCGGCGCTGTGGATCACGCGCCGCCGCGGTAGGCGACAGCCGGCTCCGCTCGCGCTGCCCGCGCCGCTCGCCGAGGTCGAGCGCGCGCTCGCCGCCCGCACCCAGGATCCGCGCGCGGTCCTGCCGCCTCCGCTGCCGTCGCCGCAGCGCTCGCTCGAGGAGCGCGTCATCGGCGCGGTGCGCTCCGACCTGCCGCGGACCGCGCGCGTCCTCGCCGGCTGGCTGGGCCAGCCCGACCCCCGCCCCGGGAAGTCATGATCCAGGTCGTCACCCGCCTCGGCACTCCGATTGGCCCCCGCCACAAGGCCGCGATCGCCGTGCTGGCGCTCGACGACCAGCTCGCCGGGCAGGTCATGGCGGAGCTCGACGACGTCCAGCTGCGCTCGCTCGCTGCGGCCGTCGATGACCTCGATCTCGTCCCTGCCGACACCCTGATCGGTGTCCTCGAAGAGCTCGAGATCGCGCTCAACGGTCCGCTGTCGGTGGCGCGCAGTGGCGGCGGCGCCTACCTGCGCCAGCTCGCGGCCAGGTCGCTGGGCGAGGACCGCGCGCGTCGGTTGTTCGCGCCTCCTGTCGAGGAGCCGCCGCCGATGCCGATCGAGCAGCTGCGCAGCGCCCGAACGCAGGCGCTCGCCGACCTCCTGATCGAGGAGCACCCGCAGATCGCGGCCGTGGTGCTGACCCAGCTGCCGGCGGCCACGGCCGCGCGCGTGCTCGCGGTCATGCCGCCCGACGCCGCGGCCGACCTGGCGACCCGGCTGGCTGCGCTCGACGAGATCCCCGACCGCGCGGTCCTCGAGGCGTCCGAGTCGCTGGTCCGCGCGCTCGCCGCATCGGGAGGCCTGGCGTCGTCAGATCGGCGCTCCGACTTCGACGGCCTGGCCTTCGCGGCGTCGATCGTCAACGAGATGAACGGCGACAACGGCGACGCGCTCCTCGACCGCATGGCAGCCCTCGACGAGGGCGCCGCGTCGCGCGTCCGCGAGGCGATGTTCACCTTCGAGGATCTCCTTCGTATCGACACCCGCTCGATGGCTCCGCTCCTGCGCGGCGTGCAGAGCGACACCATGATCATCGCGCTCCAGACCGCGGGCGACGCCCTTCGCAATCACTTCTTCGCCGGGCTGTCGCAGCGCGCCGCGGCGACGTTGCGGGACGACCTCGCCTCGGGGGCGCCGCGCCGGGTCGCCGAGGTCGAGGCCGCCCAGCGCGAGATCATCGAGACCGCAATGCGGCTGGCAGCCGAAGGCTCGCTGCAGCTGCCGCCGCGTGGAGGCGTTGCGTGAGCGGACGTTCGCCGTGGCTTGGCAACCGCAGCAGCGGCAGCGTACCGTTCGGAGCCACGCTGTCCAGGCTCGGTGGGCCGGCACCGCGATCGTGGGTGGGCGGTACGGCGGACGGTGACGCTGGCGCCGACACCGGTGCCCTCCCGGCCCCCGGTGCGAGTCGGTCTTCCTGTGGCAGATGCAACGACTTCGCCGACGGTCGTGCCGACCTGGCGCAGGCCAAGGTCGACGCGATCGCGCTTGGCCGCGCCGAGGGCCTGGCCGAGACCGCCCGCGCCCGCGACCGCCTGGCCGCGGCCGCTGCCGCGATCACCCGTGCACGTGCCGAACGAGACCACTCGGTCACCGAGCTGATCATCGACGTCGCGCTGGGCCTGTGCGCCGAGCTCGCGCCGGCCGCGGCGGCGATCGACCGGCGCGGCCTCGCGCAACTCGTGAGCCGCGCCCTGGCCCAGGCCGGCGCGGGCGCACCTGGCGGGGCCCGCGACCTGGTCCTGCGCATGTGTGCCGACGACGTGGCTGCCGTCGGTAGCCAGCTGCCGAGCGGTGTCGTGTGCGAGGTCGGCGCGGATCTGGTCCACGGCGAGGTCTGGGTCGAGGCCGCACGGCTGGTCGTCGATGGACGCTGGGCACCGCGGCTCAACGCGCTGCGCGAACCGCTGGTCGCACTGGTGCGCGCGGCCGAACCGGCCTTCGAGCTCGCCACCGATGAGGACACCGGTGATGGCGCCTGATTCCACGAAGGTGGCCGACCCCTACGACCGCCAGAGCCGTCGGATCCCGACGCTGCTCGAACCGGAGCTCGCTTGCAGCCCCTTGAAGGCGCAGCTCGCGACGCTGGCACGGCGGGGCGGCGGCCCGGTGGTCGGCGGGCGTGTCCTCGAGGTCGCCGGCCTGGTCGTGCGGATCTCCGGCTTCCCGGTGCGCGTCGGCGACATCGTCGAGCTCGACGCCGGGTCCGAGGGAGCGCTGCCCTGCGAGGTGGTTGGCTTCCGCGGCGATGACCTGCTCGCGGTGCCGCTGGGTGCGGCCAGGACCATCACGCCCGGCGCTCCGGTCTGGCGCTGCGGGGCCCGCTCGCAGGTCGCGGTCGGCGACGCGCTGCTCGGCCGCTTCATCGACCCGTTCGGCGTGCCGATCGACGGCGGGCCGCGGCCGGTGGCGCTCGAGCGGATGCCAGTCGAGGGTGCCCCGCTCGCGATCGCGCAGCGCGCCCAGGTCGAGCAGCGTTTCGCCACCGGCGTGCGCGTGATCGACGGGCTGCTGCCGTGCGGCCGCGGCCAGCGGGTCGGCATCTTCGCCGGCGCCGGCTGCGGCAAGAGCGTGCTGGTCGAGCAGATCGCCAACCACAGCGATGCCGACGTGGTCGTGATCGGACTGATCGGTGAGCGAGGGCGCGAGGTCCGCGAGCTGATGTCGTCGCCACGCCGCGACCGCATCGTCGCGGTGGTGGCGACCGCTGACCGCTCGCCCCGCGAGCGCGTTCGCGGCGCCGCGGTCGCCTCGGCGATCGCCGAGTGGTTTCGTGGCCAGGGCAAGCACGTGCTGCTCGTGATCGACTCGCTCACCCGCTACGCCATGGCGCTGCGCGAGATCGGGCTCTCGCTGGGCGAACCACCGGCGACCAAGGGCTACCCGCCGAGCGTGTTCGCGGCCCTGCCTCGCTTGCTCGAGCGGGTGGCACCGTCGGCGACTGGTGGCTCGATCACGGGCTTCTACACCGTGCTGGTCGAGGGCGACGACCTCGCCGATCCGATCGCCGACTCGGCGCGCTCGCTGCTCGACGCCCACGTCGTGCTCGCCCGCGACCTTGCCGACCGCGGCCACTTTCCGGCGGTCGACGTGCTGGCCAGCGCGTCGCGGGTCGCCCGTCGGGTCGCCGGACGCGACGCCTGTGGCCTCGCCGAGCGCGCCCGTGGCGTCCTGGCGACCCGCCGGCAGGCGCTCGAGTTGCAGGCGCTCGGCGCCTACGCCCCGGGGACCAACCCGGAGATGGATCGCGCCCTGGTGGCGGGCCAGCGCCTCGACGCCTGGGCGCGACAGAGCCCCGACGACGCCGTGGCGTGGACCGAAAGCCTGCGCGGCCTCGCCGCCGCCCTGGGAGAGGAACCCTCGACATGACCCTCCGTCCCCGTACCATCCGCGCCGCGATGATCGCGCGCACCAGCTTGCGCGACGCCGCCGCCGCCGCCGAGGCGCGCGCGCAGTCCGAGGACGCCGCGGCGCGGCGCGCCGCCGAGCGCACGGCCGCCGAACTCGACCAGGCGATCGCGAGGGCCAGCACTCGTCTGGCGCACAGCGGCAGCGTCGCCGAACTGTGCCGGATCGCGGAGGAGCTCGACGCCGACCGCGCCGCGGTGCTCGATGCTGGGCAGGTCCGCGCCAGGGCCGCGGCGGCGCTCAACCGCGCCATCGACGATCTGCGCCAGCGCGCGCGGCAGCTGCGCACCGTCGAGCGCGCTCTCGACACGCTGCTCGACCACCGCGCGGTGACCGCCGCGCGCGACGAGCAGCGCCTGACCGACGACCTCGGCAGCCGGAGGCGCGAGCCATGAGGATCGCCGCCGCTGCGCCATCATCCGCAGACCTCGCGCCGCGGGCGCGCGACCGAGACGCGGATCCGACTCGAGGGGAGGATTTCGCCGACGCCATGGAGCAGGCGCGGCCGCGGGCGCGCGACCCACGCTCGCCGACGGCGCGCGATGAGGCCGGGATCGCCGCGCCGGCGCCGGCGCCGGCGCCGGCGCCCGCACCCGCACCCGCACCCGCACCCGCACCCGCGCCCGCACCCGCGCCCGCACCCACACCCGCACCCGCACCCGCACCCGCACCCGCAAGCTCGGCCGTGGCCGCGAGGGCACCCGTGCCCGCGACCGCTGCCACCGCCGCCGCCGTGACCGCCGCCGGCAACGCGAACCCCAACGGGCCGGCCTTCACGCTCGTCGGCGCGATCGCCGTCGAGGCCGAGGCGGCGAGCGATGACGGGCTCGCCCCGACCGCCGCGGACGTCTCGACGGCGGCCGCGCTGACGGCACCGCCGGACGCGACCGCGACGACGACGACGACGACGACGACGGGCGCGCCCGCGCCGGTCGCAGATCCGCCGTCGCCCGCCGCCTCGGCCCAGGTCCCGCCGCCGCAGCCCGGCGCTATCGACGTGGCCCCGCCCGCGGAGTCCGCCGACTGGGCCGAGGTCCCCGATCCGTCCATCGCCGCACCGGTGTCCCGCGTCCGCCTGGTCCTCGAGCACGACCACGAGCGCGTCGTCGTCTCGGTAGCGCTCCGTCATGGCACCGTCGACGTCGCGATCCGCACCGGCAACGTCGATCTCGCGACCGCCGTGGCCCGGTCACTCGACGAGCTCGACACCGCGCTGCGCGGGCACGGCCTGGCGCTCGGCGACCTCGCGGCCGGCGATCAGCGCGCGCCGCAGCCGGCGCCGCCGCGGCCACGCGCGGCCGGCGCGCTCCTCGTCCGTGACGACGACCCAGGAGTGCAGGTGCCCGAAGGCGCCAGCCTCGTCGATCCGCGCCTGCGCGCCCGCGCCTAGGAGATCCCATGATCGAACCCACCTCGTCCCTCCAGAACTTGCTCGGCAGCTCGACTCCCGGCACGACCGGGGCCACCTCGCCGGCAGCCGCCGCCAGCCGCGACCAGTTCCTGCGCTTGTTCGTGGCGCAGCTCGAGAACCAGAACCCGCTCGACCCGCAGTCGGGAGCCGACATGGTCGCGCAGCTCGCGCAGTTCTCGTCCCTCGAGCAGGCGGTGGAGACCAACCGTCGCCTCGCCGACATGGTCGCGGCCCAGGACGCCGCCGGTAGCGCCGCGCTCGCCGATCTGGTCGGTCGCGAGGTCACCGCCGACGCGTCGAGTCTGAGCCTCGACGGTCCGCCGCCGTCACTCGAGATCGACGCCGACGGCGCCATCGCGAGCGGCGAGGTGATCGTCCGTTCGGCCTCGGGTGCCGAGGTGCGCCGCCTCCCGATCGGTGCCGGCACCGCGCCGCTGGTGATCGCCTGGGACGGCACCGACGCCAGCGGCGTCCCGCTGGCGCCCGGCACCTACACCGTCGAGGTCACGGCCCGCGGCCGCGACGGCGGCGACGTCCCGGCGCGACCGCGGCTGCGCGGCGTCGTCGACGCCGTCGAGCTCACCCCCGACGGTCCCCGACTCCGACTCGGCGGCACCCGGATCTCGCCGGCGGCCGTCACCACCATCGCCCGATCCCCAGGAGAGCCATGAGCATCTTGACCAGCCTCTACACCGGCGCCAGCGGCATGGGCGCCCACGGCGGTGCCATCGGCATCGTCGGTGACAACATCGCCAACGTCTCCACCGTCGGATACAAGCGCGCGCGCGCGGGCTTCGCCGACGTGCTCGGCGGCAGCCTCCGTGGCCAGCGCCTCGGCGCCGGCGTCCGCCTCGGCGGGGTCGACCAGCAGTTCGAGCAGGGCTCGGTCCAGCAGACCGGGGGCACGCTCGACCTCGCCATCCGCGGTCGCGGCATGTTCACCGTCAGCGGCACCCACGACGGGCGCAGCGCCCAGTACTACACCCGCGACGGACGCTTCGCGCTCGACAACGCCGGCTACGTCGTCGACGCGCGCGGGCTGCGCCTGCAGGGCTACGTCACGGATCCGAGCGGCGTGGCCGCGACCGCGCCCAGCGACCTGCAGCTCGCCGGCCACGCCAGCCCGCCGGTCGCGACCGCGATCGCCAACGTCTCGCTGAACCTCGACGCGGGCGCGACGCCGCCCGCGGCGTGGGACCCGGCCAACCCGCAGGCCACCTCGAACTACGCCACCTCGGCGACCGTCTACGACTCGCTCGGGACCGCCCACCGCGTCGACCTGTACTTCCGGGCCCAGAGCGGTGGCGCGTGGGAGTGGCACGCCATGGTCGACGGCGGCGAGCTGACCGGCGGCACCGCCGGCGTCGCCGCCGAGATCGCGAGCGGCGCGCTGCAGTTCACGACCGCCGGCGCCCTCGACACCGAGACCACGACCGCGTCCAGCGCCGACTTCGTCGGTGCCACCGCTGGCCAGGCGATCGGGTTCGATTTCGGCGACGCCATCACCACCGACGCCGGCACCGGGCTGGCCGGCTCGACCCAGTTCGCGGGCGCGTCGGCGGTCAACGCCCTCGACGTCGACGGTCACGGCTTCGGTGCGCTGGTCGACGTGGTGATCGACGAGGACGGCACCATCGCCGGGGTCTTCGACAACGGCGAGACCCGCGCGCTGGCCCGGGTCGCGCTCGCCATGTTCGGCAACGAGGAGTCGCTGGCCCGCGCCGGCGACGGCCTGTACGCCGAGACCTCCGCGTCGGGCCAGCCGCTGCTCGCCGCGGCGGCGACCGGCGGCCGCGGCGCCATCTCCGGCGGAGCGCTCGAGGGGTCGAACGTCGAGCTCGGCGACGAGCTGGTGACGCTGATCGCCTATCAACGGGCGTTCCAGGCCAATGTCAAGACCGTGACCACGGCCGACGAGATGCTGGCCGAGATCGCGTCGATCAAGCGTTGATCGATCGCACGAGCTCGGCGGTCTGCCGCACTCCGACCGCGGCGCATTTCCTCGCATCAGGGTCAGCGAGCAGGCCCAGCAGGCGCTGGACCACCGCGGGTACGGTGGCGGCGATCTCCAGCTTGTCGACCGCCTGCTCGAACGGCGTCATCATCGTGATGTTCGGACCCCGGCTCGGGATGACCTTCATGCCAAGCTCCAGCGGTGGGCGCTGGCGCTGGCCACCAGGCCGCACGCGTCGCCGAGAGCCTCGCCGAGCCTGAGCTGGGCGATCGCTTTCAGCAGGTAGGCTCGCACGCCGGCGGCGCGCGCAGCGACGATGGTCTCGCGCGCCGTCACCGCGCTGACCACGACCACCCACGGCGACAGGCCGAGGCGAGCCAGCGCCTCCAGTAGCCATCACCTTGATCCGCGGACACCACCAGCGGCGACAGGGCGACCGGATAGCGTGGTCCCTCGCGCAGCACGCCGGAAGGCGGCGAGCTGGGTCGGGTCGACGACCGCGACATAGACCTCGCCGTCGGCGTTGCACAGGGGCAACAGCTGGTGCCTGCGAGCCACCTCCTCGGGGACGCGGGCGAGCAGCGCCCGATCGATGGCGAAGTCGGCGATGCGCGCGGAGGCCAGACCGAAATGGGCGGCCACGCTCGACCCATGAGGCCTCGTCGATCGCGCCGCCCTCCACCAGCAGCCAGGCCGGCCGCGGCTCACGGGCGCTCAAGGCGACGGATCATCTCGTCGAGCTGAGCCGCGTTCAGTCGCCCCTCGACGATCAGCGCCTGGCCGAGCCGACGTGCGAGACCGCCGACGTTCCCGCCAGCGCCACCGGCGAACGCACCGCCGCGCCGCTCACCCGGCACCGCCGAACAGCGCGTCGAGCTCCGCCTGATCCTGCACGTCCCGGTTGGCGGTGGTAGCGCCCCCTCCGACGCGGTTGCGATTGATCGCGAGCAGCGTGGCCGCGGACGCGCCAACCATGGGCGGCGCCGGTCGCGCCGAGGCCGCGATCACCGACAACGGCGGCGGCGACGGCGAGCTCCTCGGCGGCGCGAGCGCCGACCCGAGCGCGGGCGGCCGCGCCGCCGGCACCCTGGGCAGCGGTGGGCGCCCCGACGCCCGTTCCGGCTTCCTGGACGCCGCCGCGACGGCGGGCTCCACACCCTGGCCGCAGCCACCGCACCAGGTGTCGTCGATCTCGTTGACGAACCCGCAGCCACCGCACATCGTCACGAGGCTGGCGCGACAGCCGCCGCAGAATCGCCTGCCGAGCCTGGCCACGCGCATGCACGCCGGGCACGCCTGGGTCCCGTTGGTCGCCGACATCACTGCACCTCCCGCTCGCCGAGCTGCTGGGCCGGGCGCGCGTTGTTGCCGAAGCGCTGGCGGAACGCGGCGATTCGCGCGCCGTCCTCGGTGCGCGTCCGCTTGAGCACGATCCAGCGCACACCCTCGGTGCACGGCGGGGTGGTCAGCGAGCCGTCGTAGCGGCGCGCGGCCAGGTCGCGGGGCAAGAACGCACTCGGATCGAACGGCTTCTTCAGACGCGCCCGTCCCGAGGCTCGAGGCGCGGCCTTCCACACCGGCTTCATGGCCGCCGAAGGTTCGCCTTCGGCGAACAGCACGCCGACCACCGCCAGCGACCCGGCCTTGTCCTTGTGCACCAGATGGACCTCGAGCGGGAACGCGTCGCCGGCGATCGTGTGCTCGCTCGGCGTGTGGACGTGGAACTGCATCAGCTCGAAGCGCGCACCGTCGACGATCGCGAAGCTGCCGGGATCCAGGTTCACCTGCAGCGTGTGGCCATTGTCGACCACCTCGCCGGTCGTCGCCCGGTACACCAGGAACACCTCCGGCGCGGACCCGGGCCTGGGCAAGATGTCGATCGGCGACTGCGACGTCCCGCTGGCGCAGGTGGCGAACGCCGGGTCCAGGCCGCCCCACCCCGGCGGCCCGTGGTCGCCCTCGTAGCTCCAGTGGACGTCGGGATGCGGACTGGCCGGTGGCGCCGCCGGCGCCGCGGCAGTGGCGCGGTCGCCGTCGCCATGCCCGGCCCGCGACGCACTTCCGCCACGGTCCCCCGGCGATTCCGCGCGCTCCTGGTCGCGGGCGTCGCGGTCCGCCGGCCGTTTCTTGCGGGAGTGATCCGCGCGCGCGCTGCCGGCACCCTTGCCGCGGTCGCGGTCGCCTCGATCGTCGGGCGCCGCTGGCTTGCTCCCCGGCTGTCCCACCGGCTCGCCGGTGAGCTCGGCGACCGCACCAGCCACCTCGTCGAGGCGCTTCTCGAGCGCCGCGACCTTGCTGGGCTGGTCGACGTACTTACAACCGGCGAGGAGCACGAGGGTCCCGATGAATGGGCGCACGCCTTCCTGGGTCGACCAGCCGGGGCGGTCGTCAAGGGATCGCACGCCTCAGCCGCCGGCCGCGACCCGAAACCCGTTCTCGCGGGCGCCCGGGGGCATGCCATAGGCGAGGTCGGCGAGCACCCGCGCGACATCGACCATTCGCGGTCTCATGCCCGGGTCCTTCGCCAGCATGCGCATCACCAGCCGGTCGAGCACCTCGGGCACCGCCCGCCGCGTCGACATCGCCGACGGCATCCGGTCGCAGTGGTCGGACATCACGCGCGACAGCGAGCCCTCGAACGGCACGGCGCCGGTGACCAGCTCGTACAGGATGCATCCCAGGCCGTAGACGTCCGATCGCGGCTCGGCATGGCCGAGCCACTGCTCCGGCGCCATGTAGCATGGCGTGCCGGCAACTTCCTCGGTGGCGGCACGATCGTCGAAGCGTGCCACGCCGGAGTCGAGCACCTTCACGCGGGGCCAGCCACCGAGCCCGTCCTGGTACAGCACCATGACGTTCTCCGGCTTCAGATCGCAGTGCACCACGCGCGCCTCGTGCATCGCCGCCACGGCGTCCGCAACCTGCGCGCCGATCGCCGCCACCGCGCCCAGCTCGATGAAGCCGCGATCGAGCAGGGTCGCCAGGTTCTCACCATCGATCATCTCCATGACCAGGTACGGCATCCCGGTGACCGATCGCGCGGCCTCGACGATGTGGACCAGCCCATCGTGACGCACGCGGCGCGACACCTCGTGCTCGCTGAACAGGCGCCCGACGATCGACTCGTGCGCCGACCACCGCACGTCGAGCACCTTGAGCGCGACGCGCGCCCCGGTGTGGACGTGCTCGCCAAGGTAGATCCCGCCCATCCCACCCTTGGCTACCAGCGCCAGCACGTGGTGCTCGCCGAGCACCGGTGGCATCGGCGGCAGATCGACCTGCTGCGTGCCGGCGGCGCCGGCGGCGTACGGAACCGTCACCATCTGGACCGTCAAGGTGCTCGGCACCAGCTTCAAGAGCCCACGCACCAGCGTCAGTTCCGTCCGCATCATGGCTTCCTCGCCTGCTGCATCCGCGGTGCCATGACGGGGCGCCATGGAATCTCGCGCGTTGTATGGGTCTAGGTCGACCAGGCGACGGCGACGTTGACGGTCGAGTGCCAGCGCGGCCCGGGCCGTCACACCGACGCGGCGTGCTCGAGCACCGGCACGCTCCCGCCCACCCCATGGCGGCCCGTGAGCAGCGTGGCCCCCATCGCCACGGCGATGTTCGCGATGTCGGTCGCAGTCACTTCCACATGCTCGAACCGCCGCCGCACCAGCTCCTGGAATGGGGGCGCCAGGGACGTCCCGCCGATGAGGACGACCTCGTCGACGTCGGAATCGATCCAGCCGGCTCGGGCCAGGGTGGCGTCGACCGCCGCCAGCGCGCGGGCGAACAGCGGCGCCCACAGCGGTGCCGCCCAGGTGCGCTCGATGATCACGTCGAGATCGCGGTTGACGCCGTTCTCGATGTACGCATCGCGCATCGTGAGGCGCGCCTCGGCCGCGGTCGACAGCGACCGCTTCGTCGATTCGCAGCGCAGGGCAAGCAGCTGGCGGCGAACCGCGTCGCGCAGCAGGTCGAAGTGCGCCCGCTTGTAGATGAGCCCGGCCAGGGCCTGGACCAGGGCCTGATCGAGATCGTCGCCGCCGAGGAAGGGATCGCCGCCGGTCGCGAGCACCCGGAAACGCGACTCGTCCTGGTCGATCGCCGTGACATCGAAGGTGCCACCGCCGAAGTCGCAGATCAGCATTCGCCGCGGCCCGAGCCGCGCGTGCATGCCAGCCGCGAGCGCACCGGCGATCGGTTCGGCAACGATCTCGAGGATCTCGAGGTGCGCGAGCCGTGCCGCCTTGCGAAGGGCGACCTGGTAGCCGGTGCTGGCCACGGCCGAAGCGGTCACGACGATGCGGCGGACGACGGCGCCGAACCGTTGCTCGGCAAGCGCGCGCACACGGTCGAGGATCGCCGCTGCGACCTGCTCGGCGACCCAGTCCTGGTTGCGCAGCTTGAGCAGGACGCTGCCGCCGGCGCCCGCCATGATGCGGTACGGGACCGTCGGTGCGATGCGCCGCAGCGCCCCCGCCTCGCTGAGATCGCTGCCCATGATGCGCTTGATCGACGCCACGGTGGACCCCGGGTAGGCCGCCAGCTGGCCAACCGCGGCCCGCCCCACCAGCGGCGGGCCGCGCTCGGGGATGTGGACCACCGACGGGATCATCGGGTCACCGTTGTCGACGACCATCTCGACACGGCCGTCGACCAAGGCGCCGGCCGACGTGTAGCTGGTACCGAAGTCGACACCCAGGACGATCTCGCGGGTCACCCCCTCAGTACCGACCGGTTCGGCCGGGCGGATAGGACGGTCCCGACGCCAGCGCCGGCGTGGGTCCCAGCCAGAGACAGAAGATCGCCACCCGCCCCTGTACGGCGGCCGGCGTCGGTCGAACTCGCATCCCGAGACCCAGACCGTCGGCGAAGACCGACTGGACGTCCCATGACCAGCTCGCCCGCTCCCGTGCCCCTCGCTGCCGAGCTCGAAGACCTCGAGATCTGGCAACGTGCGCTCGCCGCCGCCCACGGCCAGCTGCAGCGCAGCCAGGCGACGTTGATGCAAGCCCACAAGCTGGAGGCCATCGGCCAGCTCGCCGCCGGCGTCGCTCACGAGATCAACACTCCCGTGCAGTACATCTCCGACAACGTCGCCTACGTCGCTGCCGCCTTCACGTCGATCGGCGAGCTCGTCCGCACCTGCGCCGCCGCCATCGGCGCCGATGGCGCGGTCGATGCCGCGGCGCTCGGAGCGGCGCGCGCAGCCAGCGCCGCGGTCGACGTCCAGCAACTGCTCATCGAGATCCCGCGCGCCCTGACCGAGTCGCTCGAAGGCCTCGAGCGGGTCGCGTCGATCGTGGCCGCGCTACGCAGCTTCTCGCACCCCAGTCGCGGTCGCCGCGAGCCCTTCGATCTCAACCACGGGCTGCTCACGACCATCGCCGTGGCGCGCAACGAGTGGCGCTACGTCGCCGAGGTCGCCACCGACCTGGATCCGGCGCTGCCGCCCGTGGTCGGTATCCGCGACGAGCTCGGCCAGGTGTTCCTCAACCTGATCGTCAACGCCGCCCACGCCATCGCCGAGGCCACCGAGCGCGGCCGACCCGGCCGCGGCGTCATCGCCATTTCGAGTCGACAGGTTCGCGACCAGGTCACCATCCGGATCAGCGACACCGGCGACGGCATCCCCGACGAGATCCGCGACCGCGTGTTCGAGCCGTTCTTCACGACCAAGGCGCTCGGCCGCGGCACCGGCCAGGGACTGGCGCTGACCCGCTCCGTGGTCGTCGAGAGGCACGCGGGCGCGATCACGTTCGAGTCGACGTGCGGCACCGGCACCACGTTCATCGTCACCTTGCCGATCGGCGGCTCGGCGGGAGGTTCGCCATGACCATGAAGGTGCTCATCGTCGATGACGAGCCCCGGGTGGTGCAGGCCCTCGACCGGGTGCTGCGCCACGCGGGGCCACGCGACTGGGTGGTCTCGACCGCGACCTCGGGTCGCGAAGCGCTGGCCAAGCTCGATCAGGGTGCCGTCGACGTAGTGGTGTCGGACATGTCGATGCCGGAGATGGACGGCTCCACGTTCCTGTCGGAGGTGCGAGTCCGGTGGCCGGACACCGTCAGAGTCGTGCTCTCGGGCCACTGCGATCCCGAGGCGGCTGCTCGCGTGGCCGCGGTGGCCCACCAGTTCTTCGAGAAGCCGCTGCCGGTCAAGGAGTTCGTCGGGGCGCTCCGCGACCTCTCGGCGGGACGCCACCAGATCGCGTCGCCGGAGCTCCGCGACCTCCTGTGCGCCATCGGCCACCTGCCGGCGCCACCCTCGGTGTACGTCGAGCTGTCGGCGGCAATCGCCGACCCACGGATCCACGTCGACCACGTGAGCGACATCGTCCGTCGCGATCCGGCGCTGGCCACCAAGGTGTTGCAGCTAGCGGGCTCCACGTACTTCACCCGTGGCGTGCCGGCGCGCGACCTGCGGACAGCGATCGGCCGAGTCGGGATTCGCCTGGTCGCGGCGATGTCGCTGGCGGCCAGCGGGTTTCGCGTCGATCCCTCGTCAGGGCTGACGCAGGACGCCCTCACCTCCCACAGCGTCGCGGCCGCCGCCGCCGCCCATGGCCGGCTCACCGATCCAACCCAGGCCGAGGACGCATACATCGGCGCGCTGCTCGCCGACATCGGCCTGAGCGCGCTCGCATGCTGGATGCCAGCTCGCGTTCGCACCGCTCTCGAGCACGCGGCGCGCAGCGGGACACGGTTGCACGTCGCCGAGCGCGAGCTGTACGGGCTGACTCACGCCGAGGCGGGCGCCTACCTGCTCGGGTTGTGGCGCCTGCCCACATCGATCGTCGACGCGGTCCGGCACCACCACGCCCCCGATCGCGCCGCGATCGCCGACCGCGCGGTCGCGCTGGCGGTGCACGACGCCCACGCCGAGGCCGATCCGGCCGTCGACTGACGGACGGATCGAGGACCGTCAGCACCGCCGACAGCTCTCCGCGTGCGCGGCGCGGGCACCAGCGAAGTCGCCAGGTTCCCGCTGGCGCACGCGTTGCATTGTCGAGCGTCTGTGAGCGACCTTTCCCTCGATCCCCAGGAACTCGAGGCCATCCAGGCCGCGATCCGCCAGGGGGCGCCTCCGTCTGGCGGCCTCCCCGACAACATCGACGTGGTCCCGCTGGCGCTCATCGCCGCCGATCGCGAGGCCCAGGTAGCACGACCTCGGCTCGGCGAGCTGGCGCAGCGCTGGGCCCGCCGCCTCACCCGTTCGTTGCGCGCGTTCGTCGGCGACGTCACCGTCGATGCGATGGGCGCCGAGATGATCGACGCGAGTTCGCTGACCGACGACCTTCGCACGATGTGGGTGGCGCTGATCTCGCCGGGCGGCCGCGGCACGCTGGCGGTCGGATTCGGCGGCGATCTGGTCGAGGCCGCGGCGGCTCGTCGCTGCGGTGCCAAGGCGGTCACGTCGGCGCAACGCGATCCGTCGGCGCTCGCGTTGCGCCTGTTCACGCCGGTCGGTGAAGCGGCAATGACGTCGCTCGAACAGGCGTGGGCCGAGCTCGAACGGACGCCGTTCGAGCGCCCCCTGTCCACCCCCGACGCCGTCGCCGCCGCGATCGGTGGCGAGACCGTGCTGGCGGCGACGCTGCGGGTGTCGGGCGCCGCCACCGGCCGCGTCCGTCTGCTGGCCCGACCGTCGGTGATCATGGCGCCCGTCGAGAGGAACCAGACCGTCCCCGCCGACTCCGCCACGATCGCGGCGGCGCTGGGTGCGGTTCCGGTCGAGGTGCGCGTCGAGATCGCGACGATCGCCATCAAGCTGTCCGAGCTCGCCAACTTCGGCCCCGGCTCGCAGTTCGCGCTGCCAGTCTTCATCGACGACCCGATGCCCATCTATTGCGGTGGCGTGCTCAAGGCCTGGGGCCGCCCCGTGGTCACCCGTGGCGTCATCGCCGTGGAGATCGCCGCCGTCGCCGTCGCTGGAAGAGGTCATCCGTGAACGAACCCGCCGCACCCGACGTCAAGCGCCTCGAGACCCTGCTCCACGACGTGCCGCTCGAGCTCAGCGTCGAGCTTGGCCGCATCCGCCTCAGCCTGGCCGAGCTCGCCTCCCGGCTCGGCCCCGGCTCGATCATCACACTCGACAAGCTCACGGGCGCGCCGCTCGACGTGCGCATCAACACACGGCTGGTCGCGCGCGCCGAGGCGGTCGCGGTCGGCGATCGCTGCGGCATCCGCATCCTCGAGATCGTGGAGAAGGAGTGACCGATGCGTGCCCGGTTCGTGTTCCTCGCCCTGTGCCTGTGCGCCGCGCCGTCGACTCCCCGCGCCGACCCCGGCGAACGCTTCCAGATCATCGGCCGAGCTGACGAGGTCGAGGTGATCGCGCGCGGCACCACCGCCGCGGAGGCCGCCCGCCTCAGCGCCAACCGGGAGCGCCTCGAGCTCCCACTCGCCGGCACCGCACCGCGCGCCAAGCGATCGAGCGACGACGGCACGGTGCGACGGGTGGAGATCCGCGGCGACGCCACGCGCGTGCTGAGCATCAAGCTCCGTCACGAACGCGACCGGGTGGCGGTGATCGCCGGCGCGGCCAGCTTCATCCAGATCGGCGACGACCTCCACGTGGTCATCCCGCGCGCGCCCGCCACCTCGCCAGCGGTCGACCCGGCACCAGTCGCGGTCACCATCGACGACGACGACATCGAGCTCGAGCCGGCTGCTGCCGCTGGCACGACCGGGGCTGCGACCGCGACCGCACCCGCGCCGGCCGCCCTGCCATCGCCGGCCACGCTGGCCAGCCCCACCGCCCCGGCGACGGCGCTCGGCGCCGGTCACAGCAGCCCGACCTCGACGCGCTGGTGGCTGGTGTTCGGCGGCGTCGTGCTGGTCAGCGTCGGCCTGACCGCAGTCATCCGGCGCCACCGCCGCCCCGCCCCCGCGGTGAACCAGCTCGAGATCATCGCGTCGAGGTCCCTGGGTGGCAAGTCGCGCGTGGTCTGGATCAGCGCCGGCGACCGCGAGCTCCTGATCGCCGTCTCGCCGCAGCAGATCCGTCCGCTCGGCCAGTGGCGACGTAGCACCGCGCCAGCCGAGCGCGGCTTCGGCCGGTTCCTCGACGACGCCGTCGCCGAGGCGCCGACGCCGGGGCTGGCGCGCAGCACCAGCGAGCTGCCGCGCAGCCGCCCACCGACCGCGAGCCCCGCGGTCTCCGGTCTACTCCGGTTGCGCGAGCGGATACCGCCGGTGAACGAGGCCGTCGCCACCGGCGATGAGGACGCCGACGCCCAGTGGGCCCGGGACCTCGTCGCAGCGACCGGCGGACGCCGGTGAACCGGTCGGCGAGGATCGCGGCCGCGGCGAGCATCGCAGCCGCGGCGACGGTCGTGCTCGTCGCCTCCACCGCGTTCGCCGACCCGGCGGCGCCGCCCGCAGCGGCGGCGCCAGGCGGTCCGGGCAGCGCCCTCACCGTGGTCGGCGTACTGACGCTGGCGACGCTGATCCCGGCCGCCGTCCTGGCTTGCACGTGCTTCGTCCGCTTCGTGGTCGTGCTCGGCTTCGTCCGCACCGGCCTGGCCACCCCGGCAGCGCCACCCAGCCAGGTGCTGGTCGGGCTGGCCTTGTTCATGACCGTCTTCGTGTCAGCGCCGGTCGCCACCGAGATGTACGAACGCGGGGGCCGCCCGTACCTCGACGGCGAACTCGACGAGCGGGCCGCCTTCGAGGCCGCCACGCCGCCGTTGCGTCGCTTCCTGCTCGAGCGCACACGCCAGGAAGACCTCGCCCTGTTCTACGAGGTGTCGCACGAGCCCCGACCGGCAACCGCGGACGACGTGCCGCTGCGCATCGCCGTGCCGGCGTTCATCGTGTCCGAGCTGCGCACCGCCTTCGAGATCGGGCTCGCCGTGTTGCTGCCGTTCCTGGTGATCGACCTCGCGATCGCGTCGATCCTCACCGCCCTCGGCATGGTGATGGTTCCGCCCCAGGTGGTCGCGCTGCCGGTGAAACTGCTGGTCTTCCTCGCCATCGACGGATGGCGCCTGGTCGTCGAGTCGCTGCTTCGCGGCGCGCTCTGACCACCGTCGGGTCGCGGCTGGCGGTGTCGTCGCACGCCGGCTGCGGCGCGGCGAGACGGCGGCCCCCGACGCTCGACCGTCAGCACCGCCGACACGCGCCGCGCGCCGATCGCGGCTCGCCAACCAACGTGCCCACTTGGCGGTGGCGCATCGGTTGCAACAGCCGCCGGAGGATGCCGAGCTCTCTCGATCTCTGGCGCGACGCGCTCACCACGCTGGCCGTGGTGGCTGCACCGTTCCTGATCACGGCGCTCGCGGTTGGTCTGGCGGTGGCGTTGCTGCAGACCGCGACCCAGCTCCAGGAGAGCGTGCTCGCCTTCGTCCCCAAGCTGGTCGCCGCGCTCCTGGTGCTCGCCCTCGGTGGCCACTTCGTCCTCGACCGGCTCAACCAGTTCGCCACCCGCGCGCTCACGCGCGCCGCCACCGCGCCGACCGATCGCGCGTCCCAGAGCGACCCGCCGTGATGGAGGTCGCGACCGGCCCGTTCGTCGCCGCGCTCGCCCGCGCCGGCGGCTTCGCGTTCACCGCGCCGTTGCTCGGCGAGCCGAGCACCCCGGTGCGGGCTCGGCTCGTGTTCGCGGTCGCGGTCGCGGTCGCGGTCGGTGGTGCCGCGCCGGCCCAGGACCTGAACGTCGTCATCGCGCTGGTGCCGCTCGAGCTGGGCGCCGGCGCGCTCGCCGGCGTCTCGGCCCGCCTGGTGCTCGACCGGGTCGCCGCTGGCGCCCAGCTCATCGGGCTGCACCTCGGCCTCGGTTTCGCCGCCGACTACGACGTCCGCGCCGGTGAGTCGGCGTCGGCGGTGCGCCGCGTGATCTCGGCCATCGCGGGGCTAGCCTTCCTCGCCGCCGGCGGGCTCGAAGCCGGGGTGCGATGCGTCGCGACGCCGCTGGCCGCGACCGACCTCGGCGAGCTCACCAGCGCGGTCGCCCTCGCCACCTCGGTGATGACCCACGCGGTCGGCTTCGCGGCACCGGCGCTGGTCGCCGCCACCATCATCAACATCGGCCTCGCCGTCATCAACCGCGCCGCACCGGCGCTCAACGTCTTCTCGGTCAGCCTGACCGCGGTGCTGGTCGGCGGCGGACTCGTGCTGCTCGGCTCGGCGCCGACGCTCGCCGCCTCGATCGACGGCACCGCCCGCGCCGCCGCCGACCTCCTCACCAGCTGGGGCACGCGATGAGCGACGCGTCGCGCAGCCACAAGCCGACGCCGAAGCGGACCAAGGAGTTCCGCAAGCGCGGCGAGATCGCCGTGTCGCGCGACCTCACCGCCGTGGCCACGCTCGGACTCGGCCTGGCCGGGGCCGCGTTCGGCGCCGCCGCCACCTGGAGCGCCTTGTGCGCGATGACCCGGACCGCGGTCACCGGGGCCGCTCTCGACGACGTCGCCGGCGCTGCGCGCCACGGCTTCACGGTCGCGGTCGCGCCTGCGATGATCGCCGCCCTGGTCGGCTGCGTGCTGGCCGGCGGGCTGCAACTCGGCTGGCCGCCCGCGCTCAAGAAGCCGACCTTCGACCCGTCGCGCTGGGTTGGCTTCCACGGCATCACCGAGGTGCTGTCGCCAGCAGCCATGGCGCGCCGGTTGCTCACGGCGCTGGCCAAGGTGGTTGTCATCGGCGCCGTGGTCGCGCTGGTGATCCGCGCCGAACTCGACGGCCTGACCACGATCGCCGACCCACGCACGATCCCGAGCCGGCTCGGCAACGCTGCGCTTCGCCTCGGCGTCACTGCGACGCTCGCGCTGGCGGCGCTCGCCGCCGTCGACTACCTGCTAACCCGCCGGCGGATCGCCACGCGCATGATGATGACGCCCGACGAGCTGCGCCGCGAGCACCGGGAGCAGGAGGGTGATCCGCACGTCAAGGGTCGCCGTCGGCGCCGCATGCGCGAGCTGAGTCGCCGCCGCATCGTCGCCGAGACGCGGAAGGCCGACGTCGTGCTGGTCAACCCGACCCACTATGCGGTCGCCTTGCGCTACAACGCCGACAGCAACGACGCGCCGCGGGTGGTCGCCAAGGGGACCGACGAGGTCGCCGCCCGGATCCGTGAAGCCGCGCGCGGTGCCGGCGTCCCGGTGGTCAGCCGCCCCCCGCTCGCCCGTGCCCTCCACAAGCTGGTCCCCGAAGGCAAGGAGATCCCGCCGAAGCTGTTCCACGCCGTCGCCGAGGTGCTGGCGTATGTCTACCGCCTCCGGGTTGCCGCGACCGCGAGGCCGTCGTGAGCGTGCGCCTGCTCCGGCAGCTGAAGGGCGACTGGGCGATGGCGGCCGCCCTCGTCGGCGTGCTCGCGATCACGGTTGCGCCGCTGCCGCCGCTGCTGTTCGACCTGCTGCTCGGTGTGGCCCTGTGTCTGGCCGCGCTCACCTTCCTGGTCGCGTTCTACGTCGAGCGCCCCACCGACTTCTCTTCGTTTCCGGCCCTGCTCCTGTTCGTCACCCTGTTCCGTCTGGCCCTCAACGTCGCCTCGACCCGGCTCATCCTCACCCACGGCGGCGAGGACGGCGAGGCCGCGGGCGCGGTCATCGCGGCCTTCGGACGCTTCGCGATCAGTGGCGACTTCGTGGTCGGCGCGATCATCTTCCTGATCCTCGTGATCGTGAACTTCATCGTGATCACCAAGGGTGCCGAACGGATCTCCGAGGTCGCGGCCCGGTTCACGCTCGACTCGATGCCCGGCAAGCAGATGGCGATCGACGCCGACCTCGGCGGCGGGCTGATCACCGAGAAAGAAGCCCGCGGCCGCCGCCGCGAGGTCCAGCGCGAGGCCGACTTCCACGGCGCCATGGACGGCGCCAGCAAGTTCGTCCGCGGCGACGCCATCGCCGGCCTGCTCATCCTGGGGATCAACATCATCGGCGGCATCGTGATCGGCGTCGCCGAGCGCGGCATGTCGTTCGGCGACGCCGCGCGGACGTTCACGATCCTATCCATCGGCGACGGCCTGGTGTCGCAGATCCCCGCGCTCCTGGTCTCGACCGGATCGGCGCTGCTCATCACCCGCGGCGACGATCGCGAGCTGGGCACGGCGATGTCGCAGCAGCTGTTGCGGCGCCGCCGCCCGCTGATGGTCACCGCCATCCTGGTCACGTGCATCGGCCTGCTGCCCGGCATGCCGCACGTCATGTTCCTCGGGCTCGGCGGCGCCCTCGGATGGGCTGCGATGCGCGCCGGCACCGGGACCACCGCGCCCGAAGCCGAGGCGGTCACGGTCGGTTCTGGAGACCGCGAGGAGGTCGCCGCGGCGGCCAGCAAGGGTGAGATCGAGGCCGCGCTGCCGATCGAGCTGCTGTCGATGGAGGTCGGGCTCGATCTGCTCGGCATGGTCGACGCCGGCCGCGGCGGCGAGCTGCTGCGGCGCATCGCCGCCCTGCGCAAGCAGATCGCCGGCGAGCTGGGCGTGATCGTGCCACCGATCCACATCCGCGACGATCTGCGGCTGCCGCCCGGCGGATACCGCGTGCTGCTGTCCGGCGTCCTGCTCGCCGAGGGCAACGTTCACGTCCACCGCCTGCTCGCGCTCGACCCCACCGGCACCGCGACCCGCGGCCTGCCCGGCGACGCCACCACCGAACCGACCTTCGGCCTGCCCGCGAAATGGATCCTGCCATCGGAACGGTCGCGCGCCGAGACAGCGGGCTGCACCGTCGTCGATGCCACCGCGGTGATCGCCACCCACCTCGCCGAGCTGGTGCGCCGCGTTGCCCACGAGCTACTCGGCCGGCGCGAAGCGCAGGCGCTGCTTGACGTCACCGGCAAGACCGACGGCAAGGTGATCGAAGAGCTGATCCCGCACCTGATGTCGACCGGCGACGTCATCAAGGTGCTCCGCAACCTGCTGCGCGAGGGGGTCTCGATCCGCGACCTGCGCACGATCCTCGAGGCGCTCGCCGATCACGCCGGCGCGGTCAAACACCCCGACGAGCTGACCGAGCTGGTTCGCCAGCGACTCGCGCGACGCATCACCCGCGGCAACCTCGCCGCCGACGGGGTGCTGCGCCCCCTGGTCCTCGATCCGCGCGCCGAGTCCCTGTTCCGCGAGCAGCACCCGCGCAACGCCCGCGCCCTGTCGCGGCTGACCGATGACCTCGCCGCCAACGCCCGCGACCTGACCCGCAACGACGATCCCCCGGTGCTCGTGGTCGCACCCGATGTCCGCCGCGCCGTCGCCGGCGTCGCCGCCCGCCACATCCCCGGCCTCGCCGTCATGAGCTACCGCGAGGTCGACGCGTCCGTGCCGTTCGTGACCCGAGCGGTCATCACAGCCCTGGAGGCAGCAGCATGAGAATCCTCAAGTTCGAAGGCGCGTCCATGCGCGAGGCCCTGGCGCGAGTCAAGGCCGAGCTCGGTGACCAGGCGGTCGTGGTGTCGACCCGGCAGTTCAAGAAGGGGCTGCTCGGCTCGGCCTTCGAGATCGCCGCCGCGATCGAGGACGACCAGGCGCCGGCCCAGGAGCCGGCGTTCGGCGCCGCCCGGCCGCGGCGCGGCGTCGCCGACGACGAGATCGAGCGGGCGATGGCGCCGTTGCGCGCCGAGCTACGCTCGTTGCGCGCGATGATGCGCGCCAAGGTCGACGAGCGTTCCAGCTCCGAGGTTCGCGGCCAGCTCGCCACCCTGCGGCGAGCGGTCGACGAGCTGCGCCGCGCTCCCGAGCCGACCGGCACCGTGACGCTCGACTCGGCGCCGGCGCCGTTCGCGCTGGCGGCGCGCAGTGAGGCGTCGGCGGTCTTGGTGGTCGGTCCGACCGGGGTCGGCAAGACCACGACCATCGCCAAGATCGCCGCGCGCGCCGCGTTGATCGAAGGCCGTCGGGTCGCCCTGGTCACGCTCGACAACTACCGGGTTGGCGGCGTCGACCAGATCCGGACCTTCGCCGATCTGATCGGCGTCCCGCTCTATGCACTCGACGAACCGAACCACCTCGTCGCCCAGCTCGAGGAGCTCGGCGGCTACGATCTGGTCCTGGTCGACACCGCCGGCCGCAGCCCACTGGATCGCACCGCCATCGCGGCGCTCGAGCGGGCGCTGACCGGTGCGCCCCGGGTCGAGGTCCACCTCGTGGTCGCCGCCGGATCCTCGGCCGCCCACATCGACGAGCTGCACGCGCGCTTCGCGCCGCTGCGCCCGCGGCGGCTGCTGTTCACCAAGCTCGACGAGTGCGTGCGCACGCCGGAGCTCACCGCTGCACCGACCCGCTTGCAACTGCCCGTGACCTGGCTGGCCACCGGCCAGGCCGTGCCCGAGGACCTCGAGCTGGCCTCGGCGCCGCGGCTCGCCGAGCTGGCGAAGCACGGCCTCGCCAGCACCCTCGATCGCAACATCGCCGCCTGAGGAGAAAACACACGTGACCGACCAGGCAGCATCTCTGCGCGTGATCCGCGGCGAAGGCCGCGAGCCCACCACGACGCTTCGTCGTCGCGAGCGAGCGATCGCCGTGACCGGTGGCAAGGGCGGCGTCGGCAAGAGCACGATCGCGATCGGGCTCGCCGCCGCCTACGCCCGCGATGGCTCCCGCACCCTGATGGTCGATGCCGACTTCGGCATGGCCGACCTGAACCTCCTGCTCGGCGTGGCGCCGACCCTGAGCCTCCTCGACGCCCTCGATGGCACGCCGATCGAGGACGTCGTGGTCACGGCGCACGGCATCGCGCTGCTGCCGGCCCTCAACGGCAGCTACGCCCTGGCCATGATGAGCGGCGCCGCCCGCCGCCGCACGCTCGAGCTCGTCGAACAGCTGTCCCGACGCTTCGACACCATCGTCCTCGACGTCGCCGCCGGCATCGGTGCCACGCAGGCCACGTTCGCCGCCGCCGCCGCCGACACCGTGGTGGTCGTCAACCCAGAACCGCTCTCGATGGCCGACGCCTACGCCTGCCTCAAGGTGCTCGCTGGCCATCACGGCGTCCGCCACGCGTTCGTCGTGCCCAACCGTGTGACCAGTCAGGCGCAGGCCGACGACATCGTCGGGCGCCTCGTCACTCTGGTCAGCCGCTTCCTCGACATCCACCTGACGCCGCTACCGCCCGTGCCCTGCGACCCCGCCGTCTCGGAGTCCGCGCACCGCGGTGTCCCCCTGCTCTGCCACCGCCCCGATGCCCCGGCCGCCCGCGGCATCGTCCGCGTCGCCCGCGCGCTCGACGCGCTCGCCGCTCCCGACGCCCGCACCGACTCCACCCGGAGCTTCTGGCGCCGCCACATCACCGCATCAGGAGAGACGCCATGAAGGCCTACGCCCAGCAAACCCGGCGACCGACGCCCGAGCGCGACCGACTGATCGCCACCCACATCGAGATCGCTCGCCGCATCGCGCTGCGCATGGCCCGCCGCTGCCCGTCGTGGATCTCGAGCGAAGATCTGGTCGCCTCGGCGATGCTCGGACTGGCCGAGGCCGCCGAACGCTACGACCACACCCGCCAGGAACCGTTCCTGGTGTTCGCCGAGAAGCGGATCCGCGGCGCCGTCCTCGACGAGCTACGCCGCGGCGACATCATGCCGCGCCGCGTGCGGCAGATGGCGCGCAAGGTCGGCGCCACCATCCAGCGACTCGAGCAGGCGCTCGGCCGGCCGCCGGCCGACGACGATGTCGCCGCGGCGCTCGGCGTCGACGTCGAACACTACCGCAACGAGCTCGAGCAACTCGTCCACGTCACGGTCGGAGCGCTCGACCAGCTCGACCGGACGCCGCCGCTCGCGGGCGACGACACGTCGCCCGTGTTGCAGGCCGAGCGCCGAGAGCTTCTGGCACGCATCCGCGGGGCGCTGACGCGCCTCGATCAGCGCGACGTGCTGCTCCTGTCGCTCTACTACAACCAGGAGCTCACGTACCTCGAGATCGGCCAGGTGCTCGGGGTCACGACCTCGCGAGTATGCCAGCTGCACGGTCGGGCCATCGCGCGGCTGCGGGTCGAGCTCGAGGCAATGCCGCCCAGCGTGACGCGTCCGGCGGCGCTCACGGCGGCGGAGGTGGCCCATGGCTGATGGCATCTACGTCGCGACCGCCGGCGCCGTCGCCCAGTCGGCGGCGCTCGACGTCACCGCCCACAACATCGCCAACGCGTCGACGGCAGCGTTCCAGGGCGCTCGCGTCTCGTTCTCCGAGGCGCTGGCCAGGGCCCGTTCGCCCGACATGGCGCTGGTCGGCAACCTGACCGGTGCGGTCGATGATACCGCCGGGGCGATCACTCACACCGGCAACGCGCTCGACATCGCGCTCGACGGTCCCGGTTACTTCGCGGTCGAGACCCCGCAGGGTGTCCGCTACACGCGCGCCGGCTCCCTGAGCCGGGGCGCCGATGGCCAGCTGCGCACCGCCGACGGTCACCCACTCCGCAGCCAGGGTGGCGGCCCGATCACGATCCCCGACGGCGCCAGCCAGATCGCGTTCACCGCTGACGGCGCCGTGCTCGCCGATGGTGGCGAGCTCGGCCGCCTCGAGCTGGTCCGCTTCGCGCCCGCCGCGATGAGCCGCGAGGGCGCCACGCTCTTGGCGGCGGGCGGCAAGCCGATCGATGCACCACTGCCGCAGATCACGCAGGGCGCCCTCGAGGGCTCCAACGTCAACATCATCCGCGGCATCGTCGATCTGGTGAAGGTGTCGCGCACCTACGAGTCGCTGCTGCGCGTGATCGAAGGCTACTCAGAGATCGAAAGCCGCGCCGCCCGTGACATCGGCGGACCCAAGTAACCCGACCCCAACCACGAACCGAGGACATCACCATGCTCCGCGCCCTCGCTACCGCCGCGTCCGGAATGGAAGCTCAGCAGACCCGGCTCGACGTCACGGCCAACAACATCGCCAATGTGTCGACCGCGGGGTTCAAGAAGAGCCGCGCCGAGTTCGCCGACCTCATGTACCAGAGCTCGCGGCCGGCCGGCGCGCCGACCGGCGCCGGCACCAACGCCCCCAGCGGCCTCGAGGTCGGGCTCGGCGTTCGCGTCGCGGCGACCCAGCGGCTGCTCGGCCAGGGCGAGATGCGCCAGACCGGCAATCAGCTCGACGTCGCCATCGAAGGCCAGGGTTTCTTCCAGGTCCAGCTGCCATCGGGAGACGTCGCCTACACGCGCAACGGCGCCTTCCAGCTCGACGCCGAAGGCCGCCTGGTCACCAGCGAGGGTTACCCGCTCGCCGGCGAGCTCGCCGTGCCACTCGAGGCCCAGTCGGTGTCCATCGCCGCCGACGGCACGGTGTCGGCGCTGGTGCCCGGCGATCCCCAGCCGCAGAACCTCGGCCAGCTGCAGATCGCCACCTTCGCCAACCCGGCCGGCCTCGAGCCGATGGGCAAGACGCTGTTCCGCGAGAGCGGCGGGTCGGGCGCGGTCGTGCTCGGGGCGCCCGGCGAGGGCGGCGCCGGGTCGCTGGCGCAGGGCACGGTCGAGCTGTCCAACGTCAACGTGGTCGAGGAGATGATCGATCTAATCTCCGGGCAGCGTGCCTACGAGATCAACACGCGCGTCATCAAGGCGGCCGACGAGATGCTCGGCCAGACGGCACAGCTCCGATGAGGGCCATGCTGCTGGCGGCGGCCACCGTCGCGCTCGCCACCACCGCACGCGCCGAAACCCTACCGACGATCATCGGCGATCGCGCCGCCGCCGGGCTCCCCCCCGACCTCGCGATCTTGGCCGTCCACCTGCCGCGCAGCCTGACCGACGTCGACGCCGACCCCACGACGGTCGACGTCGACTTCCCGGCCGCCGCCCGCCCGGGCCGTGCCAGCGTGCGCGTCCGCCTGCGCGCCGGTCGCGCGCGCACCGTGTTCGTGCCGGTGACGTTCGCGCTGCTCGTCGACGTGGCGGTCGCCACCCACGGCCTGGCGCCGGGCGATCTGGTCACGATCGCTGACCTGCGCTGGGAGCGGCGCGCGACCGACCCCCGCGCCGGCGCCGCCCGCGCCCCCCTCGGACAACAGGTCAACGCGCCGATCGCAACCGGCGAGATCCTCGACGACGCTCGCCTCACGGCGCCACCGCCGGTGGCACGAGGCACCGCGGTCCGCGTCGAGGTCCGCCGCGGCGCGGTGGCGATCACGGCGCGTGGCCGTCTGGAGCAGCCGGCGCGCGTCGGCGCGACCGCGCGGGTTCGCCTCGCCGGCGGCGCGCTCATCAGCGGTACCCTCGCCGACCGCGAGCGACTCGTGGTGGCGGCGCCATGAAGCTCGCCGCCCTGTTCACCGTTGCGCTCGCCGCGGCGTGCACGACCCACATCGCACCGTATCAGCCCAAGCGGCGCAGCTTCGACGCCGGCGACTACGCGACCGCCGACGTCGCCGGCCGCGGCAGCCTCTACGCCGGTGGCGGCGGCCTCTTCGAGGACGACGTCGCCCGTCGCGTCGGCGACATCCTCGTCATCCGCATCGACGAACGCGACGCCGCCCGCCGGGCCGGCACGACCAAGCTGGACCGGAAGGACACCGCCAGCTACGGGATGCCGGCAGCCATCGGCCTGCTCGCGGCGCTGCAGCGCAAGTACCCCGATCTCGACCCTGGCCAGCTGTTCGCCAGCGAGAGCGAGGTCTCGTTCGCCGGCGCCGGCGCCACCGAACGCAAGGGCCAGCTCACCGCCACGCTGCCGGTGCGCGTCCGCCGCCAGCTCGGCAACGGTGACCTGTTCGTCGAGGGCACCAAGGTCGTCATGATCGGCAACGAGGAGCAACACATCTACGTGTCGGGCATCGTCCGCCGCCGCGACATCGCCGAGGACAACACCGTCCTGTCATCGCGAGTCGCCGACGCCGAGATCGAGTACACCGGCCGTGGCGACGTCAGCGATCAGCAGCGCCGCGGCTGGGGCAGCCGCCTGCTGGCCCGGGTCTGGCCTTTCTGACACCCCTCCACGGAGCTGCCATGCGCAACCTCGTCCTCGCCCTGCTCACCCTCACCCTCATCGCCGCCGCCGGACCGGCGCGCGCCGATCGCCTCAAGGACGTCGCCACCATCGAAGGCGTCCGCGCCAACCAGCTCACCGGCTTCGGTCTGGTGGTCGGCCTGGCTGGCACCGGTGACGACGCCAGCTCCCCCGTGGTGCGGCGCTCGCTGGCCAAGATGCTCAAGCGCCTCGGCACCACCGTCGACGCCGACGAGATCAAGTCGAAGAACGTCGCGGCCGTCGTCATCATCGCCGAGCTGCCGCCGTTCGCTCGACCCGGCCAGACCCTCGACGTGCTGGTGTCGTCGATGGGCTCGGCCAAGAGCCTGGCCGGCGGCGCCCTGATCGCCACGCCGCTCAAGGGCCCCGACCAGCGCACCTGGGCGATCGCGCAGGGCGCGGTCGCGGTCGGCGGCTTCCTCGTCGAGGGCGGCGCTGGCTCGCAACGCAAGAACCACGTCACCTCGGCCCGCATCCCGGACGGCGCGCTGGTCGAGGAGGGGGCGCCGACGGAGATGCCACGCCGCGAGCTGGTGCTCATCCTGCGCCAGCCCGACTTCACGACCGCGACCAGGATCGCCGCCGCCGTCGACACCGTGCTCGGGCCGGGCACGGCGTCGCCGCGCGACGCCGGCGCCGTCGCCGTGGTGATCGGCAAGGAATGGGACCACAAGGTCGCGGCGCTGGTCGCGACGCTCGAGGCGCTCGAGATCGAACCCGACGTGCCGGCCCGTATCGTCATCGACGAGAAGACCGGCACGGTCGTGATCGGCGGCGAGGTCCGGTTGCGCGCCGCCGCGATCGCCTACGGTGGCTTGACCGTGACCGTGGGCGAGGAACCGCAGATCAGCCAGCCCGGCCCGTTCGCTGCCGGCAGCACCCAGATCGTGCCGCGCACCACGATCGACGTCGCCGAGGGCGGCGGCGAGCTGCGCGCACTCCCGGCGGCGGCGTCGGTGACCGATGTCGCCGCCGCGCTCAACGCACTCGGCGTCAAGCCTCGGGATCTGATCGCGATCCTGCAGGCCCTCCACGCCGCCGGCGCCCTGCGCGCCGAGGTGGACGTGCTGTGACCGCGGCGTTGCTCCCCGCCGGCGGCGCCGCCGCAGCGCCCGCCGCCGAGCCGCCGGCGCGCCAGGCGGCCAGGCAACTCGAGGCGTTCTTCCTGCGCCAGTTCCTGGCCGAGGCCCGCCCCGAATCGAGCTTCCTGGGCGGCGGCTTCGCCGGCGACACGTTCCGCGACATGCTCGATGGCGCGCTCGCCGATTCGATGGCGACGGCCGGGGGCCTCGGCCTGACCGGCACCTTCGAGACCTCGCTCGGGGGCGAGCCCGCGGCAGCGCCCGCCGCGCGGGGTCACGGGCGGTTCGACGGCCTGGCCGCGCCCCTCGCTCCCGACGAGCTACGCGGCGAGACCGACTCCCCAGGCCGAATGGTCCGTCCAGTGGCCGGACGATACAGCTCGCGCTTTGGCGTGCGCCTCGATCCGATCCACCAGACCCAGACGGCGCACCACGGCCTCGACATCGCCGCCCGCGAGGGCACACCCGTGGTCGCGGCCCTCGCCGGGACGGTCGAACGAGCAAGCGCGGCGGGCACCTACGGCAACCTCGTGGTGCTGCGCCACGCTGACGGCAGCGAGACACGATACGCCCACCTGAGTGCCATCGGCGTCCAGCGCGGCGACCACGTCGCCGCCGGAGCGCCGATCGGCGCCGTCGGCAGCACCGGGCGCTCGACCGGACCACACCTCCACTTCGAAGTCCGCCGCGACGGTCGACCCATTGATCCGTGGCCGCTGATCGAGGAAAAAGAATCTGCCGAGTCGCCCTGAACAGCTTCAGGTCTTGGCCGAACCATTGTCTCGGAGGCACCATGCGCATCGACCCCACCATCCTCGTCTCGATCAGTGACCTGCGCGAGCGCACCCATGCGCCCGCCGGTCACCCGACCTCGCCGCCGCCGGCCGCCGTGGTGGCGCTCGGCGAGGCCGCCAGCAGCGTCCCGAGCACGCGGGTCGGTGAAGCAGCCATCACGGCGAAGATCGCGCAGATCCGCGAGGAGCTCGCCGCCGGCAGCTACGTCGTCGATCTCGACCAGCTGTCAGAGCGCATCCTGGACGATGACGTCGAACGCGGGAGCCTGGGATGAGCACCGCGACGGCCTCCACGTCGCCGCCCTCCTCCCTGGCCGATGTCCTCGAGCGGCTGCGGGCGGTGATGGCCGAAGAACGCCGGGCGATCTCGAGCCTCGATCTGACCGCGCTCGAAGCGATCACGACCCGCAAACGCTCCCTGTCCGACGATCTCGCCGCGACCCGATCCGGCGACGGCGAGCGACCGTCGCCGGCGCTCCGGCGCCTCATCGCGCGCGTCCGCGTCGAGCTGGGCGCGAACGCGGCGCTGATCGCGGCGGCGTCCGACGCCATCGCCGCAGCGCTCGGCGTGGAGCGCGACGATCGCTACGATCGCGCCGCTCGCTGCCATTCCGCCTCGCGCCCCCTGCGCGTGATCGCGCTCTGATCATGAGCGACCTGCTGTCGCTGCTGCACCTCGGCTCCGCCGGCCTGGCGGCGCAGCACGGGGGTGCGAGCGTGGCCGCCAACAACGCCGCCAACGTGAACACCGCCGGCTACTCGCGCCAGCGCGTCGACCTGCGCAGCGAGCGCGCCGCCCCCGACGTGGGTGGGGTCCGCAGCCGGTCGCCGACTCGCCACGCCGACGAGCTGCTCGCCCGCCGCGAGCGGGGCGCGCACGCGGCGCTCGGCTACTCGCGGGCGCTCGATCCGGCGCTCGCCGATCTCGAGGCCCGCCTCGTCCAGTCCGCGCCGGCCCTCGAAGATCAGCTTTCCCGGTTGTGGGCGGGCCTGCAGCGGGTCGCCGCCATGCCCACCGACTCGCTGGTGCGCGATGCCGTCATCACCGCCGCCCGCGACCTCTCCGCCGGCCTCCGCCGCCGCGGCGCCGAGACCGCCGCCGCCCGCGCCGACGCCGATGCCCGCATCCGCGACGGCGGCGTTGCCGCCACCGCGTTGACCAAGGAGCTCGCCACGCTCAACACGGCGATCCGCACCTCCAGCGATCCGGTGCTCCGCGATCGCCGCGACCTCGCCGCCGGCAAGCTCGCCGAGCTGATCGGCGGCAGCGGCCGCATCGATCCCGATGGTCAGCTCCGCTGGGTGCTCCCCGACGGCGCGGTGCTGGTCGACGGCGACCGCGCCGCCGCCGTGGCAACCGCGCCCGATCCGACCACCGGATTTCGCAGGGTCGAGATCGTCGACGGCGCCAGCCGGCGCGACGTCACCGCCACCTTGACCACCGGCAGCCTGGCCGCTGACCTCACGTTCCGCGACGTCGAGGGTGCCGCCGCCGCGCGAGGTCTCGATCAGTTCGCGTACGACCTGGCCTCGAGCTTCAACGCCATTCACGCCGCCAACGCCGGCCTCGACGGCGTCATCGGCCGCAACCTGTTCTCGCCGGCCGTCGCCGTCACCGGGGCCGCCACCACGATCGACGTCGACCCGGCGGTCGCCGCCGACTCGCGCCGGCTGGCCGCCGGCGTGCCCGGCAGCGGCGCCGGCAACAACCAGGGCGCGCTCGCGCTGATCGCGCTCCGCGACCAGGCGGTCGCCGGCGGCGGCACGCAGACGTTGAGCGATGCCGCCATCACGGTGGTTGGCGACGTCGGGGTCCGCGCCGCGGAAGCCAGCGGCGCCGCCGAACGCGACGCGGCGGTGAGCGACCATCTCGCGGGGCTGCGCGACTCGCTGGCTGGCGTCGACCTCGACGAGGAGCTGGCCAAGCTGGTCCAGTTCCAGCACGCGTCCGAGGCGATGACACGGTTCCTGAGTACGATCGACGGCATGCTCGGCGATCTCCTCGCCCGGCTGTGACGTCACGGAGGCGCCATGCGCATCACGGGTTCACGCATGCTCGAGCTCGCCGCCCAGGCCACCAGCCGGGCGCAGTCCGCGGTCGCTGACCTCAGCCATCAGCTGTCGTCGGGGCACCGCGTCGAACGCCCGTCCGACGATCCGCTGGCGTGGGCGCAGGCCCGCCGCGCTGCCGTGCGACAGGCGGCGAGCGCGGGCCGCGGCGAGGCGCTGGGGCTCGGCCACGATCATCTGGTCGACACCGAGCGGGCGCTGACCACCATCGGCGGTGTCCTGTCCGAGAGCAGGCAGCTCGCGGTCCAGGCTGCCAACGCCAGCTACAGCGCGGTCGACCGCGCCGCGCTCGCCGATCACGTCGCCGGGCTGCTCCAGGTCGCGTTGGCCGCCGCCAACAGCAAGACCACCGCGGGCGAGTACCTTCTCGGCGGCAGCCTCGGCACCGCCGAGCCCTTCGACGCCGCTGGCGTCTACCAGGGCGACGCGGCGACGCGGTCGCTCGAGATCGACGAGGGGGCGCTGAGCCCGGCCTCGCTGTCCGGCGCCAGCCTGACCGCCGCCGAGGGCGTCGACGTGCTCCCGGCGCTCGGCCGGCTCGTGACCGCCCTGGCGGCCAACGACCTCGCCGCGGTCCAGGCCGCGGTCGGCGAGCTCGGCGCTGCCCACGCCCAGGTCACCGAGGCCCGCGGCCAGGTCGGCTCCATGCGGGCGGTCATCGACGAGGCCGATCAGCTCCGCGGCCAGCTCGAAGACACGCTGGTGGCGCGGGTTGCCGAGCTCACCGACACCGACGTGATCACCGCGGCCAGCGAGCTCGCCCGGCGCGGCGGCGCGCTCACGGCCGCCCAGGCCGTCAACGCCAAGCTGGCCCAGCTGCTTTCGCCCGGCCGCTGACGATCGGACCTCGAAGAATCCGGAACCGGACGAATCACTCCTGCGAGGCGCAACCAGCAACCAACCCAGCGGGAGAAACGTCAGATGGCACTTTCGATCCTCACCAACGTCGCTTCGCTCAGTGCGCAGCGCAACCTGTCCACGACGCAGACGGCCCTGTCCGCGTCGATCGGTCGCCTGTCGTCCGGGATGCGCATCAACAGCGCATCCGACGACGCCGCCGGGCTCGGCATCAGCGAGAACCTGAAGGCCGACCTGCGCAGCCTGGCCCAGGCCCAGCGCAACACCAACGACGGCATCTCGATGTCGCAGGTCGCCGAAGGCTCGATGAACGAGATGGCCGGCATCGTCTCTCGCCTGCGCGAGCTCGCGGTGCAGTCGGCCAACCAGACCCTGGGCGCGACCGAGCGCGGCTACATCCAGACCGAGTTCGGCCAGCTCCGCAACGAGATCAACCGCATCTCGGCGGTGACCGAGTTCAACGGCCAGAAGCTGATCGACGGCTCGGCCTCCACCGGCCTCACCTTCCAGGTCGGCAAGGAGGACACCGCCAACGATCGCCTGGCGATGAGCATCACCAAGCTCAACGCGTCGACCCTCGGCTCGACCCTCAAGGTCGGAACCGCGACGCTGTCGACGGTGACCGGCGCCCGCGCGGCGATCGGGGTCTTCGACAAGGCGATCGAGCAGCTGTCGGGCGCGCGCGCCAAGGTCGGCGCGGTGCAGAACCGGATGGTGATCACGGTCTCGAACCTGAGCGTGGTCCAGGAGAACCTCGCCGCCGCCAACTCGCGCATCCGCGACGTCGACGTCGCGGCCGAGAGCTCGGTGCTGACCAAGAACCAGATCCTGAGCCAGGCTGGCCTCGCCGTCCTGTCGCAGGCCAACCAGATGCCCAACTCGGCGCTGTCGCTGCTCCGCTGATGACCGCTGACGACGCCACCCTGGTGCAACCATGATCACCTTCTCCGGCCTGGCCTCCGGCCTCGACTCCGCCGCCCTGATCGACCAGCTCGTGGCGGCGGAGAAGCAGCCGGCGGTCCTGCTCGGCCGCAAGGTGAGCGATCTGAACCGCCAGGGCAGCATCGTCGACGATCTGGTAAGCAAGTTGCGCGCCTTCGGTGACCGGGCCCGCGGGCTCGACCTGGCCTCCGAGGTCCGATCGGTCAGGGCCGACCGTTCGGACACCAGCCACGTCGGGATCGCGGTGTCCGGCACCGCCTCCGCTTCCACCCACTCCCTGCGGATCTCCGCGACGGCACGGGGACAGACCGTCACGTCACGGACCTTCGCCAGCGACAGCGCCGGCGTGCTCGGCGCCGGTTCGGTGACCATCGACACCGCCGCCGGCGACCCGGTCGCCGTGTCGTGGACCGCGACCGACTCGCTGTCGGCGATCGCGGCTCGGATCAACGACGCCAACGCCGGGGCCACCGCCGCCGTCATCTACGACGGTACCAGCTACCGGCTGGTGGCGTCGTCGCGGCAGACCGGCACCGCCGCGGCGCCGACGTTCGTCGATGCTGGCGACGGCCTCGCCTGGTCGAGCCCGGCCAACGTGACGGCCGCGGCGCGCGACGCCGCCTTCGTGATCGACGGCATCGCGGTGACCCGCGGCCAGAACGTGGTGTCCGACGTCCTCGCCGGCGTCACGCTGACCTTGACCGCGCCCCACGCCGCCGCCGATCCCGACACCACGCTCTCGATCGCCGCCGACGGCGAGGCCATGCGCGACAAGGTCAAGGGCCTGATCGACGCTTACAACGGCGTCGCCGGCGCGCTCGACGGTCAGCTCCGCTACACCGGCGTGACCAAGGGCAACGACACCCTGTTCGGCGACTCCACTCTCCGTCAACTGCAGGGCGCGCTGAGCAGGGTCGTCACCGACGAGCACGGCGGCAAGACCCTGGCCGGCCTCGGGATCAGGCTCGACACCACCGGCCGGCTCACCCTCGACCAGGCCAAGTTCGACGCCGCCCTGACGACCGATCCGGCGGCGATCGAGTCGCTGTTCGTGGCCGGCGGGCTCGCCACCAAGATCGCGACGCTGAGCGACGGGTACGCGCGCGCCGGTGACGGCGTCCTCAGCACCAAGGGCAAGGCCATCGACGATCGCACCGCGTCCTACCAGAAGGACATCATCCGCATCGAGAGCATGGCGACCGCGACCGGCGATCGACTGCGGGCCCAGTTCACCGCGCTCGAACGAGCGATCTCGACCATGAAGATGCAGTCCAGCCAGATGCTCTCGATCCTCGGCCAGCTCCAGTAGGCCGACCGGAGGCTCCATGCACGCTCGCGCCGCGACCGCCTACCGACGCGTCGACCTCGATTCGGCTCCCAAGGCCGAGATCGTGGCCCGCCTGTTCGTGAGATTCCTCGCCGACGTCGCCGCCGCGCGCACGGCGATCGCGGGGCGCGACCTCCGCGGCAAGGCCGCCGCGCTCGATCACGCCGTCCGCATCGTCGTCGAGCTCCGCGCGGCACTCGATCACGGCGCCGCCCCGGCGCTGGCAGCGAACCTCGAGGGGTTGTATGCGTTCGTGCAAGATCAGCTGACGCTCGCCAACCTGCGCCTCGCGGTCGAGCCGCTCGACGCCGCCACCCGCGTCATGACGGAGCTGGGCGACGCGTTCGCGGCGATCCGGAACGCGCCGGCGGCGACGCCGTGACGCCAGCCGACGAGGTGGTCGCGAAGCTCGATGCCCTCCTGGCCGCCACGCCGGCGCCGCCCGACGACCCGGAACCGGAGGCCGTGCTGTCGGCGTTCGCGGCGATCGAGCAGGCGCGCGCCGCGCTCCTGGTCGAGCTCGCGGTCCTGGCTTCAACCGCGCGCGGCGACCCTCGCGTGGCTCGAAGCCAGGCCGACCTGTCCGCCCGCGACCAGGCCTGGCTCGGCGCCCTGGCCCGCGCCCAGATCGTCGTCGATCAGCGACTGGGCGCGACTCGCCGCGTCCGGACCCAGCGCTGACCCCCCCACCGTCTGACGCGCGTGCGCGTCAGCGCGGAGCCGGGCCCCGAAGCCATCGTTGGGCGCCACACCGTCGTCAGGCGTGACGACGGTGGTTCGCGCCCACACCGTAACCGCCCGGAATCCGGCTCGCGGGTCTGGCCCACGCCTGGCAATGGCCTCTGCCATGTCGGCGCGCTCGGCCCCAGCCCTTGCCCCACCTCGCCCCGGCCCGATGGCGACCTCGGCGTTCACGCGACCCTATGGTCGCCAGTCGATCGACGACGACGACGTGGCCGCGGTGGTCGCCGCCCTGCGCTCCGATCACCTGACCTGCGGCCCGCAGGTGCCGGCGTTCGAGGCCGAGCTGGCGACCTGGCTCGGCGCGCCGCACGTGACCGTGTGCTCGAGCGGCACCGCGGCCCTCCACCTCGCCTATGCCGCGCTCGGCCTCGGTCACGGCGACGAGCTCATCACCACCCCCATCACCTTCTCGGCGACCGCGTCGGCGGCTTACCAGGTCGGCGCGACCGTCCGCTTCGCGGACGTCGATCCCGTCACCGGCAACCTCGATCCGGCGTCGGTCGCCGCGCTGATCGGCCCGCGCACGCGCGCCATCGTCGCCGTCCACCTCGCCGGCCTCCCGGCCAACCTCGACGAACTGGCCGCGCTGGCGGCGCCCCGGGCCATCTACCTGATCGAGGACGCCTGCCACGCGCTCGGCGCCAGCTACCGGGGCCGCCTGGTCGCGAGCGGCGCCGCCGACGCCGCCGTGCTGTCGTTCCATCCGGTCAAGCACATCACGACCGGCGAGGGCGGCGCGGTCGTGCTCCGCGATCCCGAACGCCACCGCGCCGCACAGCGCCTGCGCCACCACGGCATCGAGCGCGATCCGGCGCGCTGGTCGCGCTCTTCGCCGGGCCCCTGGTACCACGAGGTCGTCGAGCAGGGCTTCAACTACCGGCTCTCCGATCTAGCGTGCGCGCTCGGTCGGGCCCAGCTGGCGCGCCTCGACGGCTTCCTGGTCCGCCGCCGGGCCCTGGCCGACGCCTATCGCACGGCGCTGGTCGCCCGCTTCGGCGGCGGCGCCAACGCGCCGGTGCGGGCGCCCGCCGTGCTCCCCGACCGCGACAGCGCCCACCACCTGTTTCCGGTCGCGATCGACTTCGCCGGACTCGCCGTCGATCGGGGAGCGCTGATGACGTCGCTTGCCGCGCGCGGCGTCGGCACCCAGGTCCACTACATCCCGCTCCCCCACCACCCGTTCCATCGCCAGCGGGCCGGCGCTGACGCGGCGCGGCTGCGCCCCGGCGCCGACGCCTACTACGCCCGCACGCTCAGCCTGCCCATGTACCCCGGGCTCGACGACCGCGACGCCGCTGCGGTGATCGACGCCCTGGCCGACTGCCTCCTGGAGCTCAGCCAATGACCCCACCGCTCGCCACCAGCCTGTCCAGTCGCATGCACGAACACGTCGGCGTCGTCGACGGCAAGGTCGTCCTGATCACCGGCGGCACCGGTTCGTTCGGGCGCGCCTTCGCCGAGACGCTGCTCGAGCACGGCGATCCGCGCAAGGTGATCGTGTTCTCGCGCGACGAACAGAAGCACTACAACCTGGAGCGCGAGCTTCGCGACCCGCGCCTGCGCTTCTTCGTCGGCGACATCCGCGATCGCGACCGCCTGCGCACGGCGTTGCGCGGCGTGGACATCGTGGTCCACGCCGCGGCGATGAAGCACGTCCCGATCTGCGAGTACAACCCGCTGGAGGCGGTCCAGACCAACGTCAACGGCGCCCGCAACCTGGTCGAGGCCGCCATCGACAGCGGCGTCGAGAAGGTGCTGGCGCTGTCGACCGACAAGGCGGTGGCACCGGCCAACCTGTACGGCGCCACCAAGCTGTGCATGGAGAAGCTCCTCATCGCGGCCAACGCCTACGTCGGCGACCTCCCGACCCGCTTCGCGGCGGTCCGCTACGGCAACGTCATGGGCTCGGCCGGCAGCGTGATCCCGCTGTTCCAGGCCCAGCGCGCCCGCGGCCGCCTGACGATCACCGACGAGCGCATGACGCGGTTCTGGATCCGCATGTGCGACGCCGTCGCGCTGGTGCTGCGCGGCCTCGGGCTCATGACCGGCGGTGAGATCTTCGTGCCCAAGCTGCCGACCTCCGACATCGTCACCCTGGCCGAGGCCATGGCGCCGGGCGTGCCCCGCGAGACCATCGGGATCCGGCCGGGCGAGAAGCTGCACGAGACCCTGCTGTCGGCGGAGGAGGCGCGGCGCACCCGCGACCTCGGCGAGGTCATGGTGATCTGGCCCGAGTTCCAGTTTCACGCCGGCGCGGTGCGCGTCGATGGCAAGCCGGTCCCCGACGGCTTCGTCTACTCGAGCGACGTCGCCCAGCCGCGGCTCGACGTCGATGAGACCCGCCGACTGCTCGAACCGCCGCCGCGCCCGACGCTGCGAGCGCTGCCCGAGGCGCGCGTCGCGTGAACCGCGGCGGCCCCCGGCTGGTGCTGCGCGCCGACGCCGGCCACGGCCTCGGCAGCGGTCACGTCATGCGCCTCACGGCGCTGGCCGACGCGGCCATGGCGCGCGGCGGGGAGGTGCTCGTGATCGTCGGCGGCGAGCCCGGCCCCACCCTCGATCACCTGGCCACCCGCCGCATCGCGAGCGTGCCTTCCGACGATGCCACCGGTGGCGACGACGACCGCACCCGGGTCATCGCCCACGCCCGCACGCTGGGGGCCGACACCGTCGTCGTCGACGGACCGTCGTTCTCGCCGAGCTACGTCCTGGCGCTCGCCGACGCCGGCCTGCGCGTCGCCAGCCTCGACGACCTCGGCACGACGCCGCTGCCGACCACCATGGTGATCAACCACAACCTCGGCGCCGAGGAGCTGGCCGCCTGCTATCCGGCGGCGGCGGTCCGCATGCTCGGGCGGCCCTTCCACCTCCTGCGCCGCGAGTTCCGCCGGCTGTCGCCGGCCGGCCCCCCGCCGCGCGCCCGGGCACGCCGCGTCGTGATCACCATGGGCGGCAGCGATCCCGCCGGCGCCACCAGCCGCGCGCTCCGCGCGATCGGCGGCAGCGGGCTCGAGATCGTGGTCGTGCTGGGCCCGGACTTCCGCTGCGACGAGGCGCTCACCCACGCGCTGGCCACCGCCGAGGCGCGTGGTCACGACGTCAAGGTCCTCTACCGGCCACGGGAGCTGCCCGCGATCATGGCCGACTGCGACGTCGCGGTGTCGGCCGCCGGCGGCACGCTCGCCGAGCTCGGCTACCTCGGTCGGCCCACGGTGGCGCTGGCGATCGTGGCCGATCAGGTCGACAACGCCCGCCGCCACGTCGATCGCGAGCTGGCGGTCTGTGGCCAACGCCTCACCGACATGGCCGACGGCGAGCTGGCGGCGGCGGTCGCCGAGCTGCTCGCCGACCAGGCCAAGCGCCGCCGCCTGCGCGACCGCAGCGCCGCCGCGCTCGATGGCCGCGGCGCCGAACGCGTCATCGAACGACTCGCCGCGTAGCGCGCCCTCGTGATCGCCGCTCGACCCGAGAGGCACCGACGCGGGCCCGCACCGGGTCAACGCGCCGGCGGCAGGTCGCGCTCGACCCAGATCGGCAGGGTCCGTTCGGCGGCCTGGGCGCGTCCAGCGACCCGCAGCCGCTTGACGTCGGCGTCGAGGATGCAGCGGGACAGGCCGCGAAACGCGCTGACGATCTCGACCGGCCGGTCGGCGAGCGCGATCGGCGTCCGCTTGTTCACCGACGCGCGGATGGCGTCGGCCAGCGGCAGCGTCGCGACCACCGGCGCCGGGATCATGAGGTAGTCGGAGATCATGTTCGACATGCGCGTGAACACGTCGCGATCGTGGTCCGAGGTGGTCATGTTCCCCACCAGCATGACGCCGAACCGCGCCAGCACGTCGACGACCGCGTCGGCGAGCGCGGGGTGGCTGTCGCGCAGGATCGCCACCGCGCGCTGGACCGGACGACTCTCGCCCTCGCCGGTCAGCAGGTCCTCCAGCACGGCGCGTGAGTCGCTGTCGTCCGGCAGTCGTCGCAGCGACCGCTGCACGCACGCCTTGAGGAACGAGTAGGCGTTCTGCAACGACGTCAGCTGCGGCGTCATGACCACCAGCTTGAGGTCAGCGGCGGTCACGAGGTCGACCGTGTTGTGGGCGGTCCCGGCGCCGACATCGACGATCACGACATCGCCACCCAGGTTGGCGATCGCGCGCAGGAGCCGGAGCTTCTGCCCAGCGTTGATGTTGGCCGCACCTGGCCGCGCCGTCCCCGGGATGATCCGCAGGTTGGGGGCGCCGACGTCGATCGCGACCTCGGCCAGCGTCTCCACCTCGTGGTTGAGGTAGCCGCCGAGGCCCGGCCCGGGGCGAGTCACGCCCAGCAGGGTGTGGACGTTGGGCGCGCCGAGATCGCAATCGATGATCGTGGTCCGGTAGCCGAGCCGACCGAGCGTGATGCCGATGTTGAGCGACACCAGGCTCTTGCCGACGCCGCCCTTGCCGCCGGCGACCGCGACCACGCGCCCGGTCCGCCGCCGTGGCTGCTCAGCCGCCATGGCCGCCCCGGTTGCCGTCCAGCGCCGCGCAGACCTGCGCTGCGGTGCGGGCGGCGGCGGCGAGCAGCGCCGCGGTCGCCTGCAGGTACTCGTCCTCGGTCGCTGTCCGTCGCGCCTCGTCGAAGGCAGCGTCGATCTCGCGCTGGGCCAGCATCCCGATGAAGTCGTGGCGCGCCAGGATCGTGCCCAGCGCCCGCTCGATGCGCGGCAGCCGCTGCACGGCGGTGGCACCGCGTCGCGACGCCAGCACCACCCCGGCCCGCGCCAGCCGCACCGCCCGGCGCAGGTCGCCCACGGTGCGCGTTCGCCACCGGCTCGCGGCCCCGCCACGCGCCACCGGATCGACCTCGCCGAGGGCTCCGTCGAGCGCGGCGGCGACGTCGATGGGCCGCGTCAGCTCCGCCAGCACCGTCGCCAGCGGTACGTGCCTCATGCCCTCGATGAAGCAGCCGCCCTCGGTGCAGTTGAAGAGCCGGGCCGCGCCGGCCTCGCGCCGCGCCGTCTCGACGAACCAGCGGTGAAACATGGCGAACATGAAGCTCGACGGCACCGTGCCGCCGGACCAGCCGGGCAGCTCGATGGTGCGCTCGCGCGCCGCCGCCGGGCCGCCGGCCGCCTTCATCGCGCGGAAGCCGTCGCTCCAGCCGGCGACGCGGACCCGACCTTGGTCGTCGACCACGGCGCGGGCCTCGCCGTCGCAGCTGGTGTCCACGTAGTAGCGCCCGCCGGGAAACGACAGATCGAGGCCGACCATCACGATCGGATCGCACTTCCAGCGCAGGCCGAGCGACAGCGCCGTGGTCGCCACCGAGCCGCCACCCGGCACGTCGGCGGCGCCCTCGAGTCCCTGGTACAGCCAGTGATCGAGCGCGCCGTTGGAAGCCAGGCTGAGGTAGCGAGCGGCCCCCATCTGCCACAACGACGGGTGCACGGTGACGCCATTGATCATCGCCGCCACGCCCGCGAGGTCACCGGGCCGGAAGTGGTAGCGCACGTCCTGCGGGTCGACGGTGATCACCAGGTCCGGCACCACGCCCGCCGCGCGCAGCGGTCGCAACGAGTGCGAGAATCCGACCACGATGGCGCGGCCCCGCATGGCGCGCAACTGCGCCACGTTGCCGGCCAGCGATGGGCCCGGGGCACAGATGATCATCGGCACCCCCGCGAATCGATCGCCGACGGCCTCGATCGACGGCCAGCGCGCGATCGAGCGCAGGTTGGCGACGCCCTGGTCGAGCCAGGTGTGCGAGAACGCGGCGATCGTGTTGTGGTGAACGCGCAGGTCGCACAGCGCGGTGTGGATCGCGTCGGCGATCGACGTGGCGAGCATGGGCTCGGCCCCGTCGAGGCTCCGCACCACCACCCGCTCTGGCGGGCACGGGTTCATCGACCGCACCATGCCGCCGGCCTCGTCGGCATCGGCGACCACGGTGACCGACGGCGGATAGACCGACGTATCGACCGGCACCACCGCGATCACGCGCAGCTGCCCGAGGTCGGCGAGCATCTCCGCCACCGGCTCCAGGCCAACGCCGATCAGGACCACCAGGTCCCTGGTCACGTCCCAGGTGGTCGGCAAGATCTGGTCGGTCAGACAGGCCACGCCCAGTGCCGTCGCCACCAGGGTCGGTGCGGGCGGCAGTGGTCGCGCCCGCCACCGGTCGACGATCTCGGCCGCCGACCGGCCGGCCGCGACCAGCGCGCGCATGGTGGCGATGTCCTCGGCCGTGGTCGGGTCTGGAAGCGGATGGCGAGCCAGCTCGGCACGCAGCCGGCGAGTCTCGTGCGCCGCCGCCAGCGCGCCGACCACGTCGCCGCGCCCCGCCGCCTGGGCCAGCGCGTCACCCGCGTGACCGAGATCGGCCAGGAGGTGAGCGCATGCCTCCACGCTCCCCGTCGCCCGACGACCTGGCTCAGACGTGAGCATGAGTCACCTCGACGTCGCGCCACGAGGTCTGGACCACGTCCGCGTTGAGCGCGCGGACCTCGGGGTGGCGGCGCAGGAAGGCCACGATTTCGTCGCAGCGCGCGATCGCGCCGCCGCCCCCGAGCCGGTCCCAGATCATCCGCACCGCCGCGAGATCGTCGGCGGTGTCGACCGTGATGCGTAGGTCGCTGTCGTCGCGCGCCGCCACCACCTGGCGGGTGACGAACAGGTCGGGGCGCTCCAGCACGAACGCAGTTACATGCTCGCGCGCGGCCGGGGAGCGGGCCAGGCGCGCGATGCGGTAAAGCGCGTCGGCGTGGAACGCCTCGACGTCGAGGCCTCGCGGGTAGCTGCGCACGAGGGTATTGGAGGCGTAGTCGACGTCGTCGCCGAGCGCGGCCACCACGGCGCCGATCACGGCCGGATCGAGGAGGGGACAGTCGGCGGTCAGGCGCACGATCACGTCGGCGCGCGCCGCGATAGCGGCGCCGCGATAGCGGTCGAGGACGTCGTGGGCGCTGCCCCGGAAGATCGCGGCGCCGATCGCGCGCGCGCGGACCGCGATGGGGTCGTCCTCGGCATGCTCGCCAGTCGCCACCACCACCTGATCGATCGCCGCGCACGCCAACGCGCGGGCGACGACGCGATCGAGCAGCGGAGCACCACCGAGGTCGGCGAGCACCTTGCCCGGCAAGCGCGTCGAGCCCATGCGGGCCTGGACGATCGCGACCACGGTCATGGCGCCGACTTCTCGAAGACGTGAAAGGTGCAGTCGTCGTAGCCGTCGTCGGCACCCAGCGAGCCGCGCTTGCGCTGGACCAGGGACGGGAATCGGGCCGCGATCACCGCACCGTGATCGCGCTTCCACAGCGCGTCGGTGTGTCCGCGGTAGGCGACCGCAATCTCGTCGGGGCTGTCGTACTCGACCACCACCAGCCAGCGCCGGGTCACGCGGTGCAGCTCGTCGAGGGCACGCCCGAGGTCGGCCGGGCCGATGTGGATGAGCACGCCGCTGGTGAACGCGAGATCGAACCAGGCGTCGCGGAACGGCAACTCGAACGCGTTGCCCGGGACCATGGTGAGCTCGGGCGACCGCCGCCGCGCCCGCTCGATCGCGTAACGCTGCGGCTCGACGCCCCAGACCTCGCTGACACCGCACGCCGACAGGTAACGCAGGTTCCAGCCCACGTTGCAGCCGACCTCGAGCGCCCGCTGGACCCCGAGGCCGTCGAGGATGCGGCGCCAGGTCTCGACCCGCGCTGGCCGCTCGAGGTCGTTGCGATCGGTGTAGTGGGCGCCGAACTCGGAGCGCCACAGCGCGAGCTGGGCGGTAGGGTCGACAGTGTTGATCTCATGCATGTGAGTACCTCCACACGAAGCGGCGAACGCCGGCCGCTGGGGTCCCCAGCGGGGCATCGAGGGTGCCGCCGGCATCCTCGAACCCGGCGCGCTCGAAGCAGGCGACGCTGACGTGATTGTCGGCGAGGATCTCGGCGACGATCGGCCCGCCGTCGAGCTGGCAGGCGCTGCGGATCGCGCGCCGGCCGAGGCCGCGGTGGCGCGCGATCGGGTCGACCACGATCGAGATCCGGCCCGGACCGTCCGCCACCGCGCGCTGGATCCGGACCAGCCCCAGCGGCTGACGCTCGATCTCGATGATCCACATCCGGGTCAGCGGATCGGCGAGTCGCACGGCGAACCACCGGGCGTGGGAAGCCAGATCGATCGGTCGAGGATCGAGCGAGCGTGCGCGCACGGCGCGGTCGCCGTTCCAGACCAGGACGCGGACGCGGTCGGTCGGCGCTGCCGCGCGCAGCCGGAGCTCCGCGCTCGGCGGCCCGGCCCGTGGCATGCCGGCGATCACGCGACCAGCTCCCACGCCAGCGGCGTCCCGCGACCGATCGCGACCCGCGCGCGCCGGCCGATCACCGACCGCAACTCGCGTGGTGGCAAACCAAAGCCGGGGCGAATGGCGCGCACGTTGGCGGCGGTGAGCGGCTCGCCGGGCGCGATGTCGGCGACCGCGTAGAGCGAGCGCCGGAACGCTCGGCTGCTGTCCTCGCTGCTGGGCCGTCGCGGACTGCCGTCGCCGAGCGCGGCCCACGCGATGCGACAACCGCGCACCACGTCGGCCATCTCGGCCGGTTCGAGCGAGAACCCGGCGTCAGGCCCGCCGTCGGAGCGGGCCAGCGTGAGGTGCTTCTCGATCACGCATGCGCCGCGCGCCACCGCCGCGATCGCGACGGTGGCCCCCGGCGAGTGATCGGAGAGTCCGACCAGACCGTGGTCGGCCAGCGCGTCGAGCCGCCGCAGGTTGGCTTCCTCGGGGCGGGTCGGGTAACCGGAGATGCAGTGCAGTACGATGACCGTCGGGGCACCGGCGGCGCGCGCGGTGGTCACCGCCTCGGCGACCTCCGAGTCGGTGGCCATGCCGGTCGACATGATCACCGGCTTGCCGGTCGCCGCGACGGCCGCGATCAGCTCGAGATCGCCGAGCTCGAACGACGCGATCTTGTAGACCGGAGCGGCGAGGCTCTCGAGACGCGCCACCGCCAACGAATCGAACGGGGTCGAGAAGACCGTGAGACCGCGGTCACGACCACGCTCGAACAGCGCGGCGTGCCACTCCCATGGCGTGCAGGCCTCCGCATACAGCTCGTACAGGCGGCGTCCCCGCCACGGGCCGTCGGCGATGTCGAAGCCGACGCCTCCAACATCGAGGGTCATGCTATCGGGCGTGAAGGTCTGGAGCTTGACCGCGTCGCAGCCAGCGTCGGCCGCCGCGTCGACGATCGCCAGCGCACGATCGAGGCGGCCGAGATGATTGGCCGAGGCCTCGGCGACGATCCACGGCGGATGGCCGGGTCCGATCGTGCGCCCGTCGATGACGACGCTGGGTCCGGGGGGGGCGAGGTGGTGAACCATGGCGGGCTCCGGCTACTGCACGACGAAATCCGCGAACACGATGCGACGAACCCGCCCCTCGCCGACGATCTCGGCGACCTGGCTCTCGAGCTCGCCGCGGATCTGATCCTTGTTGTCGGCACCCAGCGTCTCGCTGAGCTTGAGGCCCGAGAAGTAGCCGAGCAGTCGGTCGCGGACCAGGGTCTTGTTCCTCTCGAGCGCCTTGACCGCGCCGCCGTCCTTCATCTCCACCTGCAGCTGGACCTTGAGGTAGCGCGGCGTGCCCGACTCGTCGAGGTTGACGACAAAGGGGTCGAGCGCCACCAGCGGCCCAACCACCTCCTTGCGCGCCGCGTCGTGCGGCGGTGGAGGTTCATGCGGTGTGGCATGCGCCTGCCCGCCCATCACCTTGACCAGAATGAAGGCGGACACTCCGAGGTTGGCGGCCAGCAGTCCGAGGACGAGCTTCGGCGGCCTGGTCTTGGGCTGGCGCTCGTCGGCTGCGACGTTGTCGTCACTCATCTCGACCTGGTTTCAGCAAAGGGTGTGCCGTCCGGCTGATCACGGGATGTCGCGGCTGTGGGCGTCCGGCCGGCCACGCCGCCGTCAAGGTTGGCGGTCCGGCCAGCAAGGCCAGGCGGGCCACCACGGCGGCGCCGAACCCGCCGTCTAACGAGGTCGCGGCGATGACGCGACCCTGGTGCTCGATCGAGATGTCGTAGCGATCCTCGGCCGGCAAGCGGGGCTCGAACCAGATCACGTCCGCGTCGGCGGCCATGGCGGCATCGAGGAGCACGTCGCACACCCGCACCGGCGTCGCGAGCGCCGCTTGCGGGTCGGCTGGCGGCAGCGAGTCGGCGGGTTGACGGAGCGCGGCGGAGTCCATGCGGGTCTCGCCAGATGGGTTCGGCCAGCCGCAGCCGCCGTGTAGCGCCAGGCTTGACGATGCTGCCAGCGTCCGGTGCGATCCAGTGCCGCGCGATCGCGCACTTGGCGTGGCACGCTCCTGGCACGCCCGGCGATCATGACGGCTAATGAGGTCGCCGCACTCGATGTCGAATCGTCGCACCTGCTCAGCGGCGAGCATCGGCTCGCCGCCTCGGCGCTCCACGTCGCCATTCCCGGCCACGTCCGCGTCCTGGTCGCGGACGATGACGATCGCGTCCGTCGCGCGGTCTCGAGCTCCCTTGCGCGCGCCGGCTTCGAGGTCCGGGCGGCCGACGACGGTTCGTCGGCGATCGCGCTCGGAGAGCAGGCGCCGTTCGATCTGGCGGTCATCGACCTGGGCATGCCCACCAGCGGCCTCGACGTCGTGCGCCGGCTCAAGCAGCTCTATGGCGCAGCCATTCACATCGAGATCCTGAGCGGCACGGACGACCAGGCGACGAGGCTCGAGGCGTTTGACGCTGGCGCCGACGGCTACCTCGTCAAGCCGATCTCGATGAATGAGCTCCTGCGGCGCATGGTCGCGTCCGCTCGTAGCCAGCAGGCCTACATCGAAGCCCGGCAGGCCCGCGAACAGGCCGACCGGCTGCTGGCGTGGGGCAGCGAGGCGGCGGCGTTGCTCGCCCACGATCTCAACAACGGCCTCGCGGTGGCGCTGGCCAACGTCACGTACCTGTCGCAGGTGGTCAAGGTCGGCGAGGACGAACAGCAGGCGCTCGCCGCGGTCCTGCGCGCGTTGCGCCGTATGTCCGGCCTGGTCGCCAACTTCGTCGATATCGCGCGGTTCGAGGACGATGCGCTCCGGCCGCGGATCGGACCGGTGCGATTGCGTGGCCTCCTGCTCGACGTGATGGCGGTCCACGCGCCGTCGATCAACCGCCAGATCCGACACGTCGTTTCCTGCGATGAGGACCTCACCGGGAGCTTCGACGAGGCGCTGATCGCGCGCGTCCTTCACAACCTGGTTGGTAACGCCCTGCGCTACTGCAACCCGGGCGGCGCCATCCGCCTCGCGGCGACCCGCTGGAAGCCAGGTCCGGGAGAACCGGAGGGCGTCGAGATCACCGTCGACAACACCGGCCCCCAGGTCCCACCGCAGCTGGCGTCGAAGCTGTTCGGGAAGTACGCACAAGGCAAGGACGGCCAGCGGGGCCTCGGGCTCTACTTCTGTCGCCTCGCCTGCGAGGCCCACGGTGGTCGCGTACGACACGAGCCCACTCCGGACGGACCCTTGTTTATCCTGCAGTTGCCACATAGCCGATGAACGCTGCCCCGCCGCTGCCCCCACCCCGACGAACTTCGTTGGCGGCGAGACAAGGCGGCGAATCCGCGGCTATAGTGAACAGGGCGAACGTGGACGCACCAGGCAGACGTCACGTCTTGCTGATCGACGACGATCCGACGATCGGACTTCTGGTCACGCGGGCGTTGAACCGGCGGGGCTACGAGGTCGAGCACCTCCGCACGCCGGAGCAGATCGTGCGTTTTCTCGGCCAACGCGCCGATCATGCGTGGGATGTGATCCTGCTCGACGTCAATATCGGAGAGCTGAACGGGCTCCGCATCCTTGCCGAGCTGCGCGCCGCCGGCGACCGCACCGCCGTGGTGATGTTGACCGGCGACGCCTCGGCGGCGACCGCCACGGCGGCACTCCGGGGTGGCGCCTTCCACTACGTCATCAAGCCGATCAGCGTCGACAACCTGTACGACGTGGTGCAGCTGGCGATCGGCAAGACGGCCGTCGATCGCGAGCTCGCCCGCGTCCCCGAGGTCGGCGATCTCGACGACGGCCTCGTCGGCCGCGCTCCAGCGATGGCCGCGGTGCGCAGCGCGGTTCACAGGGTCGGCGCATCCGAGGTCAGCGTGCTGGTCATCGGCGAGAGCGGCACCGGCAAGGAGCTGGTTGCACGCGCACTGCATCAGGCCTCGCGGCGTCGTGACCGCGCCTTCGTCGCCGTGAACTGCGGGGCGATCCCGGAGGGGCTCATCGACAGCGAGCTCTTCGGTCACACCCGCGGCGCGTTCACCGGCGCCACCAGCGCCCGCCCGGGAGTCTTCGTCGAGGCCGACGGCGGCACGCTGTTCCTCGATGAGATCGGCGACATGCCGCTGGCGGTCCAGGCCCGGCTGCTGCGGACGCTCCAGGAACGCGAGGTTCGTGCGGTGGGCGGCGAGGGCACCACCGCCGTCGATGTTCGCGTGATCGCCGCCACCAACGTGGACCTGGAGCGCGCCGTCCTCCGCGGACGGTTCCGCGCCGACCTGTACTTCCGCCTGAACGTCGTCAACCTCCGCGTGCCGCCCCTGCGCGAACGCACCGACGACATCCCCGACCTCATCGCGTCGCTGCTTCGGCGCCACGCCGGCGCCGCGCGGCCCGCGATCGACGACGATGCGCTCGAGGCGCTCCTCCGCTACTCGTGGCCCGGCAACGTCCGCGAACTCGAGAACGCGATCCGCCATGCGCTGGCGATGTCCCCGGGTGACACCATCGATCTGGCCTCGCTCCCGCCGGCGATCGTCGCCCCCCCACCCAGGTCATCCCTCGCGATGGGCTCGGCGGTGATGGCGAGGGTCGACGATCACTTGCCCGAAGCCAAGCGGCGGGCCGCCGCCGAGTTCGAACGCAGCTATCTGCTTCGCATCCTCGGGCAGGCCCAGGGCAGCATCGCGGGAGCCGCCCGCGCGGCCGGCATCGACCGCACCAACTTCCGACGGCTCCTGCAACGGCACGGCATCGACCCCGCGTGCTTCCGACCGTGACCGCGGCTCGCGGCGGCTGTTCGCGCGGCTGGCATGGGTAACCCGTGCCCCTGGGTATCCGGGTACCCTGCCGTGATCCCCTGCAAGAACTTGCAGTTAACTCACGCTAGCGTGGGGTAGCCGCTAATTACGGCCGCATACAACCGTAACATTCATTACTTCAATCCGGACTGCAGTTGGATCGGAAGTCGCAGAGAAACTCTCACATGGACGACCTCCAGACCTGGCGCGGCCGCTTCGCGGACGACATCCTCGGCGACTCGGCGCTACTCCGCCGGGCGCTGGAGATCATCCGCCGGGTCGCCGGCTGCGGCTCGAGCGTGCTGCTGAGCGGCGAGACCGGCACCGGCAAGGAGCTGTTCGCGCGCGCCGTCCATCGAGCGTCGCCGCGTGCGAGCAAGCCGTTCATCGCGGTCAACTGCGCCGCCATCCCGGAGCACCTGATCGAGAGCGAGCTGTTCGGCCATGTCCGCGGCGCGTTCACCGGCGCCTCGGCACCGCGCGCCGGTAGGTTCGCCGCCGCCGATGGCGGCACCCTGTTCCTCGACGAGGTTGCCGAGCTGCCGTTGTCGGCGCAGGCGAAGCTGTTGCGCGTGCTCGAACAGCGCTCGCTGTGCCCCGTCGGGTCGGACCTCGAGATCGGGGTCGACGTACGGGTGGTGACCGCGACCCACCGCGACCTCGAAGACATGGTCTCGCGCGGCACGTTCCGCGCCGACCTCTACTTCCGGCTGTCGGTCGTCCCGCTGGAGCTTCCGCCGCTCCGCGCGCGGGGCGGCGACATCGAGCTGCTCGCCGCCGCGGCCACGCGGCGGGTCGCGCAGCGGGGCGGGCGCCTGGTCGGGCTGGACCGATCTGCGCACGCGGCGCTGCGCGCCTACCCGTGGCCCGGCAACGTGCGCGAGCTCAACCACGTCATCGAGCGCGCCACCGTGCTGGCCGACGCCGAAACCCTGTCGGCGGCCGACCTTCTTCTCGGCGATACCGCCGCGCCTGTAGCGCTGGTGCCGCCGCCGCCGGCTCCGCCGTTGCCGCCAACCACCGACGACGCGACCCTCGATCTGCGCACCGCGATCGAAGGGCTGGAACGACGGATGATCCGCGAAGCGCTGCAGCGTTCGTCGGGCAACCGCACCGAGGCCGCCGCGTTGCTCGGGCTCAATCGCACGACGCTCGTGGAGAAGCTGCGCCGCTACGGTTGAACCGCGAAGCGGCGGCCACCCCGCGCTCCCCGCGTCGTCCGGCTCCGACGAGCGCCAGCTCGACGAGGTGCAGATCGGGCTCCAGGCGACCCGACGACGCTCACGGTGAGCGAGGCCGTGGTCGGCGGGACCGAGGCGCGACGGTGCAGTTACGGTCTCGCCGCCCCGGCGTCGATCGGATGGGAGCGATCCGTCTCGATCTGCGGCTCACCCCAGGGGCCGGCCGTCCACGGCGTCTCGGGGTGCTCTCGGATCGGCCAGGCACGAGAACGTCGACGAACCTCGCCATCAGGGGGCAACCTCGGTCCGGTCCTTGATCCTGGACATCAAGCGCTCGACCACGGCGTCGTCGACGTCGAGCATCGATCGGCCGATCAGGACCACCGCGCGCGCGTCCTCAGCGTCGAAGGCACCGGCGGCGAAGCCGTTGATCTTGGCCAGGCCGTTGCAGTAGATGACCACGTTGGCGGCGCTCTGGCGGTCGGCGTCGTCGTACTCTACGCAGTCTCGAACTCCGACCACCACTTCGGGTGGCAGTGCCCACTTCTCGGCCAAGGCCACCCCGATGGAGCGGTGGCAGGTGTCGACGACCCGGCTCCAGTCGTCACCGCTGATCCAGTCGCGCTTGCCGGAGTCGCGCTCGACCTCGAGCAGAAGGCCGGCCACGATCGGCTTGCCGATGTCGTGAAACAGGCCGGCCAGGTAGCAGACCTCGACGTCGGTGGCGCCGATCAGCGCCGCGACGTCGCGGGCCAGGACCGCCACCGCCACCGTGTGTCGCCAGACCTGGGCCAGTCGATGCCGGATGGTCGAGTCCGGAGACTCGAACAGGGACCGGGCCGAGGCATGGAGGAGGAGCGTACGCAGCGCGTCGGTGCCGACCCGCAACACGGCCTGTTCGATCGACCGGGCCGCGCCGCCGGCCGAGACCGTGCTGGCGGCCCGCACCACCAGCGCCGCGTACACCGGATCGGTCTCGAGGAGCGCGATCAAGCGCTTGATATCGACGTCGGGGTCCTTGAGCAACGTGATGCAACGGGTCGCTGTCGCTGGCAGGGCCGGCACCGCCAGCCGGTCGGACGCGATCCGGTTGCGGATGATCTGCTCCAGCTGGACGATGAGTTTCTCGACCGCGATCATCGATGCCTCCTCACGCTGCCAGACTCCGGGCCTGGTCGGGGGACGTATGGAGCGGCAGCTCTGCGGTCTCGGTCACCCGCTTGAGGAGCCCCGCCAGTTCGGCGCCGCCGACCAAGCGCAGCGAGAGCCCCAGCAGCTTGGCCTCCTTGACGGCATCGATCACGAAGCGGATGGTCTTCTGGGCGCGCACCGGGAGACGGCGCAGATCGAGGATGACGTCGTCGTAGCAGGCGGAGGCCAGCTGCTCGACCGCCTTCTTCACCAAGCCCTTGAGCTTGTCGTAGTAACGATCGAGCTTGTCCTCCTTGCCGTCGAAGGCGGTGGCAGTGAGCAGGTCGCCGTCGACCTCGAGCACGTCGCGGATCTCCAGGTGGCGGCCGAGCAGCTCGGCCGTGGCGGCGGGATCGAATGGCTTGTAGAGGAAGTCGGCGAACCCAGCGGCGGTGACCTCGGCCCTGGGGTCGCAGGTCGAGCGCAGGACCAGGGCGACGAACGTCGCGTGGGGTTGCAGCGCGCGCAGCTGGTTCATCAGGGCGGCGCTGTTGATGCCGGGGATGACCATGTCGATCAGGACGATGCGGAACACCGCCTCCTTGCACTGGGTCACCGCCTCGTCCGCGCGGACCGATCCCAGCACCGTGACGTGGGCGGCGATGGCCTGGCGGAACTTCTTGTGGACGTTGTCCATGTCGTCGACCACCATGATGTCGACGGACGGTCGGTTGCCTGCGCCGCCGGCGGCCGGCGCGGTGGGCGCGGCCGACGCGGACACGCTGGCGGCGGCCGCGCCGGTCGCAGCTTCGCTCACGCGCAGCGCCTTGAACACCTTGGCCTTGAGATCGTCCGGCTTGAACGGCTTGAGCATGTAGTCCTCAATGCCGAGCTTCATCACGCCGGCCACGATCGACCGCTTCGACTCCCTGGTCAGGATGATGACCGGCGTCCGATCGCCGCGTTCGCGCAGGTGCTTCAGCATGGTGGGGCCGTCCATCTTCGGCATGGTCACCTCGAGCAGAATGAGATCGACCTTGGTCATCTCGAGGAAGGCCAGACACTGCTCGCCATCCTCCGCCTGCTCGACCTCGAAGCCGATCTCGCGCAAGGCCTTGCCGACGATCGTGCGGGTGGAGCTCGAGTCGTCGACGATGAGTACGGTGGGCATCAGACTCCTCGAGGCGCGGCTTCATGTCCGCCAGCGCGTCTCTCTCTGGGTCGACCATCACCACGCCGAGTTGATATGTTGGGATATCAGGCCGCCTGCCGCGCCGCCGTCGGCGCACGCTCGAGCTCGACGCGCAGGCGCGCCAGCGCGCGGCTGTGCAACTGGCAGACCCGCGACGTGCTGACCCCGATCACCTGACCGATCTCGCCGCAGTTGAGCTCATCGCCGTAGTGCAGCGACAGGATCAGGACGTCGCGCGCGTCGAGTCGCTCCAGCGCGGCACTGATCTGCGCGAGCATCTCGTTGCGCTCGGCGTGGTGCGCCGGCGACTGCTCGGCCGGGGCCGCCGGCGGCGCGTGCTCGAGATCCTCGAGTGAGCCAACCCTGACGTCGGCCAGCGGTTTTAGCTCGGTGCGGTAGTGGTCGATCGACACCCGGAGCGCGGCGGCCATCGACTGATCCTCCGGCCGCTGGCCGAGCTGGGCCTCCAGCGCCTGCATGATCGCACCCACCTTGCGCGCCAGCGTGCGCACGCGGCGGGGCATGATGTCGCCGCGCCGGAGCTCGTCGAGCACGGCACCGCGGATGCGCTTGGTCGCGAACGCCAGGAACGGCTCGCCGCGGCGGTCGTCGTAGCGCTCGGCGGCCTCGGCCAGACCAAGCATACCAGCCGCGATCAGATCATCCTGCACCCACGCCGGGCAGCGACGCGCGATGCGACGCGCGATGCGGCGTGCGGTGTCGACGTGGTCGGCGATGCGGCGGTCGCGTTCGGCAATGGGTGTCATGACCGGCGTGCAGTGCAACGCGTGCGCCACGCCGGCACGCCGGCGCGTCCGCCGCACGCGGGGGTCGGCGAGATCTGACGGTGCCGATCCTTCACGCCTGCCGGCGGTGGCCGATTCGTCCACCGCATGGCCAGCATCCGGGACCTGGTCGCCCACGCCGAGGCGACCCAGCCGATCAGCCTGCGGGCAGCGCTGGTCCGGCGCCGCATCGTGCGCGGCACCTACCACGTCGATCTCGGAACGGTCGCCGCCCGCCTCCTCGACGCGCTGGACCCGGCTCCCGAACCTGTCGCTCCCAGCGCCGGCTCGTCGACGCCGAAGCCGCCCGCCACGCGCTGAAGACCTGTCGAACAATACCGCTCGGGGCATGTTCGGCCGGTCGGAAGTCGCGAGTCTGCGAGCGACGATGCCGTACAGGCGCAGCCGGCGTAGCCGGCGTAGCCGGCAAGTCGATCGACAAGAGGTGTCGAGGCTTTGATCGACACCTCTTGAGTCGGCAGGGCTCGGCTGGCCCGCACCGCCGCGCGGGCTCAGGTGGTGAACAGCGCCAGGACCGCTGCCAGTGCTGAGGTCGCGGCGGCCCGGTGCCGGGCATCGCCGTCGAGCAGGTAGAAGCCCTCGTCATCGCGCGGCACCACCGTGATGCCCGGATAGTCGCGCTCCAGCGTCTCCACCACGCGGCGGCGACGCACGACGGTGAGTCGCTCGCTCGCCACGTCCGCGACTTCGCGGTGGTGCTCGACGGCGGCCGCCACCTCGCGGCGCAGCGCATCGGGCGAGAACGGCTTGGCCAGGAAGCGGAACACCTCGCCGATGTTGATGCCGGCCATGGCCGTGTCGACGGTGTTGCGCCCGGTCAGCATCATGCGTACGGTCTCGGGCTGCAGGTCGCGCGCCCGCACGGCGAGCTCGACGCCGGTCATCTCGGGCATCTCGAAGTCGGACACCAGCACCGCCACCGCCTGGTTGCCAAGGATGGCGAGCGCCGCGCTCGGCGAATCGGCCGCCATCACGTGGTACCCGTCGGCGCGGATCGTGCGAACCACGGCGGCGAGCATGTCGGGATCGTCGTCGACGCACAGGACCACGGGGCTCGTCGTCTTGCTCATCGCGGTCTCCTGAGCTTGACGGCTCACGGGGTCAACCAGCGGCGCCAGCCGCCAGCGAACAGGGCCTGCTCGGCCTCGACCAGCGCGGCGTGGAGGTCGCTCATCGACGAAAACCGCTGCCGGGCGCGCTTGGCCAGGCAGCGCTCGATCACGCGGCCGAACTCCGGCGGCAGCGGCGCGATCGGACTCGCGACCTCCGGGATCGGCTCGGTGAGGTGCTTGACGCAGAGGTCGCGGATGGTCGGCGCGCGATAGGGCGGCGCGCCGGTCAGCATCTCGTACAGCACCGCGCCGAGCGCGTACTGGTCGCTGGCCGGCTCGGCGTTGAGGCCACGGATGATCTCGGGTGCGATGTATGACGGGGTGCCGAACACGTACTCCAACGTCTCACCGCCGCCCAACCGAGACGGATCGTCCAGGGTCTGGGCGAGCCCGAAGTCGACGAGCCTGGCGCTGTCATCGGCGATCAGCACGTTCGAAGGTGAGACGTCTGCATGGATCACGCCAGCCGCGTGGGCTGCGGTCAGCGCCGCCGCCAGTTCGCGCGCGATCTTCACGGCGGCGCGAGGCTCGAGCGCCTCCCCCGCCATGAGTTCGGCCAGGCTCCCGCCGTCGAGCAGCTCCATCACCAGGTAGGGTCGACCGTCGGCGACGTAGCCGAAGTCGAACACGTCCACGATGTTGGGGTGCTTGATGCGCGCCGCTGCGCGGGCCTCGTGCAGGAAGCGGCCGGCCGACTCCGGCGACTGTGCATCGAGGGTGAGGATCTTGAGCGCGCACGAGCGGCCAAGCGCGCGGTGTGTGGCCTCGAAGACCTGCCCCATGCCACCGGCGCCCAGTCGACGACCGAGGACGTACTGCCCGATCGAGGCGCCCGCCTCGATCTTCAGCGGAGTCGCCACGGTGGCGCGGCTGCGCGCCGCCAGGTTGCGCACCAGGACCTGGGCGCGTGGCGACCGTCCGGGACGCGTGGTCACGACGATCTCGGCGGTGTTCCGCGGACCCCGCACCACGCAGCGTCCGGTCGTTGGACGACGGGCGACGAGGTCGATCTCGGCGAGCAGCGCCAGGCGCGCGACCACGGCGGCACCGAGCGCACCGTCGAACGCGGTCATCGCGATCGTCTGGCCCTGACGCTCGATCGAGAGATCGTAGCGATCCTCGTGCGCCTGGCGCGGCTCGAGCCACAGCGTGTCGGCGTCCGCGGCGATGGCGGCGTCGAGCAGGACGTCGCAGACGGTGGCCGGAGACAGCGCGGACAGGGATGGGGCGGCTGGGGCGGCCATACAGCTCGAAGCAGTGTTCATGACGTCTCTCCTTGGATACCTCCTCGGCCGTTCTCGCACCCGCTGAAGGGCCAGTCGGCCGTAGCCGGCCGTAGCGCTGGCACACGAATCGCAAAGGCAATGGGCGTGCATCACCTTACAGCGGCCATCACCCTGGATCCCAGCCCCCAGACCGTGTCGAGCTCGTCGGCCCCCCAGCCGACCGATCCGACTGGCGTGCGCGTGCTGGTCGCTGACGACGAGCCCGAGGTGCGACGCATCGTGGCCAGCGCGCTGCGACGGCTCGGGTTCGAGGTCCGCACGGTAGAGGACGGCGACGCCGCGATCGCGCTGGCCGAGGCGACGCCCTTCGATCTCGCGCTGGTCGACCTGGGGATGCCGACCGGCGGTTTCGAGGTGGTGCGCCGGCTCAGAAGCCTGTTCGGGCAGGCGATCCACATCGAGATCCTGAGCGGCAACGACGATCCGCGGGCACGGATCGAGGCCTTCGACGCCGGCGTCGACGGGTATCTGATGAAGCCCATCTCGATCAGCGAGTTGCAGAAGCGCGTTCACGCGGCGGCACGTGCCCAGCAGGCGTACGTCAGCGCCCGGCAGGCGCACGAGAAGGCTGATCGCCTGCTTGCGTGGGGCACCGAGGCCGCCGCCCTGCTCGCTCACGACCTCAACAACGGCCTCGCCATCGCGCTGTCCAACATGACCTACCTGTCGCAGGTCCTGAAGGTCGACGATGACGACGAGCGGCAGGCTCTCGGGGCCACGGTGCGCGCCCTGCGCCGCATGGCTGGCCTGGTCGCCAACTTCGTCGACGTCGCCCGATTCGAGGATGACGCGCTGCGTCCGCGCCCTGGGCGGGTCAAGGTGCGCGAGCTCCTTCTCGAGGTGATGGCGATCCACGCCCCCTCGATGACGCGACAGATCCATCATTCGGTGTCGTGCGACCAGGACATCATCGCCAACTTCGACGAAGCGCTCATCGCCCGGGTCCTGCACAACCTGGTCGGAAATGCGCAGCGCTACTGCAATCCCGGCGGAACGGTCCGGATGGCGGCCAGGGAGATCGTGCGCGGCAGCGAGCCGACGCGCATCGAGATCATGGTCCACAACACCGGGCCGCACATCCCGCCCGCGCTCGCCGCGCGGCTGTTCGGCAAGTATGCCCAGGGCAAGGACGGCCAGCGCGGGCTCGGCCTCTACTTCTGCCGCCTCGCGTGCGAGGCGCACGGCGGCTCGGTACGCCACGATGCGACTCCAGACGGCCCTGCCTTCGTCCTGTCGCTGCCCTGCGGCCAGATCACCCCGGTCGGGTAATCACGGGTAATCAGGTGTTTCCGGCTTCCCCACGGGCGGGGTAACATCTCGATTGGGGAAATGGACAAGCAGAAGCCCCGGGTGCTGGTGGTAGACGACGATCCGCAGCTGGCGCGGATGATCCAGCGCGCGCTCGCCCGCCGGCATTTCGATGTGGAGTCCATCTGCACCCCGGATGAGGTCGAGGACCTGGTCCGGCGGGCGCGGACCGATGACTGGGACGCGATCCTGCTCGACGTGAATATCGGCTCCGTGAGCGGCCTCGACGTGCTGGCGCGCCTGCGCGAAGGCGGCAACCGCAGCGCGATCGTCATGCTCACTGCGGACGACAGCGCCGCCACCGCCACTGCCGCACTGCGCGGCGGCGCGTTTCACTACATCGTCAAGCCCCCGCAGGGCTCGACGCTCGTCGACATCATCGATCTCGCGGTGCGTCACACGGCCATCCACCGCGACCTGGCGCTGCCCGGCGCCGATGATCCGGCGATCGGCCCGCTGCTCGGACGTAGCGACGCAATGGCGGACCTGCGCCGCATGGTGCCGCGCATCGCCGAGGCCAACGTCAGCGTCCTGATCATCGGCGAGAGCGGCACCGGCAAGGAGGTCGTCGCGCGAGCGCTGCACCAGGCGTCGCCCCGGTCCCGCCGGCCCTTCGTGCCACTCAACTGCGGCGCCATCCCCGAGGGGCTCATCGACAGCGAGCTGTTCGGCCACACCCGCGGCGCGTTCACCGGCGCCACCAGCGCGCGACCCGGCGTCTTCGTCGAGGCCGACGGCGGCACCTTGTTCCTCGATGAGATCGGCGACATGCCGCTGGCGGTGCAGGCCCGACTCCTGCGCGCGCTGCAGGAGCGCGAGGTGCGTGCGGTTGGCAGCGACGGCGCGCGGGCCGTCGATGTCCGCGTGATCGCAGCGACCAACGTCGACCTCGGCCGCGCGGTCCAGGACGGGAAGTTCCGCGCCGACCTCTACTTCCGCCTCAACGTGGTCAACCTGCGGGTCCCTCCGCTGCGAGAGCGGCCCGAAGACATCCCGGCGCTGATCGCCGCCCTGCTCCAGCGTCACGCCGGCGAACGGCGGCGCTTCTTCGACGACGACGCGCTCGACACCCTGGTCGCGTACGCCTGGCCGGGCAACGTCCGCGAGCTGGAGAACGCGATCTTGCACGCGCTGGCGATGACCCGGGAGGGCACCATCGATCTCGCGGCGCTGCCGGGGGCGATCACCACGACGCGAAGGATGCCGCGCCTCGACGCCCCCTCGGTGCCCGAGGCGCAGGTCGACCGCGTCTCGCTCACCGACACCAAGCGACGAGCGGCAACCGAGACCGAGCGCAACTACTTGACGCGCCTCCTCGAGCAGACCAGGGGCAGCATCTCGGCGGCGGCGCGCATCGCCTCCATCGATCGCACCAACTTCCGCCGCCTCCTGCAGCGCCACAACATCGACGCTAGCAAGTTCAAGACCTGAGCCGCGCAGCCGACCTCGTGCGTCAAGCACCGAACAGCTCGAGGACGCCGCTAACCGTACGCTACCTGACGTCGTTCACCCGGGTCGTTGGCCACCCACCCGGGTCGCGGTCCACTCAGGGCCAGCTGGAGCAGTCGATGATGCCGCCCCGACCTGACGCAGCGAGATCTCGAGCGCGAAGACCAGCTGATCGTCGTCCCATGGCTTGAGGAAGAAGCGGTGCACGGCGCCCTCGTTGAGGGCGCGGATCGCGAGCTGCACATCGGTGTTGCCGGTGACCAGCAACCGCGTCGTCTCCGGGTACAGGACCCGCACCAGCTGCAGCAGCTCGAGGCCATCGCCTTGCTGCACGCCGAGGTTGAAGTCGCTGACCACGGCGTGGAAGCGTCGCTGGCGCATCATGGCCAGCGCCTCCTCCATCGATTCCACGGCGGTGACCTGGAAGCGGTGGAGCGTCCGACGCATCGCCGCGCGGATCTCCGGCTCGTCGTCACACACGAGGATCTGGTAGTCCATGCTCGCTCTCCGCTCTGGGCCGCCAACGGGCGGCATGTCTCCAGGTTCGGCCGCCCGCCCGCGCCGTGAAGGGCAGACGCGACCGGGAGTGAAGCTCGTGACGCGGACGCCGGGACGCGGCCGATGCCATGATGGCCCCGTGGTCGTACCTGATCCCACCCGCGACCCACTGGTTGCCCTCGCGCGCCGTCACCTGTGGCCACCGTACACCTCGCCCGAGCGCCACCAGGAGCACGACCCGCTGGTCATCGTCGATGCCGACGGGCCCTGGCTCCTTGACGCTGGCGGCGGTCGCTACCTCGACGGCATCTCGTCGTGGTGGACGTGCACGCTCGGCCACCGCCATCCGCGGCTGCTCGCCGCGCTCGCCGCGCAGGCGGCGCGCCTCGATCATGTCGGAGCCGGTGGCGCCATCCACCCGGCGGTCGCCCACCTGGCCGCCGAGCTGTGCGCGGTGGCCCCGGCCGGCCTCGAGCGCGCCTTCTTCAGCGACGACGGATCGACCGCCGTCGAGGTCGCGGTCAAGATCGCGTTCCAGTACTGGCAGCAACACGGCCGACCGGCACGGCAGCGCTTCCTGGCCCTGTCGTCGGCGTATCACGGCGACACCCTGGGCGCGGTCAGCCTCGCCGGCGCCGAGGCCGGCGGGTTCTTCACCGTCTTCGCCCCGCTGCTGTTCGAGGTCGCCCGCGCGCCGGCCGCCGACGGTGGGGACGCCGACGGTTGCGTCGCGGGCTGGGATCGGGTCGCCGCCGCGATCGAGGACCGGCTGGCGCGCGACGGCGACAGCATCGCCGGCGTCATCGTCGAGCCGCTGGTGCAGGGCGCCGGTGGCATGCGCACCTACCCGGCCGAGGTGTTGCGCCGCATCGCTGACGCGACCCGACGGGCCGACAGCTTCCTCATCGCCGACGAGGTGTTCACCGGCTACGGCCGCACCGGCGCGATGTGGGCCTGCGACCTCGCTGGCGTGGCTCCGGATCTGCTGTGCACCGCCAAGGGCTTCACCGCCGGCATGCTCCCGATGGCCGCGACCCTGGCGACCGCGCGCATCTACGACGGGTTCCGCGCCGCACCGGACGGCGCGCCGCGCACGTTCATGCATGGCCACAGCTTCTCGGGCCATCCGCTCGGCGCCGCGGTGGCGCGCGAGGTGCTCGCCATCTACCGCGACGAACGGATCGTCGACGGCGTCGCCGCGCGGGCCGTCCGCCTCTCCGCAGCGCTGGCGCGCGCCGCCGCGCTGCCCGGCGTGCGTCGACCGCGCCAGCTCGGCCTGATCGGCGCGGTCGACCTCGGCGACGGCGGCTACGGCGGCGGCGGCGGCCCGCGCTTCACCGACGCCGCGCGGCGCCGCGGGCTGTACCTGCGACCGCTCGGTGACACCGCGTACGTCTGCCCGCCGCTCAACATCCCGATCGCCGACCTCGACCTGCTGCTCGACGGTTTCGTCGACGCCGTGGCCGAGTGCGCGGCGCCCTGATCGGCGCCCTGATCGGCGCCCTGATCGGCGCCCTGATCGTCAGGCCTTCAGGAGCGCGGCCAGGTTGTCGTCGAGCGCGGTCAGGAAGCCGTCGGTGGTGAGGAACGGCTGCTCGGGTCCGATCAGGATGGCGAGATCCTTGGTCATCTTGCCCGACTCGACGGTGTCGACGCAGACCTTCTCGAGGGTCTCGCCGAACGCCACCAAATCGGGGGTGTCGTCGAAGCGGCCGCGATACTTGAGGCCCTGGGTCCAGGCGAAGATCGACGCGATCGGGTTGGTCGACGTCGGCTTGCCCTTCTGGTGCTCGCGGTAGTGGCGGGTCACGGTGCCGTGCGCAGCCTCGGCCTCGACGGTCTGGCCATCGGGGGTCAGCAGCACCGACGTCATCAGGCCCAGCGAGCCGAAGCCCTGGGCCACGCTGTCGGACTGCACGTCGCCATCGTAGTTCTTGCACGCCCACACGAAGCCACCCTCCCACTTGAGCGCGCTGGCCACCATGTCGTCGATCAGGCGGTGCTCGTAGACGATGCCCTTGGCCTTGAACGCGGCGTCGAACTCGGCGTCGAACACGCGCTGGAACAGATCCTTGAAGCGGCCGTCGTACTTCTTGAGGATGGTGTTCTTGGTCGACAGGTAGACCGGCCAGCCGCGGTCGAGACCGTAGTTGAGGCAGCTGCGCGCGAAGCCGAGGATCGACTCGTCGAGGTTGTACATGCCCATCGCGATGCCCGGCTCGGCGAACTCGTAGACCTTGTGCTCGATGACCGGGCCGCCGTCCTTGGGCGTGAAGGTCATGGTCAGCGTGCCGGCGCCCGGGACCAGGAAGTCGGTGGCGCGATACTGGTCACCGAAGGCGTGGCGGCCGACGACGATCGGCCGGGTCCAGCCCGGGACCAGTCGCGGCACGTTCTTGCAGATGATCGGCTCGCGGAAGATGGTGCCGCCGACGATGTTGCGGATGGTGCCGTTGGGCGACTTCCACATGTCCTTGAGGCCGAACTCCTTCACCCGCGCCTCGTCGGGCGTGATGGTGGCGCACTTGACCGCCACCCGATGCTCCTTGGTGGCGTTGGCAGCGTCGACCGTGACCTGGTCGCTGGTCGCGTCGCGGTGCTCGATGCCGAGATCGAAGTAGCGGAGGTCGATCTCCAGGTACGGCAAGATCAGCTGCTGCTTGATCTTGTGCCAGATGATGCGCGTCATCTCGTCGCCGTCCATCTCGACGACGGGGTTCTTCACCTTGATCTTGGCCATCACGCTTCCTTCTGCGGGTATGGCCAACTTGTAGCATCAAGCGCCGGGGCGGGTGCGCGGCTGCGCGAGTGAACGACGGCGGCGGCGGCCCACGCCGGCCATGACCACCACCGCCAGCACCAGGACGTGGGGGGTCGTCCCGTTGCTGGCGCCACTCGCGCAGCCGCATCCACCGCTGATCTCGTCGGAGCCCAGGCCGCCGTCCGGATCGCCCGGATTGCCGGCGGCGTCGGGTGCGGGCTGGCCGCCGGCGTCGGGCACCGGCTGGCTACCACCGGCGTCGGGGCCGCTGCCGCTGCCGGCATCAGGGCCACCGGTGCCAGCGTCGAGCGTGCCGCCGGACTCGCGCAGGCCGAGCCGCTGATCGAGCAACGTCACCGAGTTCTGGGTCGAACCGCCACACTGGCATTGGCGGTTCGAGTACTCGCCGCACGCCGACGCGACGTTCTGGAAGCTCTTGTCGCCGCACCCGCTGAGGTAGGTCATCGGGTCCTGGCACAGCCGCGAGTGATCGAGGCCGAACGAATGCGCGACCTCCTGCGCGTTGGTCTCGCACACCGACCGGTAGTCGGTGCCGTAGACCTCCGCGAACGTGAACACGATCGAGTTGCCGATGACGCCGCAGCTGAACGGCGACACCCCACCGACCCCGGCCTGCATGCCGACGTCCTGCGGCCGGCCAGCGACCACCAGCTCGTAGTGCGGGACGTTGCCCGGATCGACGTCGGTGATGGTCACGTTCCAGCGCCAGAACATGGTGGTCATGCAGGTCATGACCTGCTGCCATCCGGCCGCCGAGACGTTCCACGCCGGGATGGTCCGGGTCTGACTCACGATCGTCGAACGATTGGTGCGCGAGTCGTTGTTGCCGGGCACGTACGTGCCCCCGCTCTTGTTCAGGTAGAAGACGGTTGGCGCAGCATGATCGAGCACCACCGGCGGCGGCGGCAGCCAGTCGGGCCCATCGACGATCACGTAGCTGGCGCGCGGGATGCCATCGGCTGGCGCCAGATCGCCGACCAGCTGGCCCTGCGACCCTGGAGTCTCGGCTCGCGCTGGCGAGGCAGCGACCGACAGGGCGCCGATGATGATCAGGGTGTGGAGCTCGCGCATGGTCACCTCCTCGCGCTGCCCTTCATCACGTTCCGTGCCAGCACGCCGACCCGGCACACCGCGACCAAGCTTCTGGTGACATGGCCACCGCCGACCCGGCCGACCTCGGCTCGCGCGGCGCCGATCGCGCCAGCCGGGCGCGGCGAGCGTGGCGAACCGCCTCGCGAACTGACGGGCGCACCCGGCGAGCCGCTGACATCGCCGACTCGTCAGCTGCGAGTCGCTGACATCGAGGCCGGGTGGGTGCGAGGACCTGCCATCGCACCTCGGCCTGCCAGGAGCGTGTTGAACTAATCCCACTGCGGGCGGTCAGCCCGCCGGATGGTGAGCAGCAGAGCCGCCGAGCCATCGCGGCCATCGCGGCCCGGCTCGTGGTCGATCAGCTGGAACCGCGGCCGTCCAGCTGGACCAGCGCCTGCTGGGCGAGCGCCTGCTGGGCGAGCGCGAGGACGTCCTCGTCGGCGTCATCGCCGAGCAGCCCAGGCGATTCGCGGTCGTCCGGGTCGCGGTCGAACACCAGCGCGTTCGGCGCCGTTCCCGTGATTGACAGTTTGCCCTGATGCAACGATTGATGGTGGGCGAAGCACAGGCAGCAAAGATTGCTCGGATCGTGCGTGCCGCCCAGCGCTTGCGCCAGGACATGGTGAAGCTGGAGCCAGCGCGTGGATCGGCACCCGGGCACGGTGCAGCGCCCGCGATCGCGGCGATGGACGAGACGCTGGACTGCCGGCGGGACGTCCTGGACCGCGCGCGCGGGCTCGGCGGCGTCGAGCCGGCCGAGGTGCTGGGCGTTGCACCGGGCCTGCGCGAGCGTGGACGGCGGGACGTCGATCGCCCGGCCGCTGGCGTCGTGCGAGGCGCGGTCGCAGCGCTCGCACACGGTGAGCGCGATCTGGTAGGGCGCGCGGCCGTCGCCGCAGCCGTCGCCGCGGCCGTCGTCGGGCCCACGTGGGGTCGGGCCCACGATCGTCGCACACATCGCGGCGATGACCTCGTCGTCGGTGAGCCGGTGGCCGCGCTCGTCCTCGAGTCGGCGGCAGGCGTCGCGAAACAACGCCAGCGTCGGCGGCGTCAGCTCGAGCGTGATCGGGCGCGGCGCCAGGTTGGGATCTGGTGGATCGGTAGGCCGCTTGCCGGGCCGGCGTCCGGCCACCAGCTCTTCGATCTCGCGCAAGCACTTGCCGCGCGCGGCGTCGAGCCACTCGTTCTCGGTCGCCGGGGTTGCAACCCGGCTCAGCTCGCGGACCGCCGAGTAGACCAGCGTGCCGTCGCCGAGCGCCGTGGCCATCGCCGGCAGGTCGAGCAGTGCGCGGGCCACCCGCAGTCGCTCCTTGCCGACCTTGGGCCCGTAGCCGAGCACGCGCTCGACGTACTCGAGCATCGTGGCGTGGCCGAGATGATGGTGGAGCTCCGCTTGCTCCGCCCGGGCCAGCCAGACCAGCTCGAGGGCATCGAGCTCGCCGCGCCGCTTGGCCAGCCGGCGCAACTGGCGATCGATCTCCCGCCACGGCGGCAGCGCGCTCGTCGCCGCCAACCCCACGTGGGACTGCTCGTACTCCCCGACCTCGCTCGCTCCGTCGAACATCGCCGTCCTCCTTACCGCATCGCGCCCTTCGCGCCCTTCGCGCCCTTCGCGCCCTTCACCCATAGCACGAGGTTTTTCGACCCCACCAGTTGCCCACCACGCGACGAAGTCGGGTCGGCGGCGGATTTTTCGTCGCGCCTGCCGTTCGTCGCTCATGGGCGTTGGTGCGCGCACTGGTCGCAGATCCACGCGACCTTCGCGACGGCGCCTTGTCCACGCCACAAAACCCCGTCAAGAACTCTCTCCGAAAAAGCACCTGGACGATGTGCAGCGCGGCGGTCGGAGTGACCGCCATGGCGGCGACGACCTCGAGGCGGCGGCCTGGTGATTCGATCCGGTGAATGGATCGACTTGCTTGCGTTGCCGTGATCATCTGGCGACGTTGAGCCAGCTACGAAAGACGTTTCGCCCGTGGTCCCCCGCGCAGAGTCACTTGTTGCCGCCGTCGCCGCGTGAGTGGTTGCCGCCGGGACACCTGTCGTACTTTCTACTCGACGTCGTCGGGCAGATGGACCTGACCGCGATCGGGGCGCCTTACGAGCGCGAGTTGCGCGGCATGCCGCCGTACGACCCGCAGCTGATGGTGACACTCCTGCTGTACGGGTACTGCGTCGGTGTTCCCCTGGCGGCGAAGGTCGCCGAGCTGCTCGCCGCCGCCGAACGCGTCGACGCCAACGAGGACGTGCGCTACGGCAAGAACCGCCACGGCGACGAGTTGCCCGAGCAGTTGCAGCGGGCCGAGACCCGCCTGGCGCGCATCTAGGCCCGGCCAGGGTCCTTGAAGCCGAAATCCGACGGGCGCTGAGCGCGCGGCATCGGCCGGGCGTCGAGAACGTCGCGCACCAGGCGAAGCAGCTGTTCGGGCTTGAACGGCTTGTGGATGATCGACACGGTCGCCTCCTCGAGTCCCTGATCGGCCAGCGCGTCGCCGACGTAGCCGGACATGTACAGGACCTGGACCTCGGGACGGCGCCGGGTGAGCTCGGCAGCGAGCTGGGGACCGCTCAGGCCGGGCATGACGACGTCGGTGAGCAACAGATCGACCGCGACGCCGGGTGCGATCCCCAGCGCCAGCGCCTCGCGTGACGTCGACGCCGGGATCACGTGGTAGCCGGCCTCGGTGAGGAGGATCTGGACCAGGTTGCGAAGTGCGACCTCGTCCTCGACGAGCAGGATGGTGTCGTTGCTGGTGGTGAGCGGGACCGCGGTCAACTCGGTCGAGCGATCGGCGGTGGCATCGAGCAGCGGCACCCACACCGTGAACGTGGTCCCGATCCCGACCCGGCTCGCCACCGTGATGTCACCGCCCATGTCGCGCACCAGCTGGCGCGCCGTGGCCAGGCCCAGGCCGGTGCCGTTGGACTTGGTGGTGAAGAACGGTTCGAACAGGCGATTCTGGGTCTCCGGCGTCATGCCGACGCCGGTATCCTCGACGGAAAGCGCGATCCAGCCGCCGGTGGGGCTGCGAAGCCCCTTGGGACCGCCATCGCCATCGGGATCGACGCGGGTCCGCAGGGTCATCACGCCGCCGCTGGGCATGGCGTCGCGGGCGTTGATGACCAGGTTGAGCAGCACCTGCTCCAGCTGGCCCTGGTCGAGGTGCGCCGTCGATGGGCCGGCAGCCAGGTCCCTGGCCACGGCGACGTTCTCGCCAAGAATCGAGCGCACCATCTTCTCGAGGTCGCTGACCACGCCGCGGATGTCGACGACGCGCTGATCCGCAACCTGGCGCCGCGAGAAACCGAGCAGGCGGCGCGACAGCGCTGCGCCGCGCTGCGCCGCGCTCTGGATGTTGTCGATGTAACCCTGCAGCTCGGGGCGCGCGCCGGCGCGCCGGGCCAGCATCTGGCACGACGCCAGCACCACGGTGAGCAGGTTGTTGAAGTCGTGCGCGACGCCGCCGGCGAGGCGGCCCACGACGTCCATCTTCTGCGCGCGTTGCAGCTGGGCGGCGCGCTCGGCCAGCGCGTACGCGGCGTGACGCTCCTCGGTGATGTCCTCCGCCATGACGACCGCGCCACCGCCCGGTACCGCCGAGATCGAGATCGCGAGCATGCGGCCGGTCTCGAGCTCGACGTCGCGGCCGACCACCGGTCCCGACCAGGTCGACCACACCGCGGCCAGGGCTGGATCTCGGGTCACCGACGCCAGCGGCTGGCCGACGGCGTCGTCCTCGGTGGTTCCGACGTACTGGGACGCGCGCTCGCTCCACAACGTCACCGTGCGCTGGGAATCGACGCCGATGATGGCGACCGGCGAGGCGTCGATGACCGCGCGCAGGGTGTCGCGCGACGCCGCGACCTCGTGTTCGCGCGCCTCGAGCTCTTCGAGCATGGCGTTGAAGCCGGCGGCCAGCACCGCGAGCTCGCCGGGCTGGCCGCCCGCGGCGCGCAGGGACGGTGTCCCGCCGGCGGTGATCTGGCGCGCGACCTCGGCCAGCTGCAGGATCGGGCGCGTGATGCGGCGCTGCAGCAGCCAGGCCGCGATCACCGAGGCCAGGACCAGCACGGCCGCGATCGCGATCAGCGTCATCACCAGGGCGCGGATCTCGGCCGCCAGCGCGGCGTTCGAGGCGATCAGCTCGATGCTGCCGTAGTGGTCGCCCTCGTATTCGATCGGCAGGCGGACCACCGAGATCCGGTCGCGGACCTCGCGCACCGGCCGCGCGTCCGCCGGTAGTGACGCCGGCCAGCCGGCATCGAGGCGCGCGCCCGGCCGGCGGTAGGTCGCGAAGACCGCGCCGCTCTCGTCGAACAGCGCCGCCGCCTCGATGTCGGGGAACTCGCGCAATCGCGCCAGCACGCCGGCGGCGTCGTCCTTGTCGCCGAACGCGAGCCCTGACACGCTCGAGTCGCCGACCACGTCGGCCATGACGCTCATGGTGCGCAGGCGCTGGGCGCGGAGCGCGTCGATCTGACGCAAGGCCACCGCGGCGAACCCGATCAGCAGGCAGCCCAGCGCGATGCCCAGGATGACCAGCGTGAGCCGGGTGCGGATCGAAAGGTTGCGAGCCCGGCTCGGCTTCGATCCCGTCATGGCTTTCCTCCGACCACCCGGGCCAATCGCAACAGCTTGGCCCGGACCTTGAGACCGCTATCCTTGGCGGCCCGCGTGTTGATCTCGAAGCGCACGTGCTTGCCGTCGAGGTAGAAGTTGACGATCGCGCCGGCGGCGGCGGCGCCCGGAGCATCGGCGATGGTGAGGATCGCGTGGCCTTCGGTGCGCGCGACCACCGCCGCCAGCCGCTTCTTGTCGTTGCCGGCGATCACCACGATCTGGCAGTCGGCGCTCGCCGCCGGCTCCACCACCCGGACCCGCGCCCGCCGGTCCTTGACCTTGCGGGCCTTGGCGATCTTCTCGAGTGGCCGCAACAGGGGGCTATCGCCGACCACGCACACCAGCAGGTCGCCGGGGGGCAGGTCGTCGGCGTCCCAGTCGATGAAGCGGGTGAACCGCTCGACCATCTCGGCCTTGAGCTCGGACTCCGACGCCTCGCCGCGCGCGCCGATCGGCGCGGCGCACAGGCCGATAGCGAAGGCCGCCACCGCGAGCCGGACCCCCATGGATCCGAGCGTAACACCGATCAGCGGCCGTGCGCCGAGTGAGCGGCGTTGCGGCTAGACCCAATGCCGATCAGTTAGCGTCAAGTGATCGAGACGAGCCACGTTTCCGCTCGTCCTGAGCGAAACGCGAGCGCACGCGAGCGTGAGTCGAAGGACGTACTCCGTCGAGGCTGCGCCCTTCGACTCGGCCGCTGCGCGGCCTCGCTCAGGGCGAACGG
>CANKMW010000005.1 GCA_947483555.1 Myxococcales bacterium
GCCGCGGAGCGGCCGAGTCGAAGGGCTCATCTCGACGAAGTCCGTCCTTCGACACGGACCTCGCTTGCGCTCGGTCCGGCTCAGGACGACCGGTAGGGGCAGCGCAAGCGATCGGACTTGCAGTGGTTTCTAACTGATCGGTGTTCTAGAGGCGCGGCGCCGCGCCGGTCATGGGCACGAAGCGGACCGGGAAGACCGCACGTTCGGTGTAGCGGTCGACGTCGTCGCGGGTGATCAGCATGAGGTGCTGATCGTGGACGCCGACCGGGATCACCAGGCGGCCACCGATCGCGAGTTGCTCGCGCAGGGCGCGCGGGATCGACGGCGGTGCTGCGGTGACCACGATGGCGTCGAACGGCGCGGCCTCGGGCCAGCCGGCCCAGCCGTCGCCGTGCCGGAGGTGCACGCGATCGTCGCCGAACCCGAGCGCCCGCAGCTCGCGCGCGGCCGCCGCCGCCAGCTCGGCGTGGATCTCGATCGACCACACCTCGGCGTCGAGCGCCGCCAGCACCGCGCACTGGTACCCCGAGCCGGTGCCGACCTCGAGCACGCGGCTGCCGGGCTGCACCCGGGCCAGCTCGGTCATCGCCGCCACCACGTAGGGCTGGCTGATGGTCTGGTCGTGGGCGATCGGCAACGGGCCATCGTCGTAGGCGTGGCCGCCGATCGGGTCGGGCACGAAGCGATGGCGGGGGATGGTGGCCATCGCCTCGAGCACGCGCGGATCGGCGATGCCGCGCTCGACCAGCTGCTCGGCGACCATGCGCAGCCGTTCCTTCGCCCGGCCGTCAGCTGGCGCGCCACCGGCTAGCAGCGGTTGCATGGCCCTGGCTGCATCGTGCACTGGCCGTCCGCGGTACACGCCGACGGCGCGGGGCAGTCGATGGCCCCGGTGCAGGCGCCGGCGCCGGAGCAGGTCGTGGTGCATGCGCACGCCCCATCGCAGTCGATGCCGTCGCCGCAGCTGCCGGTGCCGCCGCACGCCACGGTGCAGGCACCAGCGCCGCACTGCACTTGCTGGTCACAGCTTCCCGGGCCCGAACAGGTCACGGTGCAGGTCGCCGCGGCGCCACAGCTCACACCGGCGCCGCAGCTGCTGCTTCCGCTGCAGCGCACGTCACACGGCATCGTCCCCGGGCAGGTGACCCGACTGTCGGAGCAGGCGGCGGCATTGTCACATTCGATGATGCAGGTCCCGCCCTGGCACCGCGTGCACGCCGGTGGGCACGTGGTGGAGGCGTCGATCTCGTCCGGATCGACCACACACCAGCCATCGACGCAGTCGCGGCCCGGCGCGCAATCGCCGGGACGGTCGCAGCGGAAATCGTCCGATCGCGAGTTGATGCTGCACGCGGGCCCGAGGGTGACGGCGAGGGCGATCGCGATCACGACCGCGGCAGCCGAGCGCAGGGCGAGCGCGCTGGCCCTCACCAGCGCCCCTCGAGCAACAGGCCGCGGCGGTCGTGGGCGACGAACGGTGTCACGATCAGGCTGGGAGCTGGCGCGGCGTCACGGGTGCGCCTGACGCGCCACCACCAGACCGCGCCCGCGGCGGCGCCGAGGCCGCCGACGATGACGAGCGCGTTGCCGGCGGCGGCGTACGATCTCGCCGAGCGCTCGAGCTGTTCGAGGCCGACCAGGTCGTCCTCCGAGCTGGTCGGCGCATCGTCGATCTCGGCCTGCTTGGCGGCGGCCAGACCCCACGAGCCCAGGCCCAGCAGCAGCACGGCACCGCCCGCGATCGTGATCACCATGGGCGCTCGACCCGGCACCGAGCTGCCGCCAGTGGCGTCGCCGACGCCGCTACCGTCGCCGACGCCGTTGCCGACGCCGTTGCCGACGCCGACGCCGTTGCCGACGCCGTTGCCGACGCCGTTGCCGGGCACGATCGTCGCCCCCCGACTCTCGGCATCCAGCATCGCCGGCACCGCCGCCTCGATGGCCGCGAGATCCTGCTTGCGCGATGCCGGCCGCACCACGAACTGCCGCGATACCGGCGTCACCTCGCGGCTCACCGCGGTCACCTCGACCGTCACCTCGCCGCCCGCACCGTCACGGATGGTGGCCAGCAACAGGTGATCGACGTTGAGGGCCGCCGCGACCGCATCGAGGCAGGCGCGTTGTGCCGGATCACAGCCGACGATCACCGCGGTGTCGGCCAGCGATGCGGTGGCGCGGGCCACATCGGGGGTGAGCCGGCGGGCGCCGTCGGAGAGGGCGGTCGTCAGATCGGATCGCAGCCTGGCGTCCCCGGACGCGGTGCCCTCGGCGGGGAGGACGATGACCCGCGCCTTCAGAGACCCGGCGCGCGCGGAAGCTGCGCCCGCAACCACCGCGATGGCGACGGCGGCCGCGCCCACCGCGTTCCTCATTTCAGCTTCTCCAGGCGCGCGCGGATCTGCGCGGCGTCGGGCGCGGTCGGCGCCAGCTCGAGGTAGGTGCGGAACGATCGTGAGGCGCGCGCCCGGTCGCCCTTGCGTTCGTAGGCCATGCCGAGACCACGGTGAGCGGCAGCGTAGCGCGGATCGCGGCTCACCGCCGACTGAAACCGAGTGATCGCTCCGGCCGTGTCGCCGGCGACGAAGCGGCCCAGCCCATCCTTGTAGAGGGCGCGTGCCGAGGTGGGTTCGACGCGATCGTTGTCATGGGCGCCGCCGCCGCTGTCGCCGCCCCGGCCGTCCTTCGGCTCGGCGCGCCCGACCGCTGCGTCAGCATCTGCCGCACCGGCGCCGGCATCGAGCACGGCGAGCTCGACGGGCGCGGCGTCGACCTCTGCGAGCGGCTCCGCAGCGTCGATCGGTGGTGGGGCCAGCGCGCGGTCGGTCGCCGCCGACCGCGACGAGCCGCTCATCACGACCACCAGCACGACGACCAGCGCGAGCGCCGCGACGGCAGCCGCGATCAACCGATTTCGCCGCGGTCGGGCCGCCTCGATCAACTGCACCGCGCTGTCGTCGAGCAACGCGAGCTCGCCGTCGCCGGCCGGCGTCTCGCTACGGGACGGCGGCCGCCGCACGGCGCCGTGCGAGCCGGCGACCACCTCCTCGAGCGACGGCGGCGTGACGCTGACCGGATAGTCGTCGTGCGCGCTCATGAGCTCGATGGCTTCGGGCCGCGGATCTTCGCGGGCGGCCAGATCTCGCAAGACCTCCTGGCGCGCTGCGATCTGGGTCGCGAACGTGGTGCGCATGAAGCGCGCGATCGGCTCGCTGTCACCACTCCAGTTGGCACCCCGCAGCACCGCGACCAGATCATCCTGCATCGCCTTGGCGGTCGGGTAGCGCGCCGCCGGATCACGGGCCAGCGCCTTCATGCACACCTCGTCGAGGTCCTTGGTCACGGCCAGGGCAAACCGGGACGGCGGCTCGATCGTCCCGGTCCGGATGCGCGAGAACGTCTCCTCCTCGGTCTTGGCCGCGAACAGCCGGCGCAGCACCAGCGCTTCCCACAACACCACGCCGAGCGCCCACACGTCGGAGCGGCGGTCGGCGGGCGAGCCCTCGAACAGCTCGGGCGCCAGGTACCCGGCCTTGCCCTTGACCAGGTCCGAATCCTCGCTGGTGCGAACCTTGGCGACGCCGAAATCGACCAGCTTGACCTGGCCGCCGTAGAGCACGATGACGTTGCCGGGGGTCACGTCCTGGTGCACCAGCTCGAGCGGTTCGCCCTTGAGGTCGCGAAGCTCGTGGGCGGCGTGCAGGCCGGCCGCACCGTCGGCGATGATGCGTGCGGTCGAGAACGGGTCGAGTCGTGGCCCGTTTCGCGACGCCTTGAGGATGGCGGCCATCGACTCGCCTTCCAGGTACTCCATCGCGATGAAATAGGTGCCCTTCTCCTCCCCCAGGTCGTAGATGTCGACCACGTTGGGATGCTTGACCAGCGCTGCGATGCGCGCCTCGTCGAGCAACGCCTCGGCCAGCGCCGGCCTGGATGCCAGCTTGGGATGGACGGTCTTGACCACCACCAGCTTCTGGAACTTCTTGGGGCCGCGCTGGCGGGCCAGATAGACCTCCGCCATCCCGCCTTCACCGATCTTGGCGACGAGCTCGTACCTGCCCAGCTTGCGGGGCGCGGTCATGTGACCGTCCCATGATAGCGCGGCGCCGCCGCCCTTGGCGCCCGAGCTGGAAAGTGGTTTATGGTCCGCGCCGAAACCCAAGGAGCCAAGAAACATGCGGAACTTCATGCGGATCGTGATCTCGATGTCGATGGTCGCCGGGCTTGCCGGCGGCGCGGTGGCTGACGACAAGCCCGCCCCGGCCAAAGGTGCGCCGGCGGTGCCGGCCAAGAAGCCGGACGCCAAGCCGGCGCCGGTTCCGCCGGCGCCGCCGCCCGTCAAGGACGAGGCGCATGCGATGCCGACCCCGTCGGCCGAGGTCGCGGCCGCCGTCAAGGCCAGCACCGGCACCTGGAAGTGCAACGGTCAGATGTTCATGCCCGACGGCTCCGCGCAGCCGATGAAGGCGACCATGAAGACCAAGTTCGCCCTCGACAAGTTCTGGGCCCAGACCTCGTTCGCCGAGACCAAGAAGAACGGCTTCAAGTTCGAGTCCTACCGGACCTTCGACGGGAAGAAGTGGCACTCGCTCCACGTCGACAACATGGGCAGCCAGGAGGTCGGCTGGTCGGACGGGCCGAAGGACGGCAAGACGGTCTGGGAATCCGCGGGCCGCAGCGTCATGGGCGAGTCCAAGGCCCGCCACTACGAGGAGATGGTCGGCAAGGAGCTCAAGATGTGGGGCGAGTGGTCGATGGACAAGGGCAAGACCTACGTGAAGGGCTACGAGGCGGTCTGCAAGAAGTGACGTCGTGATCGGCCCGACGCTCGGCCGCTGGCGGCTACTCCCACCAGAAGCCGAGCGTCATGTGGACGCCGAAGCCGGTCAACCGCTGCACGTCGACGGTGGTCGCCGCCTTCGCGCTCAGGTCATGGTCGAAGGTCGGGCCCAGGCCGACCAGCACCTGCGGGTAGGGGTTGAAGAGCACCGGGAGTGACGCCGTCAGGCGTGTCGACCGCACCGTGACCTGGGCAGTCTCGGTCTGGTAGGTGGTGTTGTCGAACGACAGGCCGGCGCGCGGCCACAGCGAGGCGACGGCGCCGAGCGGCAGCACGTAGCCAGCGCGGCCGCCGAAGCGGAAGCCCTTGGCGGTGTCGAAGCCCTCGATCTCGCCGTCGAAGCCGATCTCCATGCCGAACGAAACCTTGCGGAACGAGGTGTAGTCGCCGGCGAGCCGGAACGAGAAGCGGGTGCGGGTCACATCGTCGGCGCCGTCGATGCGGATGGTGTCGCGCTGGTAGTCCAGGTTCGCATCGGTGGTGACGATGTACTGGCCCTTCTCGCCGAAGGGCCGGGCGTCGGCATCTCCGGCAGTGGCGACCAGCGTGAGAACCAGGGCGATGGGGGCGACAGAGGAACGGGGCATGTTGAGGAACAGATGTCAGCACGCGAGGTTGCGCCTGGCAGCTAGCATCGTGTGACGCGGTGCGACGGGCGGGCCTCATTTCCAGCCGCAAGAGGGAGATCCCGTGCCTCGCGCACGTACTAAGGTGGCAAACTCTGTCGCCGGGGGCACCATGAGCGAGAACGACCGCGATCGCAGCAATTCCACCGACGGCCTCGTCTCCACGACGCAAGCCGTCCAGCGCGCCGCCGGCAAGCGAACGCTGGTCGAGAGTCGGTACCCGGTGCAACTCCACCGCGACGTGGTGCAGGCCAGCGGTGCGCTCGACGGTGAGCAGGTCCACGCCACCGCCGACGCCGGGCTCACGGGGGCCAGCGAGCGGCTGCCGTTCATGGACGTGATCCAGCAGTCGTTCGGTGGCCACGACGTCAGCGGCGTGCGCGCGCACACCGGCGGCGCGGCTGCCGACGCCAGCTCCGCGCTGGGGGCGACCGCGTACGCCAAGGGCAATGACGTCGCGTTCGGGGCGTCGCCGGATCTGCACACGGCGGCCCACGAGGCCGCGCATGTGGTCCAGCAGCGGGCCGGGGTCAGCCTCAAGGCCGGCGTCGGTGAGAGCGGCGACGTCTACGAGCGGCACGCCGACGCGGTCGCCGACAGCGTGGTGCGCGGCGGCAACGCCGAGGCGCTGCTGTCCGAGATGGCGGGCCCCGCCGGCGGTCAGGGTGCCGCCGTGCAGTCGAAGGCGTTGCAGTTCATCGGCGTGGCGCTCGATCAGGCGCTGCCCGAGGGCGAGAAGCCGCCCGAGTTCGGTGAGGACAAGGGCCTGCAGCGTCGCTGGTCGCCGGAGCAGTACATCGCGCAGTGGGAGCAGGAGCAGGGCCGCAAGATGACGGCGTCGGAGCGGGCGACGATCGACCGTGGCTGCATCGGCATCACGGCGCAGAACATCGCCGGCGGCGGCAACCCGCTCGACTACGCCGAGGGCACCTGGGGCGACTTCGAGCATGCCCAGACCGCGATGCGCGAGAAGAACAAGCTCCTCGACGGCGCCGCGGCGGCCGGCGGTGCGGTCGATTCGACCCGCTACGTCCTGTTCGCGAAGCTGTTCTGGTCGAATCAGTCCGAGGACTACGAGGAGCGCTTCAAGCCCGACGAGGAAGCGTTCAAGACCGATCCGGTCACCGGCGAGGTCGACATGACCGGCTACGAGTACCGGGCCCAGTCGCGCCTCAAGAAGGACCCGGTCACCGGCGAGGAGAAGAAGAGCAGCTACATCAACTTCGACTACGGCTTCTGGGACGACTCGTCGAACTGCTTCTGGCACGCCAACCACATGCAGTACAAAGATCCCAAGAAGCGCGCCGAGAGCCCGATGATGGTCCTGCAGAGCACGCGGGCGAAGTTCACCAAGGGCTACTTCGACTTCGACCGCATCATCTTCTGCATCGCCAAGAGCTCGAACTACGATCCGGGCCTGGCCGCCATCGCCCACGTCGGGGGTAACTGATGACCACCGCGCAGATCGTCGACGCCGATCCGTGGCACCTGGTCGGGCAGGAGGTCACGCTGGCCGGCGTGGCTCGCGATGCCCACGAGGGCGCGATGGTGCTGCTCTCGGATCGCACCCCGGTGTACGTGAAGGGGCTGTTCTCGTGGGACGACGCGCTCGATCGGAAAAAGATCGTGGTCACCGGTACGCTCCGGCTGTCGGGTGGATCGGACGAACCGCTCGTCAACGACAAGGGCGAGGTCAGCCACGGCTCCGAGGGCGACATGCTCATGATCGAGAACGCGACCTGGAAGGCGGCCGACTGATGCGACTGGCGGCGGTCGCGATCGCGGCCGTGTGTATGGGAGGTTGCATGAAGGGCGAGCCGAAGCACGACACCTCGACCGCGGGCAGCGCGGCGAGCGGCGGCAGCGGCGCCGCGAGTGGCGGCAACGCCGTCGCGCTCGCCCCGGCGCGCTCGGTGGCGACGTTCGCCGAGCTCAAGGCCGCGGCCGGCCAGCGGGTCCGGGTCAAGGGCCGGGTCCAGCACGAGAAGCTGGGCGACTCGGTGGTGGTCGATGGGCTCGACGTGCTGTGCCCGGATCTGCGTCTGCCCGACGACGTCACCGAGGCCGAGCTCGAAGGCCGGCTCGAGCTGTGGGAGCCGCCGGTCGCGACCACCAACGACAAGGGCGAGATCAGCCAGGGCGTGACCGAGAGCACGCGACGCTGGGTGCTGCGCGACTGCGCGCGGGTGTAGCGGCGCCCCAGGCCGCAGGGCCCGCTGGGCCCGGTGCTTCGACGCGTCCCTCGCTGGCGCTCGACTTGCTCAGCACGAACGGGAAGCGGCCGCAGGGCCCGCTGGGCCCGGTGCTTCGACGCGTCCCTCGCTGGCGCTCGGGACTTGCTCAGCACGAACGGAGACCCGGGCGGCGCTACGCCGCGAAGCGCGCCGCGTGCCACGGTACCAGCGCCGCCAGGTCGTCGAGCACGACGTCGGCACCGGCGTCGGCCAGCACCTCGGCGCGATCGCCACCGGTGGTGACCGCGACGCACACCGCACCGACCGCGATCGCCGCCGCCACGTCGTGGACGGTGTCGCCGACGACCACGACGGTGTCGTCGGACCCGGCCCCGGCACGGCCGACCGCGCGCGCGACCAGCTCGGTCCGGACCGCCGAGTCGCAGCCGTAGCCGCCGGTGCGATCGAGATCGAAGTGGCCGGCCAGCCCGGCGCGCTCGAGCTTGATGCGGGCGCCGGCGCGGACGTTGCCGGTGGCGACCGCCAGGCTGACATCGGGGCGGGCCGCCAGCCAGGCCAGCGCGGCGTGAGCGCCCGGCAGCACGCGCAGCGTCGAGTCGGCGCCGCCGAGCGCGCGGTCGAGCTCGTCGAGGTAGGCGGCGATCACCCCGTCGAGCTCGGCGGTCGCCGGCGGGCGGCCGAGCGCCCGCTCGAACATCTCGTGCACGATGGCCGGATCGGTACGGCCGGCCGCGGCCAGGCCGCGGGTGGCGTCGCTGATCCCGTAGCGCGCCAGCATGACCGCCGACAGCGAGCGCGCACCGGCGCCGCCGGCGCGGACCAGCGTGCCGTCGATATCGAACAGGTAGTGGATCACGGCGATCCGATCACGGCGACGTCGACCCGGAGCGCTTGGCATGGCGCACCGCCACATCGAGCAAGCCATCGAACATGTCGCGCAGCGCCCACGCCTTCTCGGTGAAGTCCTCGAGCGTGCTCGAGCGCAACAAGCCGGCGCCGAACGCGTCGCGGACGCCCTTGCAACCGCTGTCGCGCTCGAACCGCATCGAGGTGCCCTCGTAGATCCGGTAACAGGCCTCGTGGTTGCCCTGGTTGTAGAGCGGCGCGCCGAGCTCGATGGCCTTGCTGATCGACTCGACGGTCTCGCCGATCTGCTGGTCGGTGCAGCCCTCGAAGACGGTCAGCTCGTGGCGCGGCACCTTGCGCACGATCGTCTTGCCGCCGGCGTCGATGGTCTGGGGCCGGGGCTGGGTCAGCTCGGCGAACGCGGCGACCGTCATCGGGCGATGGGCCAGGGTCAGGGCGCGCACGTAGTTGGAGGGCACGCCGAAGTTGAGGTTCTGACCTTCGTTGAAGATGGCGGTGGCGACGCCGATCACCTCGCCGAAGGTGTTGAACAGCGGACCGCCGCTCGAGCCTTGCGAGATCGGCGCCGAGATCTGCAGCAGGGTGAGCTCGGCCGACACCGTCCGGACGCTCGAGATCAGGCCGTCGCTGACGGTGTAGTCGAGGACGCCGAGCGGGTTGCCGATCGCGATCACCGGATCGCCGGCGGCGACCTGGTCGCTGTCGCCGAGGCGAAGCATCGGCAGCGGCAGCCGCGGATCGACGTCGAGCAGCGCCAGATCGTGGTCCGGATCGAAGGCCAGGATGCGGGCCACGGTGAGGACCGCGCCGTCGAGCGTGCGGACCTTGATGTCGGTAGCCCCGACCACGACGTGGAGGTTGGTGGCGATCGCCCCGCTGCCATCGACCACGAACCCGGTCCCGACCCGGTCGGTGCCAACCTCGACGCGCACGATCGCCGCCCGCGACTGCTCGACGATCTGCTTGGGCGTGAGGCGGGTCGGTGGCGCCTTGACCGTCGCGCCGCAGCCGAACACGCCGGTCACCACGGTCGCGACGAGGAGCAGTCTCACCACGCGATGATAGCAGCTCGCCCCTAGAACAACACCGCGCCGACGACCCGGGCCAGGCCGGTCCATGACGGCTCGAGCTCCTGCGCGATCATGCGCCGGGCGACCTTGGCGGCCTTCGGGTTGCCGGTGAACCACAGCGGACGGGGTCGCACCACCAGCGGGCCACGGATGACCGACTTGTCGATGCCCTCGAGCATGAACGTGTTGTGGACCCAGCCCAGCCCGCTCTGGATGTCAGCCAGCGTGGCCGAGGGGTGGCCGCCCCACGGCAGCGAGCCGAGGCCGTAGCCCAGCGCCGGCCAGTGATTGACGGCGACCGTCCCGTAGCGCAGCTCGGTGATGGCGCGCTCGACGCACACGCCGACCGTCGGGTCGCGCTCGAGCTTGCCGTGCACGAAGATGGCGGCGTTGAGGGTGCCCCACAGCGTGTCGTTGCAGAAGCGCGTCGCGCGGTCGAGGAACTCGACCGGATCGCCGGACTCGCCGGCGGTCCCCAGCGGCGCGTCACTCAGGATGCCGCAGAACGGTTCGAGCTGGAACACCGGGTCCTGGCCGTTCGAGGTGTCGACCTCGCGGATGATGGTCCATGGCAGCTCGCCGTCGCCGGCGCGGCCCGGCACGTTGAGGTCGCGGCCGGCGGTCAGCCGGGCGTAGCGCTCGAAGGCGCCCGGGTAGTACGCCTTGCGTGCCGGCGAACGGCCGAGCTCGCGCGCGATCAGTCCGAGGAACGCATCGCGCTGCGGCCAGGCCCGCGACGTGATCAGCATCTTGGCGGCGTTGCAGTTGAACGACGCGTTGTTGGTGACCATGGTGGCGACGTTGGCGGCCATGAAGGCCAGCTCGTCGTCGTGATACGTGTACGGCACGATCACGACCGGGCTGACGTTGCCCAGCTCCGACGAGATCGGCTTCTGCAGGCGCGGCTGGTTGGCGGCCTTGCGGCGGTCGCGCTCGGGGCCGGGTGGTCCCCACACGATCAGGTCGTGGGTCTTGTCGGAGCCGGTGATGTGGATGTCTTGCACGCCGGCGTGCTCGGTGAGGTACTGGCCGACGTCGCCGCCACCGTAGACGATGCGCAGGAAGCCGCGATCGAGGAGCGGCGCCAGCGCCCGTTCGAGGATCGGCCCCGACCACTCGTTGACCGGGTTCATCTTGAGCAGGCAGACGTAGCCCTCGACGAACATCTTCGAGAACACGTCCATCGGCGGAATGTTCGAGACGTTGCCGGCGCCGAGGATGAGCGACACCCCGCCCTCGGGGTCGCGCTGGCGATAGAAACTCGCCTGTCGGCGCGCGGCCTCGGCGCGGTCGACACCAGGCAACATCAGACAGTCGCCGCGGAAGCCGGTGAAGGCGATCTTGTCGAACCTGCTGGTCGGGAACACCTCGATCTCGAGGCGGCCATCCTTGCGCGTGCGGGTCGTCGTGCCGAGCGGCGGTCGGCCGGCGCGCGCGATGGCGTCGAGGCTGTCGGCCATGAGCCGCGCCATGCGCAGCGTCGGCAGCGGACCGGCGAGCCACTCCTCGGCCGCGAACACGCCGCTGATGCCCTTGGCCTTGCAGCCGGTGGCGACCCACGCCTCGGCGGCGTCGGCGATGCGCGGCATGCACTCGCGCAGCAGCGCGGCCTTCTCGGCTGGCGCCATGCGCGCGAACGCCCGCGCTCGATCGCCGAGGCGCGCCACCGCGTCGTCGAGATCGGGGCGGCCGGTGGGACGGATGCTCTGCGCCGCCTGGCTCATCACCGCCGTGGCAGAGGAGGTGGCCGTCGTGGTCGTCGCCATGACGCGTACTGTACTCGCCGTGGCGGCGGGAGGAAGCCTCAGCGGCGCTTGCCGATCAAGGCGGCGGTTGGCTGCTGCCGGTCCCGATCGCGCGCACCGGCCGCAGCGCCGCCTCGCCGGCCTCGCGGAAGCCGGTCGGGTTGCGCTTCGGATCGATCCCCGACTTCACGCCGGCATCGAGGTGGCGCTGGTAGATCTCGACCCGCACCTCCTCGTAGCTCGGGCACGCTTGCTCGCCGACGTTGGCACACTCCGACAGCGTGTGGTTCGCGAACTCGAGCGCCTCCGTGACCTCCAGCCGGTCGGCGTGCGCGATCGACGCCGCCAGCAGCGCCTGCCAGCGGGTCGGTGACGCCGCGCCGCGCTCGGCGGCCACCGCGGCCGCCTGGACCGCCCAGTCGAGCTGGCCGGCCTCGCCGAGGCGCCGTGACACCTCGGCGGCAGCCTTGCCGTCATCGGGGCGGGCGAGGGCGCGCGCCTCGGCGAACGCCAGGGCGAGCCGGCTGTCGGCGTCGAGCTTGGTCGATGGCCCCGCGGTCACGGCGCGCGGGGGCAGGAACAGCACCACGGCGACCACCACGAGGACGACCAGATCGGTGAGCGACAGGAAGCGGTTGATCTGCACGCGTCAGCTCTTTCGGACATCACGAACCGGCATCGGTTCCCGCTTATCGAAGCCACCCCGCGATGGCGTGGCATTTCGCCCCGAGGCGGCGCGTGTTGCCACGCTGATCGGGGTCTGTGCGTGCGTGCCTACACGAATGAAAGCGAACAATCACTAGATCTTACGCCCGTGGATCCACTTTTGCAATCTCGCGTTACCTCGAACCTCGAACCGCCCGCTCCCTCCTGGAGGTACTCCGACCATGCTGCAGACGATCTCGACCGCCTTTCACCGTGGTGGATGGGGCATGTGGCCCATCCTCATCACCTCGATTGTCACCATCGCCGTCATCGTCGAGCGGGCGGTGTACCTGTTCAAGGCCTCCGTGGACAAGGACAAGCTGCTGGCGCTGCTCAAGAGCCAGGTCATGGCCGGCAACGTCCAGGGCGCGATCAAGGTCTGCTCGGGTAACCCGACGCCGATGACCCGCATCGTGCAGGCCGGCCTGATGAAGTTCAACAAGAGCGACGACGAGGTCCAGGCCGCCATGGACGAGGCCGCGCTTCGCGAGTTGCCCAAGATCAACGCCCGCACGCCGTTCCTGGCGATGCTCTCGAACTTCGCCGTCATGGCCGGCCTCCTCGGCACCATCACGGGCATGATCAAGTCGTTCGGCGCCGTCGGTTCGGATGAGGGCGGCAACAAGTCCACCGAGCTCGCCAAGGGCATCTCGGAGGCGCTGAACTGCACCGCGTTCGGTATCGGCACCTCGCTGGTCGGCCTGCTCGGGTTCTCGCTGCTCCAGGGCAAGACCACCAAGGTCACCGACGACATCAACGAGGTGACGGTCCAGGTCGTGAACCTGGTCGTCAACCATCGCTCGCAGATGCAACAGCCCGGCTGATCCAACGGGCCATCCATCCTACGGATGGCCGCTCGGAGGTACCCACCATGGGCGCTGCGATAGATACCGGCGGGGACAAGAAGAGCCTCAACGTCGAGCTCAACATCGTCCCCTACATCGACCTGATGAGCTGCCTCACCGCATTCCTGCTGGTGGTCGCGGTGTGGGTCAACATCGCGCAGATCACGATCCAGCCGAAGGGCAAGAATCGCAACCAGCCGATCACCGACATCATCGATCCGCCACCGGTCATCTCGGTGTTGATCCAGGCCGACACCATCTACGTCGGGGTTTCGCGGCTCGCGATCGACCCGGTCCAGATCAAGAAGTCGCCCGGCGGCGACTACGAGTGGGCCACGTTCGAGAACGCCCTCATCGCCCTGAAGAAGGAAGAGGCGTTCGCCGAGCGCAACGACATCGAGATCGCGGCCGAGAGCACGACGATGGCGCCGGTCAAGTACGACTACGTGATCCACGCCATGGATCTCGCGGTCAAGGTCGGGTTCACGGGGGTCGGCCTTTCCGAGCCCACGAGCCTGTCCTGGCGCCCGACGCTGTAAGGAGACCATCAGATGCCAGTCAAACAGGCAGGCTCACGCCTCTACCGTTCGGTGCCGTTCAAGCACCTGGGCAAGGGCTCGGCGACCGAAGGCGCGAAGTCGCAGAACGTCACCCTCAACCTGGTGCCGTTCGTCGACACGATGACGATCCTCGTCTGCTTCCTGCTGATGGTGTTCTCGGCGTCGGGCGAGCTGCTCAAGGCCCAGAAGGGCCTCGAGTTGCCGCAGGCCGACCGCAAGGACGTGCTGCAAGAGGCGCCGATCATCATCATCACCAAGACCGACGTGTCCTTCATGGGCACCCAGGTCGCGACGCTCGACAGCTTGCTGCGCGACGAGACGCCCACGCTCAAGATCGAGGCCTTGTTCGAGCGCTTGAAGGCGGTGCACAAGAAGCGGAGCGAGGAGATCAGCCTCGGTCGCGACAAGCGCGCCAAGAAGGCCTGCGACGACCTCAAGGCCGGCATCGTCGACCCCTCGAACCTGTGTCCGATGGGGCTCGCCATCCTGCAGGCCGACAAGGAAGTCGACGCTCGGGTCATCACGATGGTCGTGACGACCGCGAAGTACGCCGAGTTCGACAACCTCCTGTTCGCGGTGAAGAACAAGTAACGCGGGCTGCCCGATCGCTTCGGTTCACGGTATCACTCGTATGAAGAGCGCCGGGTCGGGCTGCACAGGCCTCACCCGGCGTTGCATCATCTGACGCGGCTCTCGAAAGGACCGATCCATGACCTTGCGATGGCGGAACTTGTCCGTCCTGCTGTCTGTCTTCCTCGTCGGCGCGGCGGCGACTGTCACGCTGTCCGGCTGCCAGGAAGATGCGTTCGTCTACACGACGTGGACCGACAAGCTGGGCGATTCGAACGAGGTCGAGCGCGCCGTCACCGAGCTGGAACGGCTCGGTGACAACCGGGCCATTCCCGCGCTCGGCAAGGCGTGGGAGCGCCAGGGGCGTCCCGAGGCCATCCTGCAGGTCATCATCGACCTCGCCAAGCCGCTGACGGAGGAGCAGGCCAAGGCCAACTACAAGAACAACGACAAGGCGCGCGCGGCGGCCTGGGACAAGGCGCTGCCGATCCTCACCAAGGCGATCGAGGAGGTCGACTCGGCCAACCCGCGATCGATCGAGAGCGCGCGGCTGGCTGCCGAGGCGCTGGGCGCCGCCAAGATCGACGGCGCGCTCGAGGTGTTGACGACCGCCGCCAACAAGCCGACCGACAAGCCGGAGATCAAGCAGCTGCGCGGCCAGGCCATCCTGTCGCTCGGCGAGCTCGGAAATCCCGGCGCCGTGTCGGTGCTGGCGACCATCATTCGCGAGGAGTTCAGCCCGGCGAAGCCGGAGTTGCACGGCGCCGCCATCATCGCGCTCGGCAAGCTCAAGAGCCCGCAGGCCATTCCGGTGCTGATCGAGTCGATGTACCGGCTGCCGTTCTTCTTCAAGCAGGTGCGCCGCTCGCTGGTCGCCTCGGGCGACACGGTCGGACCGCGCATGCGGGCGATCCTCGACGGCACCGACACCGAGGTCAACACGCTGTTCAAGGAGAACAGCCTCGGCATGTACAAGGGTGACCTGGGCAAAGATCCGCTGCCGCCGGCCGAGTGGCAGCCAGTCTCGGCGATGGACTACTACGCCGCGATCATCATCGGCGACCTCTACGATCCGGCGGCGGTGCCGGCGCTGCTCAAGGCGCTGGCCCGAGCCCCGGTGCCGTCGTACTTCGTCGATTCGGCGCCCGGTCCGGTGGCCCACAACGCGGTGCTCGACGCGCTGCGCAAGATCGGTTCCCCGGAGTCGACCAAGGCCGTGCTCGACGTGTGGACGACCGGCAAGATCGACGACATCAAGCCGATGGCCGCCAACGTGTTCTCGTTCGTGTCGCGGGACGGCTCGGAGAAGCTGACCAAGGGCAACGCGCTCGATGCGCTGGGCGCCATCGCCGCCAAGAACGACGCCGAGCAGGGCCTGCGCCTCGAGGCCTCGGTGGCCTACGGCCGCCTGGCCCGCAGCAAGGACCGCATCCCGCTGCTCATGGGCCAGGCCAAGCGGTACAAGGACGAGAGCGACAAGGCGCAGAAGGAGGCCGACGGCCCGCCCAAGGCTGCCTACGAGAAGGCGAAGGCGGTGTACGACGCCGCCAAGGCCGAGCTCGACAAGACCAAGGCCGACGTCGCCCGCAGCGGCGGCGAGCGCAAGGCGCCGATCGAGCAGATCGACGCCATGACCAAGGCCAAGGTCGGGTTCGACAAGGTCAAGGAGCCGTACACCCTGGCCAAGGGGGCCTGGAAGACGTTCGACGAGAAGGCCAAGGCCTATCGCGGCTTCCAGCGGCTGTTCGAGACCCACGCCGCGCGCATCGAGATCGCCATGCACTGCAAGGATGATCCGGCCTGCTACGTGGCGACCTTGGTCCCGGTGCCGACCGAGCCCGACAAGGACGCCGACGGCAACCCCAAGCTGGGCCCCGACGGCAAGCCCAAGTTGAAGGCGCCCGACATCCAGACCAAGTGCAAGGCCGACTGGGCGGCGGTGTCGCCCCGCCTCAAGGCGGCGTCAGCCGAGATCGAGGTCGCCAAGTACACCGACGAGGAGAAGCTCGAGGTGTGCATCGCGCAGATCGAGCGCGCGCTGCTCGAGCTGGGCAAGATGGGGCCCAAGGCCAAGAGCGCGGCGCTGGAGATCCTGCTCTACAACGTGTCGAGCGATGACCGGCTGGTGCGGCAGAGCATCCTGCTCACGCTGCCCAAGGTGGCCGGGAAGGAATGCGCCAAGTGCGGTGAGATGCTCGACGCCGCGATCAGGGCCGCCGCCGGCAAGGACGCGTTGCGCGAGCTCAACTTCGAGACCCAGGTGCTGCGCAGCTACTTCGCCGGCGACGCCGCCGAGGCCGACCCTGCCGACGCCCCCGCGAAGTGAACCCGGGCGGCCGCCATCGCGGGCCGCCACCATCGAAGGCGGCGCCCTTGCGGGCGCCGTCCTTTTGCTTTTCGGGGTGGATGATGGGGGTCGAACCCACGACACCCAGGACCACAACCTGGTGCTCTACCAATTGAGCTACACCCACCGAGTGGCTGTCGGTATCTAGCTGAAAATCGGGGGCACGTCCAGCGATCACGTACGTCGCCTTGGGCGGCTTGCCAAGGGACCGGGAATGGACAACTCGTCCGTCCTCGCGGCCGATCCATCCCCGCTAGCTTCGTTGCTCGTCGGTCACTTACCGAGGGTAAACTCCACTCCTCGCGCCTCGCCATCGGGGCGGCTCGACCGCGATCACCGATCGATTTGTCCATTCCCGGTCCCTAACCGGCGACCGTCACCTTGCGCACGCCACGAGCGGTCAGCCACGCCTCGAGCCGGCGGCGCAGATCGCCCTGCAGCACGATCGCGTCGCCATCGATCGCGCCGCCGCAGCCCATCGCCGTCTTCGCGTCGCTGCACCAGCGCTCGAGCTCGAGCGGCGGCAGCGCCAGCTTCTCGATGATCGTGGCCTCCTTGCCCCGGCGTCCCTTGCGCTCGAGCCGCACCACGGCCCGCGCCGGCGGCTTCGGCGGCGGTGGCACCGGCGTGGCCGCTGGTGGGGGCGTCGGCGCGGGCCCAGCCGGCAACGAGTCGCGGAGCCCGAACAGGACCGCGAACCGGCTCGTCGAGGTCTCGGGTTTCTTGCCGCTCATCGGGACCCCGTCGTCATGGCACGCCGGACGCCCCGGCGGCGATCCGTCGCAGCGCCCCCGACGAGGTGACGTAGAGATCGCTGCACGCCAGCGTGCCGCGCCCGAACGCCATGTTCGCCGCCGAGCTCACCCCGGTCAGGAGCTGCTCGCGGGCCCCGAAGGTGCCATCGGTCGCCGCCGCGAACCGCAGCACCCGGCCGCCGCCGTTGTCGGTCACGTACAGCCGCCCTTGCGAGTCGCGGGCCAGACCATCCGGGTTGCCCGTCATCCCGGTGGCCCCGGCCAGGGCGACCGTGCGCGCGGTCTCGGCCCCGGCGGTGAGCGTGAGGCGGTGGATGTCGCCGCTGTTGTAGCTGGCCACCAGCAACGTGCCGTCGGCGTCGAACAGGACCCCGTTGGGCTGCGCGATGGGCGCCGTGGTGACCTGCGTGCGCACGTTGGCTTGCGCCACCCGGTACACATGGGTCCCGGCATAGTCGGAGTAGTAGACCGCGCCGTCGGGACCGACCGTCACGCCGTTGGCGCCGCCGGCGCTCATCAGATACGTGGTCGCGGTCGGCGTGGCGGCGGCGGTGTCGATGCGCCAGATCCGGCCGCCACTGTTGCCGGGCGAGCCGACGTACAGGATCCCGCCGGGCGCGAGCGCCAGGCCCCACACCGTGGTGGCGCCGGTCAACGTCACCCACTGATCGACGGCCGGCCCGCCGGGCACCCAGCGACCGACCGCGCCGGACTGCGAGTAGTAGGTGGTGCCGTCGTCCGCGATCGCGATGCCCTCGGTGCCGCCGAGGTCGGCGAGTGGTAGCGTCGTCGAGCCGCATCCGGTGGCGCCGTCGGCAGGCGCGTCGAGTTCCTGGGCGCCATCGTTGCCCGCACCGTCGTCGCCACCACCGTCGTCGCCGGCGGCGTCTGGATCGGTGCCGTCGCTGCCGCCGCACGCAGCGAGGACGAGGGCCAGGGCAAGCGCGACCAACGGCGGCGACGTCATGGCGCGCAAGATACTCCCGGCACGCGCCCCGAGCTACCGATGACGCGCCAGCGCGGCGCGCAGGCCGGCGCGGATGGCGGTGGCGAGCAGGTCGGCGACGGTGTGATGGAGGCGGCCGTAGAAACGCTGGCTGCGATGCTGGAGGTAGAACGGTTTGCGGACCGGCCGGAACGCGGGGAGCACGCGCACCGGCGCGGTGGCGGGCACGGTCTGGCGCGGCTTGACGGCGCGGCCGAGGCCGAGCTCGACGCCAAGCAGGATCCCGGCCTCGTTGTGGAGGAAGGAGCGGCGCCAGCGGCGGGGGCGGGCGCGGGCCGGCTGCTCGGCGAAGAACCAGGCCGTGGTGCGGTCGGCGGCGTTGGCGTCGAGGTAGACGTCGGTGGGGCCGCCGCCCAGCGACTCGATCATGACCATCTCCTCGTGGCCGACCGCCACGCTGACCACGTCGTCGCGGTCGCTGGCGAGGTCGGTGACGATGAAGTCGGCGGCGCCGCGCGACAGCATGCCGGGCAACAGGTCGGCGCCGGCGGTCCGGATCTCGAGCTGCACCGAGGGGTGGTCGCGGAGCAGGCCGGCGAGGGCGGGCAGGATCATGCCCGGCACGATCGACGATGGCCCGGCGACCCGGACCTCGCCGCGCAGCGCCCGGTGCGACGGCCGCAGCTCGCCGAGCAGCTCGTCCTCGAGCGCGCGCTGGGCGTGGACGAAGCCGAGCACGCGACGGCCGGCATCGGTCAGCGTGGGCCCGGCCGGGCCGCGCACCAGCAGCGTCACCGCCAGGTGATCCTCGAGCCCGGCGATGCGGCGCGACAGCGCCGGCTGGCTCAGGTGCAGCTCGCCGGCGGCGCGCGTGAAGCTGCCGGCCTTGACCACGGCCGCGAACGCGGCGAGCTGATCCTGCGACAACGGCAACACGGCGCCAGCATAGCGCCATCATGCGCGCAACGCATTAGTCCATGACAAAGATGCAATGGACGCATCGCAGCCGAGACCGCAGAGTGCTCGCATGTTCGGTCATGTGGTCCCCCTCGTGCTCACCGTCGGCAGCGGCGTGCTCTATCACCTCGCGCTGCGGGGCCAGAGCGGCGCCACCAACCCGTGGCCGTTCCTCGCCGTCGCCTATGCGGTGGCCTTCGTGCTGTCGGCGGTGGCGTGGGCCGTGACCAGCGGTGCCGGCACCGCGACGCTCGATCGCCGCGCGCTGGGCGGCGCCGCGCTGCTCGGCGGGGCCGCGATCGGGATCGAGCTCGGCTACTATCTCGCCTACCGCGCCGGCTGGGCGCTCGGCCAGGTCTCGCTCGTCAACGCCGGCTGCGTCGCCGCGCTGCTGTCGTTGGTCGGTGCAGTGGGACGCCGGTCGTGGTAACGAGCGGAGATGTCCAGTCCCGACGGTGAGCGAGCGCCCGACAGCGCGGCGTCGTACCTGGCCCGCTGCCTGGTCGCCGACCACCGCTACGTGATCCGCAACCTGCCCGAGGCGGCGCCGCTGGCGGCAGTCAGCGACTGGATCCTGACCGGCGGCGACGGCGTCGGGCTGGCCATCGCGTGCATCATCGACCGCGACGCCGATCCCCACAAGCGCTTCACGCTCGACCCCGAGCGGGTCGACGAGGTCGCCGCCGCGTGCCGCAAGTACGCCGGCTCGGTGCACGGCGTCAAGGAGACGGTCACCATCGAGATCTGGGAGGTGGGCGCCGGGGTTCCCGATACCGGCGATCGGGCCCGACTCGAGGGCTACGCGTTCCGGCGGGTGACCCAGAAGGGGGTCGCGATCCGCGCCTACGCAGTCAACACGGCCGCCACCAACGGCTTGCCCGGCGACCTGTTCTCGACCGCCGCCGACGGCGCGACCCGCCAGCCGTGGCTGCGCCAGATCCTGAGCGAGCCGCGGCGCAGCGATCAAGCGCTGGCGGTGGCGGCCACGGCGCACGACAAGGTCGCCCACTTCGACACTCGCCCGATCGCGACCTACGCGCTGCTGCTGGCGTTCTTCGCCATGTTCGTCGTCGAGCTGGCGTGGACCGTGATGCCCGCCGACGGGGTCTCACCCGGCCTCGGCACGCTGATCGCGCTCGGCGGGCTCGAGCACGAGCGCTTCGACGCCGGTGAGTGGTGGCGGATGTTGACGTGCGCGTTCTTGCACGGCAATCCGCTCCACCTGCTGTTCAACGCGGTGGCGATGTACATGGCCGGCGGCGTGCTCGAGAACCTGATCGGGCGGCGCTGGATGGTGGCGCTGTTCGTGATCGGCGCGCTGGGCGGCTCGGCCGCGTCGCTGTCCATCAACGCCGACAACATCACGTCGGTGGGCGCGTCGGGCGCGATCATGGCGCTGCTCGCCGCGGCGATGGTGGCGAGCCTGCGGCTGCCCAAGGGCCCGGCGCGGACGCAGATCCTGGTGTCGCTGGGGCAGATCTTGATCCCGAGCCTGTTGCCGCTGGCGTCGGCCGGCGGCGGCAAGGTCGACTTCGCCGCCCACCTCGGCGGCGCGCTCGCCGGCGCGGTCGGCGGCGGCTTGCTGCTGCTGACCTGGGCCCGCGACGCCGAGCACCCCCGCGCCGGCGCCTTCGCCGCGGTGGTGGCGGCGGCCGGCCTCGCGTTCACCGGCTACGGATGGATCCGACTCGCCGCCGACCACGACGAGTACGCCCGCACCTTCGTCGGTGCCGGCGTCCTGGCCCGCAATCCTGCGCTGGCCAAGGAGCTCATCCCCGACGGCGAGCTGCCCAAGGACGACGCCGAGATCGCGGCGCGGAGCGCCGACCTGCTGACCAGGTACCCCCGCGACCCGCGCGCCCAGTACTTCGCCGCGGTGCTCGCGATCGAGGCCGGCGACGTCGAGCGGGCCCGCGGCCACCTCGAGCGCGCGATCGCCGAGCAGGATCTCCGCATGCTGCTCACCAACCCCGAACGCTTCGAGGTCTTTCTGCGCCACGCGCTGGCGGTCACCCACGAGCGCGAGGACAACCTGGCCGCCGCCCGGGCCGCCGCGGCGCCGAGCTGCAAGGCCGGCGTCGCGATCGACGACGGCGAGGTGCGCGCGTTCTACGAGCGGATGTGCGCCGCACCCTGAGCGCGCCCAGGAGGGCTCGAACCTCCGACCCCCGACTTAGAAGGTCGGTGCTCTGATCCAGCTGAGCTATGGGCGCGGGTCTCGTCGGTCTCGTCGGCCTCGTCGGCCTCGTCGGCTGTCTCGTCGGCTGTCTCGTCGGGGTGAGAGGATTCGAACCTCCGACTCCCTGGTCCCAAACCAGGTGCGCTACCAGGCTGCGCTACACCCCGATCACTCGCCGGTCGCGAGCCCAGAAGGGATACCGGGAAGGGGGCGGTCGCGCAAGCCCGCGATCACGTCCGAGTGAGGTATCCGCGCAGCCGCGGCGCGAGGGCGGCCATGGCGCGGGCGCGGTGCGAGACGTGGCCCTTGGGGCCGAGGCCGGCCTCGGCGAACGTCTGTCCGATCTCCGGACAGTAAAACAGGGGATCGTAGCCGAACCCGCCGCTGCCGCGGGGGGCATCGAGGATCACGCCTTCGACCACGCCGTCGCTGGTGACCAGCTCGTCGCCGAGCGGCCCGGCCGGATCGGCGAGCACCAGCGCGCATCGGAAGCGGGCGGTTCGCAGCTCGGCGGACACGTCGGAGAGCGCGCGCAGGAGCTTGGCGTTGTTGGCGCCGTCGTCGCCGTGCGCGCCGGCCCAGCGGGCGCTGAACACGCCGGGCGCGCCGTCGAGCGCATCGACCTCGAGACCGCTGTCATCGGCCAGCGCCGGCCAGCCGGTGATGGCGGCGATCTCGCGCGCCTTCTTGGCCGCGTTGCCGACCAGGGTGTCGGCGTCCTCGATCACGTCGGCGATGGCGCGGCCGAGCAGGGTCGCGGCGTCGGCGACCCCGACCACGTCGACGCCCGAGTCGGCCAGCAACGCGTGCAGCTCGGCCAGCTTGCCGCGGTTGCGGGTCGCGAACACCAGCGGCCTCATGCAAAGACCACCGCGCGCTGCGCCGCCGCGATCTGCACGATGCCGCCGGCCGCCAGATCGAGCATGGCGTCGAGCTGGGCCCGCGAGTAGGCGGCGCCTTCGGCGGTGCCCTGGACCTCGATCAGCCCGCCGTCCTCGGTCATGACCACGTTCATGTCGACGTCGGCGCGCGAGTCCTCGATGTACGGCAGGTCGAGCACGACCTGGCCATCGACGATGCCAACCGAAACCGCCGCCACCGGCGGCCGCAGCGCGCCGAGATCGGCGAGCACGCCCCGGCCGACCAGCTGGCGCAGCGCCAGGCCGATCGCCACCCAGGCGCCGGTGATCGAGGTGACCCGGGTGCCGCCATCGGCGACCAGGACGTCGCAATCGACGGTGATCGTCCGTTCGCCGAGCGCGCGCAGATCGACGGCGGCGCGCAGGGCCCGTCCGATCAGGCGCTGGATCTCCTTGCCGCGGCCCCCGGGGTCACGCTTGCTGCGGGTGTGGGTCGCGCGCGGCAGCATGGCGTATTCGGCCGTGATCCAGCCCTTGCCCTTGCCGGCGAGGAACGACGGCACGGTTTCCTCGACCGAGGCCGAGCACACCACCCAGGTGTCGCCGAGCTTGACCAGGGCCGAGCCCTCGGCGTGCTTCTGGAAGCCGGGGATGATCTCGAGGGATCGCAGTTGATCGGGGCGTCGACCGTCGGGGCGCATGGCCGCGGACCATACACCGTCTGCACACCGTCTACCGATCGGCGAGCTGCGAGCTGATCGCCTGCGCGAGGGCGGCGGCGATCGCGGCTTGCACCGCGGGGCGGGCCAGCTCCTGGCCCTCGATCGGGTGGTCGATGAAGCCGACCTCGACCAGCACCGCCGGCATGGTGGCGCCGAGCAAGACGTGGTGGGCGTCCTGGCGCACGCCGCGGTCGCCGGCCGCGCCGCGGATCGCGCGCAGCTCGCGCTGCACCGCTGCCGCCAGCTCGGCGGCCTCCCACTGGCACGCGCCGCGCTCGACATCATCGAGGATCGACGCCGTGGCGTCGTCGAGCCCGGGCCGCGGTGTCCCGGTCTCGCTGCGCAGCGCCCGGCCGTCGACGTCGACGCCGCCCGCGGTGAGCACGAAGGTCTCGAAGCCGCGCTGCACGCGCTCCGGAGACGCGTTGCCGTGGATGCTGACGAACAGGTCGGCGCCGCGGCGGTTGGCCGCCGCGACCCGCTGCCGCAGGGTCAGCGTGGTGTCGCGGTCGCGGGTGAGCACCACCTCGATGCCGCGACCGACCAGCGCCTCGCGGACCGCGCGCGCCAGCACCAGCGTGAGCTGCTTCTCGGAAACGCCGGCGGTTCCGGAGGCGCCCGCGTTGGAGCCGCCGTGACCGGGATCGATCACCACGATCGGCCGGGCCCGTGGCGCGTCGGCCTTCAACATCGGGGCCGAGTCGGGCGCGGCGCTGACCGTGTGCGGCCCGCCAGCGACGCCAGCGACGACCGCGGCGGCAAGCAGGACGATGCAGCGGATGACCACGACATGTAGGATATCGTGCGACCAGGGGGTGGACGCCAGTATTCCGACCACGGCTTGACCCAACTACCTATGAGAGCTACGTTTTTTCCTTCGCATGGAACGTGACCGTCGCTCCTTGTCCGCGCTGGAGCTGATCCTGCTCGGTGCGGTCATGGCGGAGGTCTCGATCGGGCGGCTCCTGGTTCGCGGCCTCGAGAAGAAGCCGGTCTTCATCAAGGGCCAGGCCCAGAAGCTGGTCCCGCCGAGCTGGTTCGTCGCCCTCGATTACGTCGCGCTGTTCCTCCTCTACTTCGTCGCGTTGCTCGGTGTCATCGTGCTGACGGTGCGGGCGCACGAGGCGATGCTGGGCGCGCGTCATGGCCGTCCCGCCGAGCGCATCGGCCGGGGCATCGACGGTGTCACCGCCGGCGGGATGGCGGTGGTGGCGACGCTGGCGGTGATGGCCGACCCGGCCACGGTGCAGACGTTCCTGCACGTCGCGCTGCTGGTGGTCGCGATCCATCAGGTCGTGCGGGTGTGGGCACGCAAGGTCGACGTCGGAGCCGCGATCGGCCTGACCGTCTGCGCCGCCCCGATCCTGATCTACTGCGGGGCGTCGCTGCTGTCGGCCCAGCTGTGGAGCGAGGACCAGTTGCTGGGTGGCGAGGCGCGGGCCGCCATCGGCAAGCTGGCCCGCAACGGGCTGGCGGTGGCGGCGATCGCGTCGCCGTATTGCCTGGCGCCGCGGCCGTTCGCGCGCTCGATGACCCGCGTGCTGCCGTTCGCGATCGCGCTGCTGATCGCCGGTGCGGGTGCAGCGGCGCTCCGCATCGACTACCTGTCGACGGTCAAGGCGGTCAACCGCGTGCTCGGTCTCGACCTGCGGGTCGACGCGCCCCAGGACCAGATCGCGCTCTACCTGCTCGCGTTCGCGACCGTGACCTGGACCGTGACCGCATGCGTGACGGCGGCTTCGCCGGCGCGGCGACGGGTCGGGTTCGGCCTCGCGCTGCTGGTGCTCGCCGGGCACGGGTTCGCGTGGCCGGCGGCGTTCGTCACCGCCGCCACCGGCCTGGTCCTGCTCGGCGACGGCGCGCGGCGCGTGCGGGACGAGGAGCGGGCGGCGTTCATCCCGGTGACCCCGCCGATCGAGGACGAGGTGTGGCAGGCGTTCGTCGGTCACCTGGTGGCGGCCTTGCGTCACAAGCACGGCGACGGCGCGGTCAGCGCCGTCTCGGTGCGCGGCGAAGGCGAGCACACCTCGACCGTGGTGGTCACCGAGCGCCACGGGGTGCCGGTCCGCCTGCGCGTCGAGCGCATGGCGCGAGCGGTGGTGGTGGTCGACGTGGTGTGCGGCCGTGAGGTCGATGCCGGCCGCGCGGCGACCTGGACCGTGGTCGCGCGCGGCGGCGCGGCCGGCACCGGCAGTCACCCGGAGCCGCCGGCGGCCGGGCCCGTGATGCGCGCCGACGATGCGCCGTTCGACCAGCGCTTCCGCTCGCGTGGCGATCGCGACGTCATGCTGCGCCTGCTCGACAGCGGGCTGCGCGCCCGCGCCGCCGCCTCGCTCGACGGTTGGCTGGCGTTCTGGGACGGCCAGTCGCTCCGCCACCGCGTGTTCCCCGGGCAGGGCGCGCCGCTGGATGTCCTCATCCCGCTGTCGCAGCTCGCCCTGGAGCGGCGCTCGACGCCGCAGAGCGTCGAGCACCTGGTGCTGGTGGTCGAGCTGTGCGTCGAGATCGCGGCGCCGGCGCTGGCGACGCGAGACGAGCCGGTGGCGCTCGGCGAGGCGACGTGAGCCGGCGGTTGCGCGTCGCGGTCGCGGTCGCGGTTGCGGCTTGCACGACCGGGCGCGCCGGTGTGGTGCCGGTCGACCCGTTCGCCGCCGCGCCGCCCTTCGAGGAGTCCAGCGCGGCGGCCGGTGACGACGCCGACGACGCGGTCGCCACCCCGATCGCCGACGCCTACCGCGCCGTGGCGGCGCGCATCCTCGCCGACGCCCGTGCCGATCGCGGTGGCTGGGACAAGCTCGCGCACCTCGCCGATCGGATCGGCAACCGGCTCGCAGGCTCGGCGGCGCTCGACCTGGCGATCGTGTGGGCGGCGGACGCGATGAGGCGCGACGGCCACGACGTGCGCACCGAACCGGTGATGGTGCCGCGCTGGGTGCGGGGCGCCGAGGCGGCCCGCATCGTGACGCCGGTGCAGCGCGACCTGGTCGTGCTCGGCCTCGGCGGCACGGTCGGTACGCCGAAGGGCGGCGTGCGCGGCCAGGTGGTGGTGGTCCATGGCTGGTCCGAGCTGGCGGCCCGCAAGGCCGAGCTGGCGGGGGCGATCGTGCTCTACGACGTCGCCATGCCGGCGTGGACCGAGGAGCATGGCAGCGGATACGGCGACGTGGTCCCGTTTCGCTGGGCCGGCGCCTCGGCGGCGGCTCGGTACGGCGCCGCCGCGGTCCTGATGCGCAGCGTGACGGCGCACAGCCTGCGTTCGCCCCACACCGGCAGCATGGGCTACGAGGACGGGGTGGCGAAGATCCCGGCGGCCGCCATCACCGTCGAGGACACCGAGCTGCTCGCCCGGCTGGCCGCCGCCGGCGACGTCACGGTGCAGCTCGAGCTCGGCGCCCGCATGCTGCCCGAGGTCCGGTCCGCCAACGTGATCGGCGAGCTGCGTGGTCGCGAACAGCCCGACCAGGTGGTGCTGATCGGCGCCCATCTCGACTCGTGGGACGTCGGGCAGGGTGCTCACGACGACGGCGCCGGCTGCATCCACGTCATGCAGGCGCTGACGGTGCTGCGCCGGCTCGGCCTGCAGCCGCGGCGCACGATCCGCGTGGTCCTGTTCACCAACGAGGAGAACGGCCTGCGCGGCGCCGCTGGTTATGCCGCCGCGCACGCCGCCGAGGTCGGTGGCCACGTCGCGGCGCTCGAGAGCGACAGCGGTGGCTTCGCGCCCCGCGGCCTCGAGGTCGCGATCGGCGGCGACGGTAGCGACGAGGTGATGGCGCAGCTCGCCGACCTCGTCACGCTGCTGGCGCCGCTGGGAGCGACCACCCTCGAGCGTAGCGACCACCCCGGTGCCGACATCGCGCCGTTGACCCGGCAGGGCGTGCTCGGTCTCGGGCTGAGCACCGACGGTCGCCGCTACTTCGACATCCACCACACCCACGCCGACACGCTCGACAAGGTCGACCCGCAAGCGCTGGCCGACGGCGTCGCCGCGGTCGCCGTGCTCGCCTACGTGCTCGCCGACCTGCCCGCGCCGCTGCACGTGCCGCCGCCGCCGGTCATCTACGTGTCACCCTGAGCGAGCCGACGGCGAGGCGACGGCGGGCCGTGATCTCGGATCTGGTGGCGCGGGTCCTCGAGGCGCCGCTGGTGGTCGGGGTGGGCGGCGGGGTGCGCGATGGCGCCGCGGCGGCGGCGATCGTCGTGCTCGGCGCGCCGCTGGCTTCCGACGGGACGCTGTCGTCGGTGGTCGCCGAGCGCGTGGCCGCGGGCATCGCGCTGTGGCAAGCCGGTGCGGCGCCCCGGCTGGTGATGTCGGGCGGCTGCTCGCGTGGCGCGTCGCTCGCCGAGGCGCCGGCGATGGCCGCGGTCGCCCGCGCGGCGGGTGTCGCGGCCGACGCCCTCGTCGTCGAGGACCGGTCGCGGACCACGGCGGAGAACGCGCACGAGGTGGCCCGGCTGCTGCCGCCCGGCGCGCGGGTGTGGCTGGTCACCCAGCCGTTCCACGGCCGCCGTGCCCGGTGGTGGTTCCGGCGCGTGGGCCTCGACGCCAGGGTCTGGCACCTCGCTGACAGCCTCGAGTATCGCGACCGGCGGCGAGCGCTGGCCTGGCTGGCGCGCGAGTACGCGGCGTGGGCGCGCGTGGGGCTAGTGCCGCGCCGCAGGTGACGTCGCCGCGGTCGCGGGTCAGAACCCGTACTTCTTGCGCTGCTCGTCGGCCCAGTCGGCGGCCTTGTCGCTCCAGTCGGCACCGGTCGCGGCGGCCTCCAGCGACAGCGCCACCGCCTCCAGCTGGTATGGCACCGCGGTGCTCGCCGCGGTGGGCGCCGGATCGCAGCCGGCGAGCTGAGCGTCGATGTTGCGCTTCGGATCGGCCATCGCCCACACCAGCGTCTTGACGAGGATCTCCGCCATCTCGGCCGCCGCGCCGGTGATGTGGTGGCCGACGTCGCGACACATGGCGGGGGTCAAGGTCTTGCCCTTGTCCTTGAGACGCGTGGCTGCGTACCAGCAGCTGAAGCCCTCGATCTGGGCGCCGACCTGCGCGATCAGCGCCGCCTCGCCGGTCACGGCGCCGGCGACGACCGTGCCGCCCAGCGACTCGAGCATCAGCTGCGCGCGTCGGTTCCACCGACTCGCGGTATCTTCCTTGGGCGGCAACAGGTAGGCGCGCAGCGCGTCGGCGAGGGTCTGACCCGGCCGCAGCTCGACACCGACGACGCCGGCGATGTCGCCCTCGAGATTGACGACGCCGCCGTAGTCGCTGCCCTTGAAGTGGCGCAGCGCGTGCTTGGTGACGTTGCCATCCAGCCCGCGGTTCATCGCCAGCATGCCGGCGCCGCCGCCGAGATCACCGAGCCAGGTGTTGATGGCCTGGCCAGTCCCACCTTGCGACGGGATGTTGACCGTGCGCGACACCCAGTCGCGCGAGTCGAGGCCGATGATGAGGTGACCGAAATCGGTGTAGCGACCGTTCGGATCCTTGACCTCGGCGCTGCCGCGCAGCGCCAGGAACAGGCTGGTGCCGATGATCGGCCGGGGATCGTCGGGTGACATCGAGGCGGTGTAGATCTGGAACGCGACGTTCCGCATCTCGCTGCCCTCGACCTGGTTGTCCATGCTCCATTTCGTGCCGTAGAAGATGCCGCGCAGGATATGGACGACGCTGGCGGTGTCGTGGCCGGCGGCGGCGAGGCGGGTCTCGGCCAGCGTGACCAGATCGACCAGCGCCGCGAACGACTTCGCCGCGGCCAGCTTCTCGCCGGGGAACGGATCGGTCACGGCGGCGGCGGTGGCGGTCGCCGCGGGTTCCTTGCGCTGCAAGGCCGGCACCTGCCCGGCGGCGCGGGCGTAGCTGAAGTCGAACGGGTCGGCCTTGGCCTGGACCGGCGAGGTGGGCAGCCCGCCGGTCGCGGCGGCTCCGCGCGGGGCGCCGGGGCCGATCGCGTCGGTCCGGGCGCGCTTTCCTGGTGCCGGTGCCGAGCCGTCCTGCGGCTCGCCGGCGGTGTCTTCCCGATCCCTGGCGGACTTCTCCGTCGACATGTCGGATCCGAGTCTGTCACACCGCCGGGCTGGGCGGTGGATCGATCAGCCGCCCGCGGGCCGCATCGCGAACGGGTACGCCACGCTGACGGTGCCAGCCTTGGGGCGGGGAAACTCGATGCCGCGGATGGTGGCGGCCACGCAGCGCGCGACCTCGTCGTCCATGCCGCTGGCCTCCGACGCGGTCACGTCTCCGCCCGGCCCGATCTCGAAGGTCGCCGTCACCGTGCCGGCCAGCGTGGGCTCGGCGAGCAGCTGTTTCTCGTAGCAGTAGGTGATCCTCGGCAGGCTGCGCCGGATGTAGCGGCGGACGATGTTCTTGTCGAGCTCACCCGTCACCTGGGCGTTGCCGATGCGGACCTGCGGCGCCGTCGTGGCTCGCGCACGACCGGAGCCGGTCCCGTAGCCGGTGCCGGTACCACCGCCACCGTGACCGAGCGTGCCGTAGGTGCCGAGCGTGCCCAGGCCGGTCCCGCCACCACCGCTCCCGTCCCCGGACCGACCGAAGCCGAACGCCTCCTCTGCGTCCGTGGAGCCGATCAGGCCGCCCTGGATCTCGCCATCGCCGAGGCCGCCGGTGAGGTCGCCGCTGCCGGTGATCGACGCGAACACGTCGCCCTGGCTGAGGGCGGCCGCGCCCAGGACGCCCTGCGTTCGCGCCGCCTCGATCGCGAGCGCGCGATCGGCCTGCGCCGCCACCTCCGCCTCGCGCCGGGTCTCCGCCTCGCGATCGGCCATGGCCTGCGCCGCGGCAACCGCCTGCTGCGCCTCGCGCATGGCCATCTCGGCGCGCGCTTGCGCCGCCTGACGCTCGAGCGCCGCGGGGCCGCCGAGCTCGACGCGCCGTTGCCGGACCTCGCCGCGCTCGCCGTCATCGTCCAGCACCAGCATGGACACCAGCGCGACGACCGCGACCCCGCCGATCGCGCCGGCCACCAGCGGCCAGCTCCGTCGCGCGGTTGGAGACGGGTTCATGGGGCCGGGCTCGGGGTCGGCGTCGGCGCTTCGGGCGTCGGGGTCGGGGTCGGGGCTTCGGGAGCCGGGGTCGGGGTCGGGCTCGGGCTCGGGGTCGGGCTCGGGGTCGGGCTCGGGGTCGGGGTCGGGGTCGGGCTCGGGCTCGGGCTCGGGCTCGGGCTCGGGCTCGGGCTCGGGCTCGGAGTCGGGCTCGGGGATTCGGGAGTCGGCGCCGGCGGCGCCTCGTTCCTGGTCGGATCCTGGAAGACGACGTGGAACTCGATGCGCCGGTTCTGGGCTCGACCCTTGTTGGTCTTGTTCGAGGCCCGTGGCACATCGGGACCGTGGCCGATGGTGTCGATGCGGTCGGCGGCGATGCCCTTGTCGACCAGGTACCACTTCACCGCGTCGGCGCGCTTCTGGGACAGCGTCAGGTTCTTCTCGCGCCCGCCGCGATCGTCGGTGTGGCCCTCGATCCGGATGCGGATCGACGCGTAGTCGCGCAGGGTGCCGGCCGCCTTGTCGAGGGTCTTGCGCGACGCCGCGCGGATGCGGGCCTTGGCGAAGTCGAACGTGATGCCTTCGATCACGCCGGAGAACTCCTTGAGGACCTTGGGAAGCTCGTCGGGGCAGCCATCGGTGTCGTCGAAGCCGTTGTAGGTCTCGGGCTGATCCGGACACGCATCGCTGGCGTCGGGGATGGTGTCGCCGTCGTTGTCGCGGTCGGGGCAGCCGTCCTCGTCCTCGAACTTGTCGAAGTCTTCGGCCTCTTGCGGACACGGATCCTTGCTGCCGAGGAAGCCGTCACCGTCGAAGTCGACCTCGGGACAGCCGTCCGCGTCGTCGATCCCGTTGAGGTTCTCGGGCTCGTCGACGCAGGCGTCGTCGGGATCGAGGATGGTGTCGCCATCGCGGTCGGCGACGTCGGGGCAGCCGTCGTCATCCTGAAAGTCGTTCTCGGTCTCCTTCTCGGTCGGGCACTTGTCGTCGGGATCGAAGAAGCCGTCGCCGTCGGTGTCCTTGGCTGCTGGCGGTTTCGCCTTGCGCGTGTGCTCGTCCCATCCATACGAGACGCCGAACTGCAGCTCCAGCGTCGAGATGATGAGCTGATCGCGCCCCGCGGTCAGGCCATGCCGGACGTCGACGCGCGCGTCGAGGCGATCGGTCAGGGCCCAGGTCACGCCCGGGCCCCAGTGGAAGGCGGCGTCGGTGTCGTCGACCATGAACGGCGAGCCGGTGACGACGCTCTCGCCGCCGATGCCGACCACCAGGTGAGGCGTCGCCGCGAGCCCGCTTCGCAGCCGGCCGATGGCCTGCAGCCGCCAGCCGAAAACCGGGGCGAAGTACGACGCCCGTCCGCCCTCGCTGACCTCGCCGGTCGACGAGAACGCCATCTTGGCCTCGACCTCGACCCCGAGCTGCGGATCGAGATCGGAGCCGCCCGCCAGGTCGGGGAGCAGGATCAGGCCGCCGCGGCCGCCGATCAGCATCGACGTACCGGGGATCTGTTCGCCGGCCCACGAATTGCCGAGCTCGATGTCGTCGCCGAAACGGTCGAGGCCGAGGAAGCCGCCCACCTCGAGCCGCCGTGGCCTCGTCTCGTCGGCGCCCGCCACGGACGCGGCGAGCGCCAGGATCACCCCGGTCAAATAAGCATGCCTGTTCACGCGGAGCGAAGCATATCGCAGGTCGCGGGGCGGCGCGCGTTTCGGGACCGCCAGCCGTTCACCGCGGGGGTGGCGGGGTTGCGTCCACACCCCGGACCGCGGCAAGCTTCGTCGAAGATCGAGGGGCCCGATGCTTACCTTCAGCACTGATCCAAACGTCGCCGAACAGCAGATGAACGCGATCATCTTCTACATGACCGCGTTCGGGTACATCGACGGGGACTTCGACCCCACCGAGAAGACCTTCGTCAAGATCTACATCCGCCAGCTGGTGGCCGCCCGCGCCCGCGAGGCGATGCCCGACGCCACCGCCGCCGCCCGGACCGAGGTGGTCAACAAGTTCGTCGCCCACTTCTACGAGGTCTTCGATCAGGTCGACGCCGAGATCCGCAGCCTGTTCGAGGAGGCGGTCTCCGACGAGGAGAAGGTCGAGCAGTTCGTCTACGCCAAGCTCAAGCTCAGGTGCTACGAGATCTTCAACAGCTTCGACGAGACCAATCAACGCGAGCTGCTGGCGACCATCGACGAGCTGATCTACGCCGACGGCAGCGCCCACCCGGCCGAGGAGAAGTTCCGGTCCGAGCTCGACACGCTGCTGCACGCCGAGACGCGGGTGACCGTCGATCAGTTCCAGGCGGTCGACGCGCCGCCGGTCGAGATCGCCGCCACGGCCCAGGTCTCGTCCCGGCTCGACGATCATCCGTTCTTCATCGCCTTCGAGCAGCACTACTCGGCGGATCCGCAGCGGCTGCGCAAGCAGGCCGAGGCCGACTTCAAGCTGATGCAGAGCGTGGCCGAGGAATGGAAGCGGCAGCGCATCGTCGGCGAGGGCCAGCTCGACGGCAAACACGACGTCGGCCAGTTCGCGGGCCAGACCCCGTTCCTCGACGGTCATATCTACGTCCATCCGGTGGCGCCGGGCGAGACCTACGAGCTCACCGTGCTCGGCGACCTGCATGGCTGCTACTCGTGCCTGAAGGCGGCCCTGATGCAGGCCGATTTCTTCGCCAAGGTCGAGGCCTACCGGCTCGACCGCAGTCGGCCCAACCCCAAGCTGGTGCTGCTCGGCGACTACATCGACCGCGGCCGCTTCTCGTACAACGGCATCCTGCGCACGGTCATGCAGATGTTCACCGCCGCCCCGGACCACGTCTTCATCCTGCGCGGCAACCACGAGTACTACATCGAGTACAAGGGCCGCATCTACGGCGGTGTCAAACCCGCCGAGGCCATCAACACGCTCATCGGCCACATGCCGGGTGAGATGTTCGAGGCCTACATGCACTTCTTCGAGCAGATGCCGAATCTGTTGCTGTTCGATCGGCTGCTGTTCGTGCACGCCGGCATCCCGCGCGACAGCTCGATCGCCGACAAGTACACCGACATGGCGTCGCTCAACGACAGCGAGCTGCGCTTCCAGATGTTGTGGAGCGACCCGTCGTCGGCCGACTACATCCCCGACGATCTGCAGGCGCAGAACGCCCGGTTTCCGTTCGGGCGCCTGCAGTTCGAGAAGTTCATGGCCCAGCTCGGCTGCACGATGATGGTGCGCGGCCACGAGAAGATCGACGAGGGGTTCAAGTCGGTCTACCCCAACGGCCAGACCGCGCTCCTCAACCTGTTCTCGGCCGGCGGCGCCGACAACAACGATCTGCCCGCCAACTCGAGCTACCGCACGGTCACGCCGATGGCGCTCACCATCGCGGTCGAGGCCGGCACCGCCCGCGTCGTGCCGTGGGAGATCGACTACAAGCGCTTCAACGACCCCAGGCGCAACAAGTTCTTCGCCACCGAGCCCGAGATCGCGCACAAGCAGGGCTGATACTTACCGCGCCATGAGCGAGAGCAGCCTCCCCGTCGTCGACCTCCGCGACTGGTACGCCGGCGGTGCCGCGCGTGACCGCTTCACCGCGACGGTCGGCGATTCGCTGGCCGACATCGGCTTCTTCGCGCTCGATCATCACGGTGTCGCCGAGGACCTGACCCGCCGCGCCTACCAGGCGGCGCGGGACTTCTTCCACCTGCCCCCCGACGTGAAGGCGGGCTACCACCGCGCCGGCGCCAAGGGGCAGCGCGGCTACACCGGCTTCGGCACCGAGCACGCCCGCGACTCGAGCGCCCCCGACCTCAAGGAGTTCTGGCAGGTCGGTCGGACCGGCGTGCCCGACGACCATCCCGTCCACCGGCCCTATGGCCCCAACCTGTGGCCCGACGACACCGTCGCCGACTTCCGGGCCGCGATGTCGTCCTTGTACCAGGCGCTCGCCGGCCTGGGCGGCATCTGTCTCGAGGCCTGCGCGCGCTACCTCGGCGAGCCGGCGCGCACGTTCGCGGCCATGGGCGACGACAGCGATACCATCGTCCGCGTCATCTACTACCCGCCCACCGTGGGTGCGCCGCCGGGCGCGGTGCGATCGGCCGCCCACGAGGACATCAACCTGATCACCTTGCTGTCGGGCGCCACCGCCGAGGGGCTCGAGCTCCGGCGCCGCGACGGGACCTGGATGCCGATCCACGTCTCGTTCGATCACATCGTCGTCGACTCGGGCGACATGCTGCAGAGCGTGACCAACGGCCTGTTCAAGAGCACCACCCATCGAGTCGTCAACCCGCGCGACGCGTCGAGCGAGCGCTTCTCGATGCCGTGCTTCATCCACCCCCGCAAGGACGTCGATCTGACGCCGATTCCGACCGCGATCGCGCGCACCGGCGGGACGGCCAGGTACCCGGCGGTCAGCGCCGGCGAGTACCTCGACCAGCGCCTGCGCGAGATCGGGCTCGGCTGACCCACCGCTGGCCCGGATGCGGCGTCGGGGTGGCGGCTCGTGGGCGGGTGTGAGGGGCGGATCACCGGTCCCGGGATGACTTGCGGTACGGTACGCCGATGCGGCGCACCGTGGGTCTCCTGTCCGCCTTGGCCATCGGCGCCGTGCTCGCTGCCCGGCCGTCCCCGGCCATTGCGAATGGTCGGCCGCCGTCGTCGGTCAAGGTCGTGTTCCGTCCCGGCAACAGCAGCGACCTGCTGGTCGGGGTCACGTTCGGGTTGATGGTGACCCGCGACGACGCCGCCACCTGGCGCTGGATCTGCGAATCGGCGGTTGGCTTCCAGGGCTCGTTCGATCCCGACTACGAGTACTCGTCGAGCGGGGCGATCTGGGCCACCACGTTCGACGGCCTGCGCTACACGCGCGACGGCTGCGTGTGGGAAGGCCTGGGTGCGCCGCTGGGTAGCTGGCTGGTGACCGCGGTGGCGATCGGCTCCGACGGCGCCATCTACGCCGGCGCCGCCGATCCGGTGCTGGGCAGCGGCATCTTCAAGAGCGTCGACGACGGCGCGACGTTCCAGCCCACCGGCAACCTCAACCAGGTGTTCGACTGGTTCGAGACTCTCGAAGTTGCGCCCGGCAGCGCGCCCGGCGATGCCCTGCGCGTGTACGGCACCGGCTACCGGGTGCAGTCCGGGTTGCCGCGGCAGAAGCTCATGTTCCGGAGCATGAACGGCGGCCAGACCTGGGAGTCGTTGCCGGTGGCCGCGTTCGTCGGCACCGAGATCTCCGACGTCCAGATCGCGGCGGTCTCGCCGAACAACCCCGAGCACGTGTACGTCCGCGTGACGCTGGTCGGCACCACGGTCCAGGAGGCGATCTACCGGACCAGCAACTGGAGCGCCGCGGTCGCCGGCGGTGGGCCGACGTGGACCAAGGTGCTCGACCTGCCGGCGTACATCCGCGCCGTGGTGGTGCGGCGCAGCGGCGAGGTGCTGGCGGCGACCGGGTCGATGGGCCTGTACCGGTCGGCCGACGCCGGGCTGACGTTCACGCCCGTGGGCGGGGTCCTCTTCGAGAGCCGCTGTCTCGTCGAGCGGCCGAGCGATCAGTCGCTGTGGATGTGCGCCAACCACCTGCCGTCGGACCTGATGGCGCTCGGGCGATCGGCGACCGATGCCGCCGGGCCGTGGCTGAACAAGTTGCGCTACGAGGACATGCTCGGGCCGGTGCGCTGCCCGGCCGGCAACGACCAGCACGACGACTGCGAGCTGAACCTGTGGTGCGGCACCCGCGATCAGTTCGGGGTGACGTCGAACGAGATCGACTGCGCCGTGGACGCCGGGATCGACGGTCCCTCGATGCCGCCGCCGAAGGACGGTTGCTGCGACGCCAGCGCGGCGCCCGGCGCGGAGATCGGGATGGTGCTGGTGGGCTTGATGGCGCTGGGGCGGCGGCGGAGACGTACGTGCTAGGCTCGGGCGTACGATGCAGGCGCTAGCTTCGGCCTTGGCTCGCCTCGATCGGGTCGCCTACCGCGCCCAGCAGTTCTCGTTCCTCCTGAACGCCACGTTCCTGCAGGAGACGGCGCGCCTGCTGTCGCGCACGCCGCGGCCGCCGATTCCGGACCCCGTGATCGCCGAGCTGCGCCGCCGCACCGAGGCGCTGTACCAGCGCGATCTGGAGAACGTCCGCACCGGGATGTACCCGCGCCAGCTGCTGTTCCAGATCCCGACCCGTGACTACGTGCGCGCCTTCCCGCGCCTGTTGCTCGACACGCCGCGCGTGGTGCGGCGCAAGAAGCGCGGCGCGTACCAGGACATCCCGGCGGTCGACAAGACCCGCTTCCCGGCCTACTACCGGCGCACGTTCCACTGGCAGACCGACGGCTACTTCAGCGAGCACTCGGCCGAGGTCTACGATCTCGGCGTCGAGCTGTTGTTTCGCGGCACCGCCGACGTGATGCGCCGTCAGGTCATCCCCCCGGTGACGCGCTGGCTGCGTGACACCAACGCCGTACCGGGCCGGGTCCGCTTGCTCGACATCGCATGCGGCACCGGACGCACGCTGCGCCAGCTCGCGACCACGCATCCCGAGCTGCGCTTCCACGGCGTCGATCTGTCACCGCACTACGTGCAGGCGGCGCGCAAGCTGCTGCGCGACGTCGGCGAGGTCGCGCTCACCGTCGAGAACGCCGAGCAGCTGCCGTGGGCCGACGCCACCTTCGACGTGGTGACCAGCGTCTACCTGTTCCACGAGCTGCCCCGCAACGCCCGTCGCAACGTGATCGCCGAGGCCTGGCGGGTGCTGCGACCGGGTGGCCTGCTGGTCATCGAGGACTCGGCGCAACCGGCCGAGAGTCCGGGGCTGGCGGTGGTGCTGGGCAACTTCTCGGCCGAGTTCCACGAGCCGTTCTACCAGGACTACCTCGAGGACGATCTGGCCGACCTGCTGGGTGAGCGGGGCTTCGCCGTCGAGTCGGTCGAGCCGCACCTGGTGGCCAAGGTCGTCGTCGCGCGCAAGCCGTGACCAGCGTCACGTCCCGCGGTGGGCCAGGTAGCTGCGGCCGCGCTCCATCAGGGCACGGAAGCCGGAGACATCGCCGGCCCGCACCACCGAGCGCAGGCGTTCGACCGCCAGCAGCAGCGCCGACAGCGACTCGGTGCCGTAGTCGTTGAGGTGCTGGATCTCGAAGTACAGGTCGGGGTTCTCGTCGGCGACCTTGGCGGCGACCTTGAGCTGAGCGTCGAACGTGGTCGACGACAGCGTGGCCAGGCGCGGCGCGGCCTCGCCACTCTCGGCCAGCGCGGTGAAGAACGCGATGTTGAGGGCGTGCGAGAGGCCGAGGACGTACGCGATCAGGCGGTCGTGGCTCTCGAGATCCATCTCGACCAGGGTCGCCATCGTCGAGGTGAACAGCTCGCGCGCGGCGCGGGTGGCGTCGGGGTCACCGACATCGACGAAGATGACGTGGCGGCCGCTGAGCAGCTCGGTGTCGGGACCGAACATCGGGTGCACCGAGGTGACCCGGCCGCCGGCAGCGCGCAGCGCGTGCAGGCCGGAGCGGAGCGGGCTCTTGAGCGAGCCGACGTCGAAGACCACGCCGCGCGGCGGCGCCGTAGCCAGCTGGTGCAGGATGGCGGCGGTGATCGGCATGGGCGCGGCGACGACGATCAGCTCGTGATCGAGCGTGAGCGTCCGCCAGTCGGACACCCAGGGCACCCCCTCGACAGCGCCCGACGGATCGGCGACCGCGACCGCGAACCCCTGCGCCGACAGGAAGCGCACCAACCAGCGGCCCATGCGGCCGGCGCCGCCGATGACCAGGACGCGGCGGCCGCCGCCGGCACCCTGGGCGGCGACCCGATCGCGCTCCTGCACGGTGAGCGACTCGCGGATGAGCGCCAGCACCAGCTCCTCGCCGAGCGCCGGTGCCAGGCCGAGCTCGGCGGCCGTGGTGCGGGCCCGTTCGACCACATCGCGCTCCTGCCGGAAGTCGCGCACCGGGACGCCGGCGGCGCGCTTGAGCCGACCGATCTCCTGGGCCGCCGCCTGTCGTCGCGCCGCCAGGTGCATCAGATCCTTGTCGATCGCGGCCAGCTCGGCGCGCAGCTCGTCCAGCGTGGGCATGGGCCATCCTAGCGCGGGCTACCCCACCGCTACTCGTCACCGGGCGGTGGTCGCGGGATACTGTGCGGGCAGCTGGGACGGCGGTCTGCCGGCTGCGGGGGTGCATGTCCGACCACGGCGACGTGAACTACGACGAGGACACGATTCCGGTCGCGGTCGACCTGCGGGTGACCCGTCCGCAGGCCCCACGTTCGCTGGGCAAGCTGGTGTGCCTGGTCGGCGGCGAGGTGGGGCGCGTCCACGTGCTCGACCGCTTGCCGGTGGTGATCGGTCGCGCACCGGATGCCCAGATCGTGCTGCAGGGCGTCGACGTCTCGCGCTACCACGCCCGGATCTCGGCGCACGAGGACGGGCTGGTCGTCGAGGATCTGGGCAGCCGCAACGGCACCGCGGTGAACGGCGTGCCGGTGACGAAGGCGCGTCAGGTGGTCGCGATCGGCGATCGGCTCCAGATCGGCAACGTGGTCTTCATCCATGGCCACCACGACGAGCTCGAGGAGCGGGCCCAGCGGCTGCAGCGGCTCGAGTCGCTCGGCCAGCTCGCCGGTGGGCTGGCCCATGACTTCAACAACCTGCTCACGGTGATCCTCGGCGGGCTCGAGTTTCTGGACGAGTGGTCGGCGGAAAACCAGGTTCGCGATCCCGAGCTGTTCAAGGTCCTCGCCGAGATCAAGGGTGCGACCGGAAACGCGACCGAGCTGACCCGACGGCTGCTCGACTTTGCGCGCCGCGAGGTGGTGCGGGAAGAGCACCCGATCGAGGTCGCGGCGCTGGTCGACGAGATCGTCTCGATGGTGGGGCGCACCGTGCGCGAGACGATCACCATCGAGGTCGACGTCGGGGCCCAGCTCCAGGTGCGCGGCAATCGCAGCGAGCTGCAGCAGGTCCTCCTCAACCTGTGCTTCAACGCACGTGATGCGATGCCGTCGGGTGGACGGCTGACGATCCAGGCCCGGCCACGGACCTTCTCGGTGGCGCAGGCGGCGGCGATGCACGTGCCCGAGGAGGGCTCGTACATCGAGCTGCAGGTCTCCGATACCGGGACCGGCATGGACCCCAGCACGCTGGCGCGAGCGTTCGAGCCGTTCTTCACCACCAAGCCGGCCGGCGAGGGCACCGGCCTCGGCCTGTCGACCGTGTACGGCATCATCCGCAACCATGGCGGCACGGTCCTGGTCGACTCGAGGATCGGGCAGGGCACCTGCTTCCGCATGTACCTGCGCGCGGCCGGTGCCGCCACGGTGAGCGCCGCGACCACGACCTCCGCGACCACCACCGTCAGCGTCTCCGTTCCCACCCCGGCGGCCGGTCGTTCCGCCATCGATCGGCCGGCGCGGCCGCTGGCGCTGGTGGTCGACGACGTGCTGGCCTCGCGCGAGACCACGGCGCGACTGCTGCGCTCGCTGGGCTTCGAGACCTGCGAGCTCGACGGCGGGCGCGCCGCGGTGTCGCGGTTCAAGACCGACCGCGATCAGGTCGCCCTCGTCGTCCTCGATCGGATGATGCCGGGCATGGACGGCGACCAGACCCTGCAGGAGCTGCGTCGCATCGACCACCGGGTCAAGGTCCTGATGATCTCGGGTGGCGCGGCCGAGGAGGCCGCGCGCCGGGGCGGCGCCGACGGGTTTCTGCGCAAGCCCTTCAGCGTCGACAGCGTCCGAGCGATCCTCGGTCAGCTGGGGGTCGTCGCGACCACCTGAGGTCCATCCATCGGGATCGCGTCACACGCTCATCTCGGCGTCGATCAGCTGCAGCGGGTAGACCGGTCGTCCGGCGGCCACGCTCTCGAGGAGCGCGCGCAGGTCGCTGCCGCGCATCGGCAGCAGCGCGATCTCCGCGAGCGTCAGCCACGCGGCTTGCAACGACTCCTCGTCGGCGACCTGCTTGGGCGCGGTGTCGTCGCGCGGCGTGGCCGCGAACACCACCCGCAGCCGCGCCCGTTCGGGGCTGGCAAAGTGCTCGATGCGGTAGATGCCGTCGAGCGTCACCGGCACGCCGGTCTCCTCGAACACCTCGCGCACGCAGGCCTCGGCCAGCTGCTCGCCGGGCTCGACGCGGCCGCCGGGGATGGACCACGAGCCGCCGTACTTGCGCTCCTGGGTGAGCAAGAAGCGCGGCCCCAGGCGCACGATCGCCAGCGCGAAGAACCAGGTCGGAGTCGGTGTGCGCGCCATGGATCCCCATGCTTATCCCACGCACCCGCCTGGTGCCACCGTTGCGCGACGCGGCGGGCATGGGAACATCGAGGCGTGCCCCGCCCCCCCACCGTGCTCGCCACGCTCGCCGCCATCGTCACCGTCGCCATCGTCGTCGTGCTCACCGGGGTGGCACCCGCCGCCCCCGGCGCCCCGGCGCCGGCGACGCGCTTTTCGGCCGGCACCCAGGCCGCCGACCTCGACGTCTGCCTGCAACCGTTCGGCACGGTCGACGCTTCGGTCCTCACCGCCGTCGAGCGCGGCGTCGCCGGCGCCTATGGCTTCACGGCCCGCTCGCTCGCCGCGACCGCGCTACCGGCCGCCGCCTACTACAAGCCGCGCAAGCGCTACCGGGCCGACACGTTGCTCGACCACCTGGTCAGCGACGTGCTGCCGTCGTCGGGCTGCGATCTCGTGCTCGGCGTGACCGCGGTCGACATCTCGATCACCAAGGACCACCACCGCGACTGGGGCATCCTCGGCCTCGCCTACCTCGACTCGCAGGTCGCGGTCATCTCGACGTTCCGCACCCGCCGCGGCGTCGCTCGCCGCACCAGCCTCATGCGCACCGTCAAGGTCGCCACCCACGAGCTCGGCCACGCCCTCGGCCTCGATCACGACGACAGCGTCGCCGGCTGCATGATGAACGACGCCCGCGGCACCGTGAAGACCGTCGACGCCGAGACCGGCGTCCCGTGCCGGCACGAGCGCGAGGCGATCGAGGCCACCCTCGGCGTCGACCTGCCGGATGCCACCGCGATGGACTGGGGCCGGGTCTTCACGGCCAAGGGTAAGGATCCAGGGTAAGGATCCAGTGCCAGCCGGGCACCCGGGAGGACCGTGAGGCCCTGCCCAGGCGCCCGGATCGTCGCGCTCGCGGTCGCGGTCATGTCGGCCGCCGTCGCACCCGTCCACGCCAGCCCCGAGGCCGAACAGCTGTTTCGCGACGGTCGGGCGCTGCTGAAGCGGGGCGCCACGGCCGCGGCGTGCGACCACTTCGCGCGCAGCCAGCGCCTCCAGCCCAAGGTCGGAACCTTGCTCAACCTCGCCGATTGCCAGGAGCGGCTGGGCCAGACGGCGAGCGCGTGGGCCAGCTTCCTCGAGGCCAAGGCGCTGGCGGCAAGCACCGGCGACACGCGGCGGGTGACGGAGGCCTCGCGCCGGGCAGCCAGGCTCGAGGCGAGCCTCGGATATCTCACCACGTTGGTGTCGCCCGAGGGTCGGGTGACGGGGCTGGTCGTGCGGCGCAACGGCGTCAACCTCGATGCGGCAGCGTGGGATGCCGCGGTCCCGCTCGATCCGGGCGACTACGCGATCGACGCCAGCGCCCCCGGTCACCACCCGTGGTCGACGTCGGTGACCGTGATCGGCGGCGAGCGCGCGCAGGTCGTGGTCGCCGCGCTGGTCGCCATCCCCGGACCTCCGGTGGCCAACGCGCGCGCTACCGGTCCGGCGCTCGCCGGCGTGGCCGTGGTGCCGGCCGGCATCGTCGACGCGCCGCTGCGCCCGCTGGCCGTTGGCCTGTTTCTGGGCGCCACCAGTCGAGAGGATCCGTTCGTCGGAGCTCGCGTGGTCGGCGGGATGCCGCTGCCGCACGGTGCCCTGCGCGCAGCGGGCGCGGTGATGTTGCGGCACTACGAGGACGAGCCCACGACGCCGCCGGCGACGCAGCTCGAGACCACCACGGTCACCATCGGCGGCGGGATCGACTACCTGTGGCTGCCGGTGCCGCAACTGGCACTGGCGATGGGGCTCGGCGTCGGGTTCGAGATCGACAAGCAGAACCAGGATCGCGGCACCGACGTCGGCGGATTCTGGGCGCTACGCGCCAGCCCGGTGATCGTGCGGCTCGCGCGCGGCAAGGTCGAGCTCGGCATCCACGTGCAGGTGGTGCGCGCCGGTGACGAGTGGACCACCCTCATGATGGGCGCAGGCGATGTCTTCCTCTGGTGAGGTCGCGGCGGCGGCGCCGCCCATGGTGGGCCAGGTGATCGGCACCTACCGCATCGTGTCGCGGCTCGGTGCCGGCGGCATGGGCGCGGTGTGGCTCGCCGAGCACACGCTGCTCGGGCGCCGGGTGGCGATCAAGGTCCTGCTGCCGCAGGTGTCGCAGCAGGCACCGATGGTGGAGCGATTCTTCGACGAGGCGCGCGCCGCCACCCGCGTCGACCACCCGGGCATCGTCGCCGTCCACGACTTCGGCTGGCACAGCGACGGCAGCGCGTACATCGTGATGGAGCACCTGACCGGCGAGCCGCTCTCCGCCCGCCTGCGTCGCGCCGGTCACCTCGCGGCTGGCGATGCCCTGCGCATCGTCCAGCAGGCGGCGATCGCGATGGCGGCCGCGCACGGCGGCGGCATCGTCCACCGCGATCTCAAGCCCGACAACATCTTCGTGGTCCCCGATCCGGCGGTCACCGGCGGCGAGCGCATCAAGATCCTCGACTTCGGCATCGCCAAGCTGGTCGGCGACGAGTCGAGCGATCACTCGCGCACCCAGACCGGCGTCATCATGGGCACGCCGATGTACATGTCGCCGGAGCAGTGCCGCAACGCCGGCGGCGTCGACCACCGCACCGACATCTACTCGCTCGGCTGCGTGCTGTTCCACCTGCTGACCGGCCGGCCGCCGTTCACGGCGCCGACCACCGGCGACATGATCGCCAGCCACCTGATGGAGGAGCCGCCGGCGCCGAGCACGGTGGTCACCGACATTCCGCCGCCGGTGGACGCGCTGGTGCTGCGCTGCCTCGCCAAGGCGGCCGACGAGCGGCCGGCCGACATGAACGAGCTCGCGAACCTGATCGCGCGCCTGCGCGCGACGGGCGACGCTGGCGATGCTGACGCGCCCGGCGGCGGCGCCGACGTCGGGCTGCTGCGCACGCTGGCACAGGGCGCGGCCGTGCCGCCCCCGTCACCGCCGCGCTGGCGTCGCCGCACGCGCGTCGCGGCGGGCCTTGCTGTCGTGGTCGCCGCGCTGGCGGCGATCGTGATCGCGATGTCGCGCGGCGGCGGCGGTGGCGCGAGACCGGCACCGGCGGGCGTGCCGTCGCTGTCACCGTCGGTTCCGTCCCTGGTCGACGCCGCGGTGGTCGCGCCGTCACGGGTCGCCGATGCCGGCGTCGATGCAGCTCCCGCGTCCACGGCTCCCGGTGCGCCCGGTCGAGGGACCAAGCGCGGTCGCGTCGGGCCGAGGCGGCCCGGCGGCGAGTACGATCCGTACGCCGACCGGTAGACTCAGCGCCGGCGGGGCGATGCGCACATCACAGCTGTCCATCGACCTTGAAGCCGAGTTTCAGCGATGGGCCGATTCGCGGGTCGACCAGGTCGCTCACCCGGCCATCCCGGTTGTGCAGGTGTGGCCCTCGACGACGATGTGGGCTCCGGGCCGCGGATCGATCAGTTCGGCCTTGACGCCAGCGAGGAGGGCCTCCGCACCGGGCTGCCGATCGGCGCGGTCGAACGCGAACAGCACGTCACCCTCGAGCGTCACCTTGACGCGGCCGGCGCCCCAGGTGATCCCGGCCGATGGACACTGACCGCTGCGCCCGCTGAACCGTCCGCCGCCATTGCCGTCGTCAGCGCCGCCGCCGCCGCCGCCCGGACACCCGCTTACCGACGACGAGGTGATGGCCGCGATGTGCGCGACGGTGCTGGAGCCGACGGCTCCGGCCCCACGTGGGGCCGGAAGTAGTCGCGCTCCGTACCAGATCGCTCTCACGGTGTGCGAGGGCTGCGACCGGGCGTGGCACGACGCCGGCGGCCGGGCGATCGAGGTCCCGCCGTCGACGCTGATTCCAGAGTAGGCTGATCGCATGAGCCCATGCACGCGCGGTCGCGCGTTGTTCATCCTCGCGCTCGTGTCCGCGGCGACGCCGGGTTGCGGAGCCAAGGCCACGGGGCCGAGCGGGCCGGCGGTGGGCTCCGACGACTGCGAGCCTGGCCGCTGCATGGTCGACATCTCGCAGATCATCGAGCTGCACCGCTCCGAGGCACGCGCCTGCTACGACGCCGGGTACCAGCGAGATCCGACGCTACGTGGCCGGCTGGTCATCAACTTCGAGATCGACGGTACCGGCACCGTGCTCGACGCGTCGCAGAGCGCCCAGGACGACCAGATCATGGACGCCGGCGTGGTGGGTTGCGTCGAGGCGGTGGTCCGAAACCTGACGTTCGCGAAGAGCGCGAAGGGCACGTCGAGCCGGGCCTTCCATCGCTTCGAGTTCTCGCCGCCCTGAGATCTCGAAGGGTTACGTAAGCAGGAAACTTTTCGCGACCCCGGTCGACAACTCCGGGCATGGAAGCGAGAGGACGCCTCGGCAGAACGGTCGGCTCGTGAAACGGCACCGTGGTCCCGAGGGCGGAGCCGCAGGCGTGGGCGCGGGCTCGTCGGGCGGGGCCGCGGGCAAGCGGACCCGCACGCAGGCGCTGCCGGCCTCATCGGGAGGCATGCAGGCGGCGCTGCCGGATTCGCGCTCGCCTCAGGGACCGGCGTTCGCGGATGCCGGCGATCCCTTCGGTCTGCACCTCGAGGCGGCGACCGCTGGCGGCGACGACCCGGTCGGCGACAATGGTGACGATGGCTCGCTCCCGGATCCGCTTCGCGGCGACCTCGAGGCCGCGACCGGCGCTGACCTCGGTGACGTGACGCTGCACACCGGACCGCGCGGCGCCGCCACGGCGGCCGAGCATGACGCCCGTGCGGTCGCGATCGGCGACGACGCCTTGCTTGTTGACTGTCTTGACGGTGGCCGCGGGTTCTTCTTGAGGATGACCTCGGCTGCGCTGACGCCGGTGCTGCCGGTCCCCGCGATGACCCACCTGGGGTAGTTCGCGCCTGAGTGGCGGCAAACCTGATGAAATCGCTGGCGCTGCGTTTCCGAGGAAACCTTTCGACACCGCCGTCGATAGCCATGGGCGTGAACGCGTCAGCAGAGCCGCCGGCGGTCTCGACCACAATGATTTCCCGAAATAAACGTTTCGGAAGCGGTCGGCGACCGACCAGGATGGTCGGCTCGTGAGCGACCGCATCCTCCGTGACCGGCGACCCGATCTCGCCGAGGAGGAGGTGGACGAGCCCGTCGTACGCCGGCGCCAGAAGGCTCCCGGCAAGGTGACACGGACGCTCTCGATGCCGGCGGGCGGTGGCGCCGCGGCAGTCGAGCGCAAAGCAGCGTCGAGCGCCCCGTTTGGCCCGGTCGACAGCGTCGATGCGCCGTCGTCGGACCCGATCCCGGACGTCTTCGGTGGGGCTCTCGACGCTCCCGCGGAAGCGTCGGCACCGGCGGTCGCCGCCGGGACCGGCAGCGACATCGCAGCCGCGAAGGCGGCGATCGATCGGGTGTTCGCGACCCAGCGCGACGTCATCATGCAGGCGGCGGCGATGCAGGGGCCGGCACTGATCGGCGCTGCCGCCGCGGAGCACAACTTGGTGCTCACCGCGATCGGGCGCCGAGAGTCCGCGGCGCGCGGCATCTTCGAGCACGCGCGCGGGACCATCCGGATCCACGAGGCCACCCAGATCGGCCTCGCACGATCCGAGGCCGCGGTCATCGCCCGCCGCTTGCGCGAGGCACGTGCCATCCGGGGGGCATTCCACGACGCTGTCGACACCGAGGTCGCGCGACTGACCGGCACCGCGCGCATGGGCGGGACGGTCATCACCGTCAGCGGCACCGGCCTGTTCCCCAGGATCAACAACGCCGCGGGCCTGGCGCTGAGCCGGGCGAACCTCGACCTGCGTGACAGCGATGGAACCGCCGCCCTGACCGAGCTCGACGCCGCGAAGGAGTCGATGCGAGAGCACGTGGAGGACTGGATCATCGCGGATCGCGTGGCCCTCATGAATGGAGCCTCGACGAGCGGGCGCGTGCTCAACCAGAGCGCCCACCAGATCCAGGCCCAGGCGACACGGCCGCTCGTCGACGCCAGCGACGAGATCGATGCCACGGGCGCGATGCTGGCGGAGGCCATCGCGGCCAGGGCCGAGAGGCAGATCGAGGCGCTGGCGACCGCGGAGCGAAGTGTGCTCGCCGCCATCGCGCGGAACCGCCGCCAGGTGGCCGGTATCCTCCAGGCGGGTCATCTCGCCGGCGAACGACTCCGGCAGCGCGCGGGTGCCGACATGACGTCGCTTGCGGGGCGGCAGGCCACGGCCCATCAGGCGCTCGACGCGGCGGCGGCGGCGGGTCCCGAGGCGCTCGCGGCGGCACGCGAGCGCCAGGTTGCGGCCGCAGCGCGCGCGGCGCAGCCCGTTGTCGACGGACTCCGCGCTGCCCCAGGCGCGCTCACCGCGATCATCGCCGAACGCCGCGACCAGCTCGGTGCCGGCATCGACCAGCAGCTCGGCGTCGTGTCGACCCAGCTCGCCCAGGTCGCGACCGGCTTCGCGGCTGATTGCACCGCGGAGCGCGGCCTCGCGCAGCAGGACTACATCGCGAGCGAGCCGCAGCTGTTCGACCAGGCGATGTCTGCGCTGGCACCGGCGAAGACCGTCTGGAAAGCGGAGGCCGACCGCTTCGTCGTCAGCGTCGGCGAGGCTACGCTCGGCGTGCAGGCCCAGCACGCGCAGTTCGCGTCACTCCTCGATGACGTGTTCGTCGACATCGCGCGCCGCGCCGTCGCCGAGAACCGGCGATCCGGGGTCGACCGCGCGCTGGGCGGCGCCACGCGTGGCGCTCGCGGCCTGGTGACCGGCGCCCGCAACTTCGGAGTGGGCCTCGGCACGTTGATCCTGATCAACGCCGCCGCACCGGCGCTCGGCGGCCTCGGCATCATCGCCGCGGGGGCGCACCTGACGTACGGCTTGATCGAGGGGGCGAAGGCTCGGGTCGAGACGCTGCAATCGACGTGGGAGACGCGCAGCACCTACGAGCAGGTCGTCGGCGTCGTCGAGACCATCGCCGTGGTCGGCGGCGATCTGTTCGGTGTCACGCCGCTGCTCGAAGGGCTGATGCGCCACGAAGCCATCACGCACCGCCCGCTGTCGGACGAGGAGGCCGGCGTCAAGGTCGGCGAGGGCGCGGGGCTGCCGCTCACCCTCGGAATCGTCAAGCACGTCGGTGGGGGCAAGGCGGGGCCGGCGGAGACGCCGCAGAAGGGCCTGCCGCCGGGTACGCCGCCGCCCCTGCGGCCGCTGCCCGCGGCGCCAAAGCAGCTTCCTGCGGGGGAGCCGGCTCCATCCGAGTCGAGGGTCGCGGACAGCGCGCCGACCGAGCCTGGGGCAGAGCCCTCGGTGAAGGAAAAGGTCGGCGGTCAGGCCGAACCCGGCACCGCCACCGCCGGCGCGCGTCCGGGGCCCAAGGGTTGCTTCGTCGCCGGCACGAAGGTCTGGGCGGCAAACGGCGCGCGTTCGATCGAGACCCTGGTCGCTGGCGACGACGTGATCGCCACCGACATCGCCACGGGCGGCCGACGTCTGGCGCGCGCCATCGCCATCGAGATCCGCTGCGTACCGACGATCGTCGATCTCGGGATCCGCGGCGAGATCACGTCCTGCAGCGAGGAGCACCCGTTCTGGATTCCCGGCATCGGGTGGCGCAAGGCCGGTGCGCTCGCACCGGGCACGGTGCTCGGCAGCGCCGAAGGCGACGCGGTCGTCGAGTCCGTTCACCGACGACACGGAGTCTTCACGGTCTACAACCTCCGCGTCGACGAGGTCCACACGTACCACGTGTCGTCACTCGGTCTGCTGGTTCACAACAAGGGCAACGTCAACGAGTTCTTCGCGGACCGAAAACAGCTCGTCGAGCAGCTGACCAACGACCTCGCCGATCTCAAGAAGATCGCCGCCGACACGACGACGACCGGACAGGCCGGCAAGGCCGACCTCTCACAGCGCGTCGACCTGGCCGAGCGGATCCAGAAGGTCGAGCGTGCCCTCGGCGAGGCGAGAGCGGTCGCCGACGAGCTCACGATCAACGATGCCGAGCTGCTCGAGCTGCCGAAGAAGGAGCGTTCTGCAGCCAGCGATGAGGTCGCGCAGCTGCATGCTGACGTCGCCGAGGCCAAGAAGCCGTTCCAACAACGCATGGAGGAGCTCGGAGACGGTCACGCGAAGGCCGAGGCTCGCCGCAAGGCCGCGGCGGCCAAGAACGACGAACGGCTCGACGCCGCGAAGCACGCCAAGACGGAGGCTGGTGGGGCCAAGGCCGAGCTCGAGGCGGCCGAGAAGGCCATCAACGAGGCGACCGGGCGCAGGAAGCAACTCACGTCGGTCGCCGAGCGCCTTGCATCCGTGGAACGCGACGCGAAGGTGATCGTCGAGCACTCCGCGAGCGACAGCGGCATCGGCGCGCAGAAGGGCAAGCTCGCCGGAGCGGAAGCCGAGCTCGCGCGGGTCGAGGCTGATCTCGCGGTCGGTCACATGTTCGGATCGAGGGGCCCGCTGATCCGGAGCAAGACGATGTGGCTGGCCGAGGATGGATTTGAGCGGATCGACGTCGAGAATCCGAATCCCGGGCAGCGTCCGGGCCAGATCCACTACCAGCCCACGAAAGGCGTGAAGTGGTACTACGATCACATCAACGACACACTCTACAAGCAGAAGACGGGCGAGCTGGCGCCGAGATCCGTACAGGAGCGCCTTGCGGATCCGGAGATCAGAGCCGCCATCAGCGAGGGACTTCGCCAGCTCGGAGAAAGCAGATGATCGCAAACACCGCAATGCGACGCCTGCTCAGCGGTAATCCGGGAGCCGCGGAGGTGTCGGTGCCCTCCCAGTTTCGGCTCCTGCTCGCTGGCGGAATCAAGCCCGTCGAGGGCTGCCATTTCCTGCGAGACTTCTTCTTGGGTCACAACTATGCAACGGCGCTGCCGCACTACGGCGACGCAACAGGCTACGAGTGCGCGGTCAATTCACTCCACATCGAAGACTACCTTGCCGCGGGAGCTGCACGCGAGCCAGTAGCGCTCGCGCTGACCGGGCGCGAGTGTGCATTGTTCCTCGCGGCGAAGCTCCGAGAGTACGGCGCCACACTCGCGGAACCCACGAGCTTTCGCATCATCGTCACCGTGGATGGCCGTTCGAGCACGATCCGCTTTCACGCGATCCGAGAGGGTGAGTCGTGGCTTGCCGAGGACCTCGAGGCGGACAAGTCGCCGGTGTTCGTCCACGATACGAGTGATGCGTCCGGTGAGCTGCAGCCGTAATGACGATACGCACCAACGAGGGGTCGCGAAGCGCGACGGGTTCAGGGTCCAGGAGGTTCTCGAGGACGAGTCAGTCGCGATCGGGATGCAGGGTCACCAACGCACGGGCAGCCCAGATGGCTGCTCCATCGAATCCTGATCAGCAACGGCAGCGACACCAAGGACGGATCATGAATCACAGGACCAGCCTCGCTCCACGCCTCGTCACCGCGGCGTGCCTTGCCGTCGTGCTGTGCGCATGCAAGTTCCCGTATCCGGGCGACGTCGAGGTCGATGCTTCGTCTGACGCCACCGCCGTGGATGCGACCGCGGTCGACGCCGTTCCCGATGACGGCCGGCCGGTGCAGCATCTCGTGACCGTGACGGTCGATCCCGCCGGAACCGGCACCGGGACGATCCAGATCGAGCCCGGCGGTTTCACCTGCGTCACCGGCGCGTGCATGCGCATGTACGACGCCGGCACGAACCTCACGATCACCGCGACGGGCACGACCTCGCTCGACGGCGTTGCCAGCATCAGTGGGGACTGTCAGGCGAGTCCGTGCCAGATCTCGAACCTGAGCGGCGACCGGGCCGTGACCGCGCGGTTCGTGCGGTACCAGTGTGTCCCGAGCACCGAGACCTGCGCGGTCGGCGTCTACAACCAGTGCGACGCGACCGGTAACCACGTCTCGTACCTCATCCCCAACGGCGCCCTCGATGGGTCCTCGAGCACGCTCACGATGAACGACTACGCGTGCCCGATGGGCTGCCACGCGACGCAATCGCACTGCGCTGACATCGCGCTGGGTAACGGCATCGAAGCAGCGCTGGATACGCCCGCCGTCTCCCCTTCGGGCCTGGACCTCGTCATCCCTCGGCCCGCGGCGCAGGCCGGGACCGCGAGCGTCAACACGAACTCCTTCAACGCCAGCGCCGGTACGATCCAGGTGACCGACACGGATGGCGTTCAGATCACGGTCCCCGCGCAGCTGCTCGATCAACCGGGGGCGGCGCCCTCCGTGCTGGTGCTCAAGACCCGCACGTTCACGTTGCGTGCGGGAACGACGCTGCGTGCCGAGGGTGACGTCGCCCTCGCGATCGCTTCGCATTTCGACATCTACGTCGGTGGCACCCTGGACCTCTCCGGAGACCGCCCCCCCAGCTCGGTTCCGACGGGCGGCGCGGGAGCGAACTACGCGAGCGGCGCGGCGTGCGTCGGGGTCTCGCTCGGCGCCACCACGGGCGCTGCGGGCGGCGGCGGTGGTGGTTGCGGCGGAGGCGCCAGCAGCACCGGGATCACGGGTGGAGTCGCCGTGGCCGTCGCACCACCATTCATCATCGGTGGCTGCAGCGGTGGTCGAGGCAACGGGATTGGACAGCTCGCGAGCGGCGCAGGCGGAGGTCTGTTACTCGCGAGCCGCACGAAGGTGAGCTTGGCGGCGTCGGCCGTCATCGATCTGAGCGGCGGGCGGGGCCTCGGTGGCACGAACTACGCGGCCGGTGGCGGCGGCGGTGGGGTCGGCATCGTTCAGGCACCCGTCGTCCGTGTCGTCGCAGGAGCGATCGTCGCCGGGCGTGGTGGAAGCGGCGGTGCCGCGGGTACGACGGCGGGCGTGGCGGGGCTCGAAGGGATGACGACCGGAACGAGCGGAACGCCTGGTCAGACGTGTGCCGGTTGCGGTACCGGAGGGACAGGCGGCGGCGAGGTGGCCTGTACCGGCGGCATCGGCGCCGGATCTGCCAGCGCGATCGCCGCCGGTGGCGGAGCTGCGGGCTCGTTCCAGTTGTACTCGCGCGGCGTCACCACCGTGCCGTCAGGCACGATGAAGCTCCGCGAGCTGCCTCAGGGGACGCTGGCCCCGCGCTCCCCATAGGCCAGGCGCGTCACGTCCGTGACTCGCTAGATCCCGCAGCCCACGTTGCCGAGCGAGAACGAGATCGACGCGATCGTTCCGGTAGCCGGGATCGTGCAGCCGCCGGGAACGATGACCGGGTTGCCCTGGAGCAGGCCATCCACGGCGGAGAACCTGGCGTTGGTCAGCGTGCCCATCACGCCGCCGTCGGGCGGGAATGCGTTCGGAGTGGCCCGGCAGATCTTGGTGATGGTCAGGGTGCCCGCGGTCGCAGCGAAGCTCGCGTCCGCGGTCATGGCCAGCAGGTCGACGCCGACGCCGAAGCCGGCCGTCGGCAGTGTGCCGAGGTTCGCTTCGGTCATGGGGTAGCCCTGGGCGAGCGTGGTCATGGTCGGGTCGAGCGCGATGATGAGCGCGTCGCCGCTGATCTCGCTTGAACCCAGGAGGAAGCCCTGCAGTTCGGCCCCGATCCCACCGCTCAGCGTGGCCGGGATGGTGATGGTCGGGCACGCGCACGCGCTGGTGGTGCAGACCCGGCCACCCGTGCACGCGGTGGTGCAGTTGCCGCAGAACTCTTCACTGTTGGTGGTGTTCACGCACGCGCCATTGCAGTTCATGGTCGGCGCGTTGCACACCAGCGGTGGTGCATCGGTGGGTGCGTCGGTGGCCGCGTCGAGCGCGGCATCGACGACGACGACGACGCCGAGCGAGCAGACGAGGATGGCGGACGAGAACGAAGACACGAGCGAGGTGCGAACAGAGCGAGTCATGGTTCCTCCCGGACCCGCGCGCAGCGCGGCAAGCGTGGCGTGACGTTGGCGTGTCTGTTGACCGATTTTCAATTCGGGCGACCGCACGACTCCCCACGAGGCGCCGGCCGCGGAACGGAGACTAGTTCAATCCACTCAGTCGTCGAAGGGCGAGATCATCTTGGCCTCTGTCTCGCCCTTACCGACCACGACCTTGTCGTAGTAGTCGGCCTGCTTGATGCCACCCTTGATGGCCTCATCGGCCTTCCTGATCTCCTCGTCGATGATCCGCTTGAAGGCGGACGGGTCGCCGGCCTGCGTGAAGCGGCCGTTGACGTAGAAGCTGGGCGTGCCACCGGCGCCGAACTGCTGCAGCGTCCGCATGCTGCGGCCCAGCCACTCCTTGCAGTCGCCGTCCATGTCGGCCTTGAACTTCGCCGCATCCAGCCCGAGCTCGCCGGCCAGCGCGACCACGGCCTCGGCGGTCAGCGCGTCCTTGTTGGGCGGGGCGCCCTGGGCCGGCCACGACTTCTTCCACAGCGCCTTCTGGTAGACGTCGTACTTGCCCTGCTTCTGCGCCGCACACACCGCCTGGCCCGACGGCATCGCCGGCTCGCCGTGGATGATGAAGTACTTCGCCACCACGCGGACATCCTTGGGGTACTCGGCGAGCAGCTGCTCCATCGTCGGCGCCACCATCGCGCAGTACGGGCACAGGAACTCGTACGCCTCGACGATGGTGACCTTGGCATCGGCCGGACCGACGATCGGATCGGCGTGGTCGATGGGCACCGCGTAGGTCGCCTTCTCGTCGAGCTTGGGCGGCACGGCCTGCTTGAGGAAGCCCGTGATCTTGTCGAGCTTCCGCTCGAGGCGGGCGAGGCGATCGTCGACGCTGCCGGTCGGGGCCGTCGACACCGGCTTGCCGGCCTCGGGCATCGTGCGGGGGCCGGACTTGTCGCCGAAGTTGGGCTGCTGCTTGTCTTGCTGGCAGCCGGCGAGCGCCGCTGCGAGCGCTGCCGTGAGGGTGAGGGTGAGTACGGCGGAACGGATCATGGCGCGGATACTAGCCGTCCCGTGCGCGTTGTCCATGGCAGACCACCGGCCGCGGGGGGTGGTGAGAATCTGTCAGGGGTCGCGGCGCTCACACCGCAGCCGAACCGTCACGTTGCCGTGGCGGCCGGGCCACCAGGGGCTGTAACCTTGGGCCTCGTGCGGATCCGCCGGATCAACGTGACCCTGACCGTGACGCTGGTCGCTGCGGCGGCCGCCGTGGGCGCGTGCGGCGCCGAACGCCGGCCGGCACCGACCGGCACGATGGTGGCCTCGACGGGCAGCGAGCCGGTGCTCGGCGGCGGGCCGGTGGCGAGCTCGCCGCTGGCATCGCCGGGCGAGCGGATGCTCTACCGGGTCGCCATCCACGGCTTCGAGCTGGCCGAGTTCTCGATCACCGTGGGCGAGGTGACCACGGTCGACGGCAGCGACGTCGTGGTGGTGCAGTCGGAGGCGCGCACCACCAAGGTGGCGGCGATGCTCAAGCCGGTCGAGGACATCTTCACGAGCTGGATCAGCCGCACCGACGGCCGCTCGGTGATGTTCAGGTCCAGCGAGCGGGCCTCGAAGGACGATCACCAGACCGAGGTCGCCGAGACCCGGCGAGCCGCCGGCCCGTTGACCACGCGGATCACCCGCGGTGGCGAGGAGATCACCGAGGCGCAGACCATCCTTGGCCACGGTGGTCACGACTTCAATTCGTTTCTGATCTTCCTGCGCGGCTGGGACGCCGAGCCAGGCATGCACCTCGAGGCCGACGTCCTGCGCAGCCGCTACGTGTGGCGGGTGCAGATGGAGGTGATCGGCTACGAGAACCTGTCGACCAAGCTCGGCAACCTGCCGACCGCTCGCTACGACGGTGAAGGCGTGCGCCTGGCCCGCGATGGCACCATCGATCCAACGTCCGACCGGCGCCGCTTCTCGATCTGGCTCACCGACGACGCCGACCGGGTGCCGGTCAGGCTCATCGCCCGCACCGACTACGGCGACGTCGTGATGGAGCTGCTCGCGTACAGTCCCGGCGCCGCGACCGGGCGCTGACCGAGCGCTCCGGTAAGCCTACTTGGCCTGCACGACCGTGCCACAAACTGTTGTGCGGCGAGCAAATCACGACCTGTCTGTCGTCGCCAGTTACGGCGCTTTCGATTGGGCGGCGGATCTGCGGAATTCATTGGTTCCGCACCAGAGCGCCATGCACCCCTCTTCGTAGCGAAGCTGGATCTCGACGTAGCCGGCACGCTCGAGGGCGAGCGGCTGGTCGGCGCGCGCGGGTGCGAGTGCTGGCAGCCCCGTCTCGGGAGTCAGGTAGTGATCGGCGTAGAGCAGCATGCCTCCGGGGGCGACCAACGTGCGGGCGCGCTCGAGCAGCGGCACCAGGTGGCGCTTGTGACGCGTCTCGTGCGCGGCCTGCAACGTGACGATCGCGTCGAACGTGCCGAGGTCGCGAGGCCAGGCGGGCTCGCGAAAGTCGCGCGTCACGAAGGTCACGCGGCTCGCGAGCTCGCCGAGATGCTGTGCGGCGATCTGGTGCATGGCGGGCGAGAAGTCGAGCGCGACATAGGTCTGCACGTCGCAATGGACGAGGATCTCGCCGGCGAGCTGGCCCGGGCCAGAGCCGAGTTCGAGGATGCGGAGCTTCGAGCGCGAGGTCAACGCGGCGCAGAACGCGGCGAGGAAGCGCGGCCGATACGGACGCTTGATTCGCGTGTCCTCGATCCAGGCACGTGCGGTCGCGGGGTCGCGAAAGTCGACCCGGATCGGCACGTCGTCGTCGTCGCTTGTCATCCCACGTCCGTTCTACAGGGAGTTTGCAGCGAGTCAAATGCGGGGTCGGATGGAGGTCGCTCGTCGATCGACCGCACGAGAGGGTCCACGTGTTCGCCCGGCGAGAGGGCGGACGGTATGTCGAGATCGCCGAGCTGGGTCGCGGCGCCGTCCTGCGCTGCGCCGCGCTGCCGACCGTCGCCGTTGCGATCGACGACCTGTTCGCGCCCTGACACTTCGGTGGCGAAAACGTGCGCCGGGCGGCGCCGGCGGCTAGAACCGAGGGATGCGCGCGCTGGTTGCCGTCGTCCTGCTTGCGGCCTGCGGTAACCGTCCGCCGTCGGGGCAGCGGGATGATGCCCTTCGACTCGGCGCTTCGCGCCTCGCTCAGGGCGAACCGGGACCGGGGAGCGCGGGACCTGGTGGCGTGGAGGGCGCGGCTGGCGGACGCGAGGTCGGCGGATCCGCGGCGGTGGTGGTGCCGCGACCACCGGCGCTGGCGGCGACGCCGCGCATCGATCTCGACGCCAACCGGGCCCGCTGGCATGTCTTCGATCATGGGCTGGTGCTCCCGATCGCCAGCGAGGGGCTGCGCAAGTACGACCTGTCGTATCGGTCGCCGTGGCGCGACGCGGTCACCGTCGACCACCGGCGCTGGCGCGAGGCGCGCGGCAAGGCGACGCTGACGATCCCGTGGATCGATGGCGACGGCGCCGCGGTGGTGGCGGTTCGCGCCCGCGGACCGGGCAAGTTCACCATGGCGCTCGACGGCAAGAAGCTCGGTGGTTACACGGTCGCTGACGCCGCGGGCCAGATGTTCCTGAACGTGCCGGCCGGCGCGCTGACCGTCGGCGAGCACACCCTGACCATCGACAGCAAGCGGGTGCGGTTCGGCACCATCGAGATCATGCCCGCCGGTGCGATGGGCGACGCCGGCTGCGGCGACGCCGGCTGGCGACGCATCAGCCTGTACGCCGAGCTGCCTGCCGGAGCGCACCTGGTGGCGCGACCGGTCGCCGACGGCGCAGTCCGGGTCGCGATCACGCCCGAGGACGGCCCGCGCCAGGTGCTCCACGACGGTCCGGCCGCAGCGCTGGCGGCGGCGCTGCCGCTGCCCGACACCGGCGAGCGCGTGGTGCGCCTCGATCTCGAGGCCGATGGTTGCGCGCGCTGGGACGGCACCCAGATCGCCGTTCGCGAGCGGGCGGTGGCGGTGCGGCCGCCGGCGGTCGACAACGTCGTGCTGGTCGTCATCGATACGCTGCGCGCCGATCGCCTGCGGCCGTACGGCGATACCCGGGTCGAGACGCCGTGGTTGACGGCGGCGGCGGCACGGGGCGCCGTGTTCCTGCGCAACCAGTCGATGGCGCCGTCGTCACCGCCGTCGCACGCGACCATCCACACCGGCCAGATCCCGCGCGTCCACGGCGCCACCGGCGACGACGGCGAGATCGATCCCGACGCGCCGGTGCTGGCCGCGATCGCCGGCGCCGCCGGCATGGCCACGGCGTTCGTCGGCAACAACGACTTCGCGATGAGCCGGCTGCGCGGCCCCGGCGGCTGGGACGTGTTCGAGACCCCGTTCTACCGCCACGGCAAGGACTGCGGGCCGATGTTCGAGCGCGGCGTGGCGGTGGCCGCCGCCGCGGCCGCCGAGCGGCGCCGCTTCTTCCTGTCGCTGCTGCCGATCGAGCCTCACGTCGCGTACCGGTTCCACGTCGGCATCACCGACAAGTACTTCGCCGGACCATGGGCGCGGCCGTTCGGCAAGCGGGTGACCAGCGCCCACCTCGGCCGCATCAAGAAGATGCGCATGAGCGACGCGTCGTGGGCCCAGGTGCGGGCGCTCTACGATGGTGAGGTCGAGCGCGTCGACCGCTGCCTGGCGGTGCTCGAGGACGGCCTGCGCGCCGCCGGGGTGCTCGATCGCACCGCGATCGTGATCGCCTCCGATCACGGCGAGGGCCTCGGCGAGCGGGGCGCCAACGTCGGCCACGCCTACGGCCTCAACCGCGAGCTGGTCGACACGCCGCTGATCGTGATCGGCGGCGTGGCCGCGGCGCGGGTCGCGGCGCCGAGCTCCAACGTCGATCTGGCGCCGACCGTGCTCGACCTGCTCGGGCTGCCGGTCGATCCGCGGATGCAGGGCCGCAGCCTGGTGCCCGACACGCTGGCGCCGCCACTGCCTCGGGTGGTGGCCAGCGAGTACGGCAGGAGCTACGCCTTGCGCGCCGCCCGGTGGCACCTGGTGGTCGGCTACAGCGGCAAGGGTGAACTGTTCGACAGCGCCGCCGATCCCGACGAGCGCCACGACCGCAGCGGCGACGCCGCCATCCCGCTGCGCTACCTGCGCGACGCCGCCGGCCTGTACCTGGCGCACCGGGCGGCGTGGAAGGCGCCGGTGTGGGGCGCGCTCAACGACCTGGCGCCGGGTAACCCGCTGGCGCCAGACGCGCTACTCTCGGATCGATGAGCGAGCCGGCACCGCCGCCGCCCGACGACGAAGACGAGGCCGAGCGCGAGCGCAAGCGCGCCCGCCGTCGGGCCTGGAACTTCGGGTTCTCGGAGAACGTGCCGCACAACCGCGCGCTCGGCATGGTGGTCGAGGACATCGACGACAACTGGGCCCGGCTCCGGCTGCCGTACGACGTGCGGCTGGTCGGCAACCCCGAGACCGGCGTGCTGCACGGCGGCGCCATCACCGCGCTGCTCGACGCCTGCTCGGGCGCGGCGGTGTTCGCGTCGCTGGACCGGATGCAACCGATCGCCACCCTCGACCTGCGCATCGACTACCTGCGGCCCGGCGAGGTCGGCCGCGACGTGGTGGCGCGCGCGACCTGCTACCACCTGAGCCGGAACGTCGGCTTCGCGCGCGCGGTCGCGTACCACGACAGCGAAGATCATCCGATCGCGACCGCGGCCGGTACCTTCATGATCGCGACCACGCCGGGCACCGGGAGGAAGCCGTGACCACGGTGCTCGAGTACATCGCCGCGGTGCGCGCCCAGGGCGATCTCACGCCGCTGCTCGCCGCCATGCCGTATGCGCAGTTCATGGGGTTCTCGGTGGCGGTCGAAGGCGACGATCTGATCACGTCGATGCGCTACGGCCCCCACCTGGTGGGCAACCCGTCGCTGCCGGCCCTGCACGGCGGCACGCTCGGCGCACTGCTCGAGGCGGCGGCGGCGTTCAAGCTGGTGTGGGCGTCGGAGACCGTCGTGCTGCCCAAGACCATCACGATCACGATCGAGTACACGCGCCCGGCGCGTCCGGTCGACACCCACGCCCGCGCCATCATCACCCGGCAGGGTCGGCGGGTCGCCTCGCTGCGCGTCGAGGCCTACCAGGACGAGCGCGACAACCCGGTCGCCAGCGCCAACGTCCATTTCCTGATCAAGCGCGACGACTAGCACCAATGCCGATCACGTAGCGCCGGCATTGCGACCAGGACGTGCGCTGGAGGCGTCAGGACGGCGGCGGCGCCGGTGGCAGGTCGGCCGAGGCGAAGGCGGCGATCTGGCGATCGGCCTCCGCGGCGAGCGCGCTGGTGCCGGCGCCGATGCCGCGGGCGCGGTCAAGACTGGCGATCAGCCCGTCGGTGGTGATCAGCGTGAGGATCCAGACGTTGGTGAGCATCGTGCCGACCAGGGTGACCACCGACAGCGGCTTGAAGTCGAGCTGATCGACCAGCTCGGCGAGCGCCAACACCACGAACAGCGCGCCGATGGCGAGCGCGATCAGATACGACGAGCGCGCCCGCTGCACCGCCTTCATGGCCTGGTCGCGGTTCGTGGGCTGGGCCAGCTCGAGCGCGCCCTTGGCGAGGAAGTACTGGGCGGCGAGGAAGCCGAGGATCGCCACCACGAAGTAGCCGCTACCGGTGAGGTGGTACGGCACGATCAGCACCAGGAAGATCAGGACGGCGTAGACCGGCGCGGCCGCCAGCGCCAGCCAGCCCGGCGCGGCGCTGCCCGGGAACAACATCTTGGTGACCAGCGCCGCGCGCATCGTGCCCGCCATCAGCGAGACCGCCTTGGGCGCGAGCATCATCATGGCCTGGACCGCGAAGATGATCCCGACCCCGGCGTGCTGGGCCTCGTCGGGGACCGTGGTGCGCAGCGGGTACAGGTAGATCACGAACGGGGCCAGGAAGAAGACCAGCCACCCGAGCGCGATGATCCGCCGTTGCTTGCGCCAGCGGGTCCAGTCGCGGAGCTGCATCCAGCACAGCGCACCGAAGCCGACCTCGGTGAGCAGCGCGATCGTGCTGAGGCCCTTCAGCGTGGTGGTCGCGTCGTCGGGAAGCGCCACGCCGCCGCTGCCGAAGATCTCGACAGCCTTGAGGATGATGAGCGGGATCAGGAGCACCGCGAAGCCGAACAGCACCGAGCGTCGCCAGGCCAGGAACGCCTGCAGCGATGGCTCGGTGACGCCGGCGAGCGCCAGCGCGGCGCGCTCGTGGGTCGTGACCTGATCCGGATCGATGCGGAGGCGAAAGGCCCGCTTCATCGAGATCTGGGCGAACTCGACGAAGCCCTGATCGCGCGCCGGCGTCATCGGCGGCAACGGCGGGATCTCGAACGGCACGCCGGGCGGACCGTTCGGCGCCGGTAAGGGCAGGCGCATCGGTGCCGAGGGCGGCGCGGCGGCGGCCGCCGGTGGCGGTGGCAGCATCGACTGCGGCTGCGGCTGCGGTTGCTGTGGCGCCGGGGGCAGCTTCGCGGGTTGCGCGTGCGGCTGCGGCTGCGGCTGCAGCTGCGGCTGCGGCTGCGGCTGCGGCTGCGGCTGCGGCGCCGCCGTGGGCCCCGACGGCGGCGGAGCCGTGCTCGTCTGCGGCCGGCCGCCACCGAAGGGCGGCGGCAGCGGCTTCTTGCGATCACTCGGTGGATTGCCGCCGGGTGGTTGCATCCACCGGAGCGTACCTCAGGCCGGCTTCACGAACGTCAACCCGGCTTCACGAACGTCCCCAGCTGGCGATCCTTCACCACGCCGGGAAAGGCGAGCACCTGGTTGTGCATGGACACGTAGACTCCGGGCGGCAGCAACTGCACGGCGAGCAGGGCCTCGGTCAGGTTCTGCAGCGCGTCGGTCGCGCGGAGCTCGTACGGCCGCATCGCGCCGGTGAGCACGATCGGCCGCCGCGGGGTCCCGAACAGCTCGACGAGGCGTTCGCCCGACTGCTGCAAGCGGTCGGTGCCGTGGACCACCACGACGCCGTCGGTGACCCGCGCCATGCTCTCGGCGGTGGTCGCGATCAGCGTGTGATCGTCGTCGGACATCTCGAGGCTGTCCTTGTTGAGGAGCTGGACCCGCGACACCTCGATGCCGCGCAGCTCGAGCGACCCCAGCATCACGTCGAGGACCGAGATCTGGTTGGCGAGCACGCCCGACAGCTCGTCGTAGGTCTTCTCGATCGTGCCGCCGGTGGAGATGATCGCGATGCGCTTCTTCATGGTCAGTAGTGCGGCGGCGGGTCGTTGGCCGGACCGATCGGCTGGCCGGCGTCACCGCCGCGGCGCAGCTCGACCAGCTCCTTCTCGAGCGCCTCCATGCGGCCGAACAGGGTCCGCACCAGCTTGTCGAGCTCGGTGATGGTCTGATTCTGGAATGCGATCCGGACCTCGAGATCGATCAGCGCCTCGCCGAGGCGCTCGTGCTCGCTGGGGGCCATCCCCGCACTCTACCTCGGCTACCAGGACGTCGGCATGAAGGTCATGCGCCGCGTTGCCGCGGCGGCGCTCCGCTACATGAGGTGCTGGACCACAAAGAAGCCGCCGACCGCCGCGGCCGCGCACAGCGCGATCACCAGCACCATCCCGACCCCCGAGCTCGAGCCCACCGTCGGGCCGGCGGCGGAGTGCGGGCGCGAGCGCCGGCCCTCGACGACCGCCTGGGGCCCCGGCGTGCCGCGTGGCGCCGGGTTGATCAGGTCGACCGCCGCTTGATAGGCCGCGGTCGCCGCCATGTACTCGGGGCGGCCGCGCAGGTCATCGCCACGAAGTGCCATCTGCTCGGGGGCGCCGCGAGGTGCCATCTCCCAGCTGTTCACCGCTCGCGGGGCGACGATGCCGGCGTCGGGCGAGATCGTCGGTGCGATCGCCGACAGCGGCACGTCCATCGCGCCCGGCGGCATCGGCGGCAACACCATCGCCTGCGTCGGCGGGAACTGCGGCGACAGCGGCGACATCGACTGGGTCGTCGCCTGGGGCGGCGTGGACGGCGGCGTCATCATCAGCGTCGGCGCCGGGCCGAGCGCCGGCCCCGACCCTGGACCGGGCGATGGACCGCCGGGGTCGTACAGCACCGTGCGCGCGACCGCAGCGGCGGCGGCCGGAATCGCGCTCGAGCCGGCGACCCCGATCGGCATCGGGATCGGGCCCGACGGCGCCACGACGATCGGCGCCGGGATCGCGCCGGTCTGGGATGGCCCGATCGGCACCGGTACGCCGGACGCGGGAAACGGCGGTGACGTGCTCGGCCGCGCGCTCGGGGATGCGCCCGGCGTGCGGCTGCTGCGGCCCGGCGGCGCGGGCGCAGCACCGACCGCCGTGGAATCGAGGACGGCCTCGAACTCGAGCCCCGGATCGTCGACGACGTGGATCGGCGGGCGGGGCGTCAGCGCGGGCTGGTCGTTCGGCGCCACCGCGGGCCGGTCGATCGGCGCCATCGCCAGCGCGCCGACCGGCGCCGGTGCCGACGGTCGTCTGGCCGGCCGCTGCTCCTGGTACGCCCACGCGACCCAGCCGGCGACGTCGGCCGCGCTGGCGCGCATCTGCGGCGTGCGCGCCACCAGCTCGAGCCCGGCGCGCATCTGCGCCGCCGACTGGAACCGGCGCAGCGGATCTTTCGCCAGCGCCATGGCCAGCCAGGCGTCGAGCTCGACCGGCACCGCCGGGTTGATCGTCGATGGCGCCGGCGGGTCCCAGCTGGCGATCCGGCCCAGGATCTCCATGTCGTCGCCGCCCGAGAACAGCGGCTTCGCGGTCAGCAGCTCCCAGGCCACGATGCCGGCGGCGAACAGGTCGCTGCGGGCATCGGTCTGGCCCTTGAGCATCTCGGGCGCCATGTACGAGAACTTGCCCTTGAGCATCCCGCTCTGGGTGGCCAGCGTGTTGGTGGTGCCCTTGGCGACGCCGAAGTCGACGATCTTGGCGGTGCCGTCGTCGCCGACGATGATGTTGGCCGGCGAGATGTCGCGGTGCACGAGGCCCAGCGGCCGACCCTGCTCGTCGCGGAAGGTGTGGGCGTAGTCGAGCCCGTCGCAGATCTGGAACAGCAGGTAGATCACCACGCTCACCGGCGGCGGGCCGGCGACGTTGTGGGCCTGGCGCAGGATCTCGCGCAGATCGCGACCCGCCACCAGCTCCATCGCGATGTAGTAGACGCCGTCGACCCGGCCCAGGTCGTAGGTCTGGGCGATGTTGGTGTGGCGGAGGTGCGCCGCGACCCGGGCCTCGCGAACGAACGACTTCACGAAGTCGGCGTCGGCGGACAGCCACGGCAGCATGCGCTTGAGCGCGACCGGCTGCGAGATGCCCTCGATGCCCTGCTTCTTGGCGCGGTGCACGGTGGCCATGCCGCCCCGTCCGAGGCACTCGTAGAGGACGTAGGGCCCGAAAGTCTCGCTCGGCTCGTCGCGGCGCTCCTCGCGCATGGCGCGCTATCTTTGCACACCGCCGACCAGCCGGCGCGACAATGCGCGACCGGATGGTGAGGTGCCTCGTGGACCCGGTTTCGCCGTGATCCGGGCCGGGAGCGCTTTCATGACCAAATTTTGACCTGGCGAGGAGGCGGCCGGGCGGGCGGTCGCCTAGGTTCGGGCCATGTCGTCGCCCGACCTGGGGTCGTTGCGCGGAGAGCTCCGCGCGGCGGGAGTCTTCGAGCACTGCGAGCTGCGCGGCTGGATCCAGCTCGGCGTGTTGCTGGCCGGGGTGGCGGCCTGCCTGGTCGGGGTCGCGGTCGGGCCGTGGTGGTCGGTCGCACCGCTCATCATCGCCGCCGGGATCCTGGGCACCAGCGCGGCGATGCTTGGACACCAGGGCAGCCATCGCAGCTTCTCGGCATCGCCGGCGCGCAACGCCCTCTTGGTCCACCTCATCTTCCCGCTCTTCGGTGGGCTGTCGGCGCGTTACTGGCGCGAGAAGCACGACCGCCTGCACCATGGGCACCCCAACGTCGACGGTCAGGATCCCGATATCCGGCCGTTTCCGTTCGTCTCGAGTCGCGAGGAACACCTGCGCTGCGGTCCGGTCCGGCGCTGGTTCCACCGCCGGTTCCAGGCCTCGCTGTTCTGGCCCCTGACGACCCTGATGGCGGCCGGGATGCGCCGGTCCTCGATCCTCTACGTGGCCTCCGACGCCCGGCGCGGCATCGATCGCGGCTGGCTCCTCGACGCCGGCTGCCTGACGGCGCACTACACCGGCTGGCTGCTGGTGCCGTCGCTGGTGTGGGGCCCGCTGGCCGCGTTCGGGCTCTACGCGTCGATGTGGATGGTCGGCGGGGTCATGCTCGCGATGGTCTTCGCCCCGGCCCACATCGGGTTGCCGATCGTGCGCGACCAGAATCACGACTGGATCCACCAGCTCGAGACCACGCGCAACCTCGAGCTGTCGCGCTTCACGTCGTGGCTGTTCGTCGGCCTCGACTATCAGGTCGAGCATCACCTGTTCCCGCGCATCCCGCACCAGCACCTGCCGCGCGCCGCGGCGATCACGTCGGCGTGGTGCCGCCGCCAGGGTCTGCCCTACCTGAGCCTGCCGTACAGCGCGGCCTTCATCGACGCCACCCGCTTCATGGCGACCGCCTGGAAGCGTGAGACCTCGACCGCCGCGGAGGTGCGTTCCCGCAGCAGCCAGATCACCGCGGGGGCGGCGGCGCCCGGCGGGGCTCGACGCGCAGCGTAGACGGCGCCGAGCATGAGATGCGCGCCGAGCATGAGATGCTCGGCTGGTGATTGCCACGCCGGCCTCGATCGTGCGCCCCGACCAGCGCGAGATCGCCCTCGCGCTCCGGCTGCTGGCGCCGTGGCGGGCCTTCACCGACCCGATGTTCGTCGGGCTCGAGCACATCCCCGACGACCGACCGCTGCTCCTGGTCGGCAATCACACGCTGTTCGGCTTGCTCGACGCGCCGCTGCTGTTCGCGGAGGTGTATCGACGCAAGGGCATCTTGCTGCGTGCGCTCGGCGATCACGCCCACTTCAAGATCCCGGTGTGGCGCGACCTCTTGACCCGCTTCGGCACCGTCGACGGCACCCGTGAGAACTGCGCCCGGCTGATGGCGGCCGGCGAGGCCCTGCTGGTCTTCCCCGGCGGCGCCCGCGAGGTCGCCAAGCGGCGCGGCGAAAAGTACCAGCTGATGTGGAAGGAGCGGCTCGGCTTCGCCCGCCTGGCGCTGCGACACGGGGCGACCATCGTCCCGTTCGCGGCCGTGGGCGCCGAGGACGCCTACGACGTGGTGCTCGACGCCGACGACGTCATGGCCAGCCCGATCGGGCCGTTGCTGCGCAAGCTGCGGGTGCGCAGCGACGTCATCATGCCGCTGGTGCGCGGCGTGGCCGGCCCGTTGCCGCGCCGCGAGCGCTTCTACTTCGCCTTCCGTCCACCGGTGCCGACCGCCGGCCTCGGCGGTGACAGCGACGCGGCCGCGACCGCGCTCCGTGACCTCGTGCGGGCCGAGGTCGAGGCGGGCATCGCCGACCTGCTCGCGATCCAGGCCGCCGATCCGGGCCGCCGCCCGGGGCGGCAGGGCACCGTCATGCGCGGACGCGGCCGGTCCACACCGCCAGGCCGACCTTGATGGCGACGGTGAGCACCAGCAGGCCGAGCGCCCAGATGCCGGCCGTGACCTTCCACTCGGTCACCGTTGGCGTGTACTCGACCAGCTCGTGCAGCGTCGATGGCACGAAGCCAGGGACGATCAGCCCCATGCCCTTCTCGAGGTAGACGCCGAGGAAGGCGCAGCCGCAGGCGGCGAGCAGCCAGCGCTTGTCGGTCCGCGAGCGGGGCAGGTAGAGCAGCACGGCCGACGCGACGTTGAGCACCACCGCGGTCCAGATGTACGGCACCAGCGCGTGCTTGCCGTGGCTGCCGAAGAACAGATACTTCACCGCCGCGGAGTGGGCGCCACCGGTGTAGAGCGCGGTGAACAGCTCCGACCCGAGCATGAACAGATTGAGGAGCACCGTGACGCGCATGATCTGCGACAGGGTGCGGATCGGACCGTCGCCGAAGGTGAGCCGCCCGCTCCAGCGCACGACCTCCAGCAAGACGATCACGAACGCCGGGCCGCTGATGAAGGCCGTGGCCAGGAAGCGCGGCGCCAGCAAGGCCGAGTTCCAGAACGGCCGACCACCCAGGCCCTGATAGAGGAACGCGGTCACGGTGTGGATCGAGATGGCCCAGAAGATCGAGAGGAAGACGAACGGCAGGTACCAGCGCTTGCGCGGCGCGCGGCCGAGGTAGCGCTGGTACATGAGGTAGCCAGCGATGTGGAGGTTGAGCAGGAGGTATCCGTTGAGCACCAGCACGTCCCAGGTCAGCATCGACACCGGCCAGTGGAACCGACCGATGCCGGGAACGATGTGCCACATCCGATCCGGCCGCCCCATGTCGACGACGATGAAGCCGAGGCAGACGACGATCGCCGAGATCGCGAGCAACTCGCCGATGATCACGACGTCGTGCATGTCGTGGTCGTCGTAGAGGTACGCCGGGATCACCATCATCACCGCGCCGGCGGCGAGGCCGACGCCGAACGTGAAGTTGGCGATGTACAGCCCCCACGACACGTGATCGGACAGGTCGGTGACCCGCATGCCGTGCTGGAGCTGGTGGCCCCATGCGTTGAGCCCGACCAGCGCGATCGCGGTGAGCACGGTCATCCAGGCGTAGAAGCGCCAGGTTCCGGAGAACGCCAGCACCACGACGCGACGCAGGAAGCGCAGGTAGCTGAGCGGAGTGGCGGATGCGGTCATGGCGGGTTCACTCGTCGAAGAAGTAGAAGAAGCGCGGCCGGGTGCCGAGCTCCTCCTTGAGGACGTAGACCCGCTTGTGCTCGAGCACCCACCGGATCTCGCTGTCGGGATCGAGCATGTTGCCGAACACGCGGGCGCCGGTCGGGCAGGCCTCGAGGCAGGCCGGCAACAGGCCGCGGCGGGTGCGATGAAGACAGAACGTGCACTTCTCGACCACGCCCTGGGGACGGATCCGGTTCGACAGGTAGCCCTGGTCGGGGTTGATCTCGTCGGCGGGGATCTCCGGGCGCTGCCAGTTGAAGCGCCGCGCGTGGTACGGGCACGCGGCCTCGCAATACCGGCACCCGATGCACCAGTCGTAGTCGACGACCACGATGCCGTCCTTCTCCTTCCACGTCGCCTCGACCGGGCACACCTTCACGCAGGGCGCGTCGTCACACTGGTGGCACTGCACCGGCATGTAGAACTTGCCCGGCGCCGGCACGGCGTGGTCGTAGTCGACGGTCCCGCGCTCCATGTCGAACGAGCCCTGCTCCATCTCCAGGACGCGGATGTACGAGTTGTTGGTGCGACGATCGTGGTTGTTCTCCTGGTGACACGCCTCGGCGCACTTCCGGCAGCCGATGCAAGCGCGCAGGTTCAGCGCATAGCCGAACGACACGCCCTCCTGGGCCGGGGTGTCCTCGATGCGGACCTCCACCCCGTACGTTTCCTTCGTTTCGGCCTCCAGACGACGCAGGATTTGCGCAAGTTCCTCGGGTGATAACTCTTTGTAATGTTTACGTAGGACCTCGTCGAGCGAAAGATCTGCGGCCCATTGCGCCACCGGCTGGCCCGCATAGGCGAAGGCCCCGGCGCCCAGCGTGGCGCCGACCACCTTGAGCGCGACGCGGCGCGTGGGAGCTGACATCAATGATCTCCGTTCGATCGGTGCCGAGTGAGTCCGTGGTCGCGTGGCGGCAGCACGGGCAGGGTGGGCTGGAACGCAGGCGAGTGCGGGTCGTGGCAGTCGACGCAATGGTTGCGGACTCGGCCACCAACGGAGAGATCCCAGTGCCCGGTCATGCCGCCATGTGAACCGTGGTCGTAATCGCGGGTCTGCGGACCGTGGCACTGGCGACAGAGCACGATGGCGTCACGCATGTCGACGGTGGTGCCGTCCGCTCGCCGCAGCGAGCGCTGGTCACCAACGACGTGGCAAGAGCCGCAGCTCAGCGCGCAGTGATCGAACTCGAGCCCCTGATGGAACTCGTCGAGCTCCGCGGTCGTCGACGGCAGCTGGGTCGGGGTTCGCAGCGTATGGCACGTGACGCAGGCGACGCGGACCGGGCGTCCAAGCGGGTCGGTGTCTCCAGTCGCGACGCTGGTCAGGCGCTCGGGCTGGTGGATCTCGACCCGGCCGACCGGTGGCCCGGGTGGCGGGCGCAACGGGCGTGGTGAATCGCCGCCACAGGAGGCGAGCAGCGCGATCGACATCGCGGCGAGACGGGACATGAGCACGCGGCTGGTTTTGCACCTCCCGCGCCAGCCCGGGAGGGCGCGGTTGGCCCGCACCTTGCTCATCGAAAGCGCGATGGTCGTCAGCGCGCTCGTCCTCACCCTCACCTCGGTCCCCGCGCTCCGCGCGCGAGCCCTGGCGGTCCTGGTTGCCGATCCGCGCCTGGTGGTCGGCGAGGCGATCCGCGATCGTCTGCCGGTGGTCGCCGAGGCGGCGTCAGCGGGCGAGGGTGCGGCGCTGTGCGACGCCCTGGCCGAGCACGAAGGCGTGGTGCGCGTCGATGTGGTGGCGATCGACTTCGGGGAGGAGGCGTGATGGACCGCCGCGAGTTCCTCAAGGCCACCGCGATGGCGACCGCGGTAGCGGCGGCGGCGCGGCTCGCGTTGCAGGACGATGCGGTGGCACAGCCACGGGTCGACGGTGGCGTGACCTGGGACAAGGCGCCGTGCCGCTTCTGCGGCACCGGCTGTCACGTCCAGGTCGGCGTCAAGGGCGGGCGCGTGGTCGCGATCGCCGGCGATCAGAAGGCCGAGGTCAACAAGGGCCTGCTGTGCGTGAAGGGCTACCACGTCGGCCTCGCGCTCTACGGCAAGGACCGTCTCACGCGGCCGTTGCTGCGCAAGAACGGCAAGCTCGAGCCGATCACGTGGGACCAGGCGCTCGACGTGATCGCCGACCGCGTGATGGCCAATCCGGCCGGCTTCGCGGTCTATGGCAGCGGCCAGTGGACGATCCCCGAGGGCTACGCGGCACAGAAGTTGATCAAGGCCGGCATCGGCAACAACCAGATCGACCCCAACGCGCGGCTGTGCATGGCCTCGGCGGTGACCGGCTACCTGTCGACCTACGGCGTCGACGAGCCGGCGGGTTGCTACGACGACCTCGATCGCTGCGACGTGCTGCTGATGTGGGGCAACAACCCGGCCGAGATGCACCCGGTGCTGTTCTCGCGGGTGATCGACCGCCGCAGCCGCGGCGAGCAGGTGACCCTGATCGATCTGACGACGCGGCGGACGCGGACCAGCGGCTTCTGCGATCGGACGATGCTGTTCAAGCCGCACGGTGACCTGGCGATCGCCAACGGCATCGCCCACCTCCTGCTCGAGCGCGGCACCTGGGATCAGGCGTTCGTCGACAAGTACTGCAACTTCCGCAAGCGCACCGCGCCCCCGACGCTCGACGGTCAGGCCATGACCGCGGACGAGTATCGACGCGAGCTGGCGGCCTACACGCCGGCCCGGGTCGAGGAGCTGTCCGGCGTCTCGCCCGCCGATCTGTCGTACCTCGCCGACCTGTTCGGCGATCGCAAGCTGCGCATCACCAGCCTGTGGTGCATGGGCATGAACCAGCACACCCGCGGCACCGCCATCAACGACCTCGTCCATGGCGTCCACCTGCTGTCGGGCCACTTCGGCAAGCCCGGTGACGCGCCGACCAGCCTCACCGGTCAACCGTCGGCGTGCGGTACCGTGCGCGAGGTCGGCACCCTCGCCCATGCGCTGCCCGGCGGCCTGGTGGTGGCCAAGGACGACCATCGCAAGGAGGCCGAGGCGATCTGGAACCTGCCGCCGGGCCGCATCAACGCCAAGCCCGGCTACCACACGGTCGAGATGTGGCGGCGGTTCTCGACGGCCAAGGACCAGGGCGGCGACATCGACACGATCTGGGTCCAGGTCACCAACCCGGCCCGCAGCCTGCCCAACATCAACAAGCTGTTCGAGCCCAGTCGGAAGATCCCCGGCAAGTTCCTGATCGTCTCCGACGTCTACCCGACCGCGACCGCGATGGCGGCCGACCTGGTGCTGCCGAGCGCGATGTGGGTCGAGAAGAACGGCATGGTCGGCAACTCGGAGCGCCGCACCCAGCAGTGGTTTCGCATGGTGCCGCCGCCGGGCGAGGCCCGTGACGACTGCTGGCAGACGATCGCCGTGGCGCGCCGACTCCACGATCGCGGCCACGCCGGCATGAAGGACAAGGACGGCCGCTTCCTGTTCCAGGTCGTCGACCAGGCGGGCGCGGTGGTGCCGGTGTGGGACTGGCGCCGCTACTACGACGTCAACGTCGACGAGCAGCTGTTCGAGGAGTACCGCAGGTTCTCGCGCTTCAAGCACAAGGACCTGGCGCCGTACGGCGAGTACGTCAAGGCGCGTGGTCTGCGCTGGCCGGTGGTCGAGCAACCCGACGGGAGCTGGCGCGAGACCAGGTTCCGGTTCGCGAAGTTCGATGACCCCTATGCGACCAAGGCCGAGCTCCAGTTCTATCACTCGGTCACCAAGGACGATCGCGCGCTGATCTGGTTCCATCCCTGGGAAGCGCCGCCGGAAGTTCCGGATCGCGACTACCCGCTGTGGCTGTGCACCGGCCGCGTGCTCGAGCACTGGCACACCGGCACGATGACGATGCGCATCCCGCAGCTGCAGCGGGCGATGCCGCAGGCGTACTGCGAGATGAACCGCGACGACGCGCGCGCGCTCGGCGTCGCCGACGGCGAGGTGGTGGTGCTCGAGAGCCGGCGCGGCAAGCTCGAGTTGCCGGTGTGGCTTGGCGGTCGCGGTGAGCCGCCCGCGGGGACGGTGTTCGTGCCGTTCTTCGACGAGTCGATCGCGATCAACGTGGCGACGCTCGAGGACCACGACCCGCTCTCCAAGCAGCCGGACTACAAGAAGTGCGCGGTGCGCGTGCGCCGCAAAGGGGCCGCGTGAGCGATCGGCGCGGCCTCGAGATCGGCGTCGTGGTGGCGGTGGCGGTGGCCGCCGTCGGCTTGGTGTCGGGTGTCGAGAGCTCCAGTCGCGAGGTGATCTCGGAGGTCGATGGCCGAGCGCCGGTCGCGCCGCCACGCGCGGTCGAGGCCCGCTCCTATCGCGACATGCGAGGGCGGGCGTACGGTCCCAACGCGGGCCTGCCGAGCGAGTGGTGGAAGACCCTGCGCGGCGGCGATCCGGACCTGTTCGCGGCGGTGGCGCCGCAGACCCCGGTCGATCGGTCGGCGGCGTTGACGCGGCGGGCCGCTCGGCGCGCCTACGACGGCGCGCCACCGATGGTGCCGCACGCGGTCGATCAACTCGCGGTGCCGGCGTGCCTGGCGTGCCACCTCGATGGCGTCAGGGTGGCCGGGATCGGCGCGCCGGTGATGAGTCACCCGCCGCAGACCAGCTGCCTGCAGTGCCACGTGGTGATGAACGATCCGCGTCGCGGCGTCGTGACGCCGCCGCTGCCCGACAGCACGTTCGTCGGCCTGAGCGCGCCCCAGGATGGCGCGCGGGCCTGGAACGGCGCCCCGCCCACGATCCCGCACACCACGTGGATGCGCGAGCGCTGCGACAGTTGCCACGGCACCGGTGGCCTGCATGGCGTGCGGTCGACGCACCCGTGGCGGCAGTCCTGCACCCAGTGCCACGCCCCGTCGGCGGCGCTCGATCAGCGCGCGCCGGTGGCGCTGGGGACGGCGCCATGAACGTGACCCGTCGTGAGCTGTTCGGGATCTGGCGCCGGAAGCAGACCGCCCCCGGCGCCGATGCGGACGTGGCTCCCGAGCGCGTGCCTGTGCCGGCGAGGCCGCCGGCGACCGCCCCGACCGCGGCGCCGCCCGCCTTCTCACTCGACGGCTTCTACCGCCAGCGCGCGACGGCGCCCGTGCTGCCGGTGTTCGCGGTGCGTGCGCCGACGTCCTCCGAGACCACCGCGACGACGCAGATCGGGGTCGGGCCACGGGCCGCCGCTTCCGCGGCGCCGACCACGGCAGCGTCGGCAGCGTCGGCAGCGTCGGCAGCGTCGGCAGCGTCGCCAGCGTCGGCAGCGTCGGCAGCGGTGGCGATCCCGACCGCCATGGTGCCGTCGGTGCTCGTCGAGGCGTGCCTCGCCACCCGCTCGTTCTGTTCGGTGTGCGTCGAGCGCTGCCCGTTGCCAGGCGCGATCGTGGTGTCGGGTGGCCGGCCACGGATCGTGCCGGAGGCCTGCGACGGCTGCGGCCGCTGCGTCGCGGCGTGCCCGGCGCCGGTGCTCGCCCTGGCGCTGGTCGCGCGCGCCGAGCCGCTGCCGGCGGGACCGCCATGACCGCCGCCGCCGCAGCTCCGGTTCACGAAGCGCTGCTCGACGACGCCACCGTCGCCCAGTTGTTCTTCGACATCGGTCACGCCGCCGACCTGATCGGCATCACGCTGAAGGCGGCCGGGGCTCGCCGCGCCGATCCGGTGGCCGCCGCCGCGCCGTCGCTCGACGACGCGCACCGCGCGTTCGCGACCGGTGCGGTTGGCGCCGTCCAGCTTCGCTATCGCTTCGGCGACGAGGAGTGGTGGGACACGCTGGTGCGAACTTCCACCGGCGTCCGTCTGATCCGCATCAGCCACACCCGCGCGCTCGCTGCGGCGAGCGGCGGTTGATCCCCTAGCAAGAAGAAGGAGTCTCCGATGTTGCGTTCCCTGGTCATCGCTGCGGTCGTGTTCACCCCGGTGGCGTCTGCGCTCGCCGGGCCTGGGTTGACCTTGCCGAAGGGCAAGATCAACGTCGCGGTCAACGCCGAGCTCGAGCTGTCCGTCGACAAGGTCGCCAAGCCGCTGTCGCTGTCGCCCGACGTGTCGTACGGCATCACCGACGCCCTCACGGTGGCGCTGGTGCACTCGCGGTACGCGACCACCGGGTTTCGCGCCGCAGCCGGCGGCGGCCTGTGCCTCACCGGCACCGACGGCGGTTGCGTCGCCGCCTACAACAACGTCGGCGTCGAAGGCTGGCACCGCGTGCCCAGCGGCACGCTGGCGGTCGCCGCCGGTGGTGGTTTGCACGCCACCAACCTCGACGCCGGCTTCTACGCCGCCAAGCTCGGCCTCAAGGCCAGGTACACCTCCGGCCTGCTGGCGGTGAACGCGCTGCCCAGCGTGCTGGTCGCGATGACCGAGCGCGAGGACGCGACCGGTGCGCGCCTGAACCAGGACACGCTGTGGGTGCCGGTGCAGTTGACCTACCGCGCGGTCGACGCCGTGACGGTTGGCGTCGGCAGTGGCATCAAGGGGCCGCTGTCGGGCTTCGGCGACGCCTGGCAGGTGCCGCTCGGGTTCATGGGGCTGTACGCGATCGATTCGGCGCTCGCCGTCGGGGCCTCGTTCACCTTTGGCCAGATCGTCGGTGGCGCCGACGCCACCGGCGTCGACTACCGCGGCGCGCAGGCCTGGGTGAGCTACACCATGTGAGTCGCTGGTGGTCCTACGGCAGCGGCAGGATCAATCCGAAGGCGTCGTCGTTGACGGCGTCGGTCTGGGTGGCGCCGCCGCCCTTGTATCCGACCGCGAGGGCGAGACCACCGGACACCGCGCCGCCCCAGAACTGATCGTTGCCGTTGGCGCCCAGCGGATAGATGTGGATCCCGGTCCCGAAGCTGGTGTCGAGCGTGCCGGTGGCGGTGAGGACGGCGAAGACGGCGTCCTGAGCCGGCAGGTTGCCGGGGCCGGTCGAGCCGAGGAGCAGCGTCTTGCCGCCGGGCAGGGCGATGGCGTTGCGGCAGTTGTCGCCGACCATCGTGGCCGACGGATCGATCAACACGGCGCCGTTGGCGGCGCCGCCCCAGGTGGTATCGCGCGCGCCGGTGGCGTTGAACCGGAGTGACACCCAGTCGTTCTGCGTGCCGGTGGCGCGGCCGTAGCCGGCGGTGACCAGGTTGGTGCCGTGGACGGCGACGCTGTAGACCTCGGTCTGGAGGGCGAGCACGGTGTCGTGGAAGACGCCGCCGGTGGCGAAGGTGGTATCGAGCACGCCGGCCGCGGTCAGCTTGAACAGCACCGGCTGGACCGAGCCCAGGCCGGGCGAGTTGGCGTATCCGCTGGCGAGCACCGAGCCATCGGCGAGCACGTTGATGCCGCGCGCGGTGGCGTTCGACTCCTGGATGTCCTGCAGGTACTTGCCGTCGCCGCCTCCGAACGAGGAGTCGACGGTACCGTCGACGGTCAGCTTCACGACCGTGTAGTCGGTGTCGGTGCGCGGGCCGCCGGCGACGGCGTTGCCCTCGCCGCGCTGGAGCGCGTACACGTAGATGATGCCGCCGGCGCCGATCGCGACCCCGCGCGCCGCGTCGAGCCCGACCAGGGTGCCCGCGTTGTCGTGCGCGGTGTTGAGATCGAGCACGCGCAGGCCGGCGACGCCGAAGCTCGCGTCGAGCGTGCCGTCGGGGTTCAGGCGGGTGACCACCACGTCGCGATCGGCGGCGTTGGCGGCGTTGGCGATCGTCGCCGACACGATCAGCTTGCCGCCGGGCTGGACGCCGATGCCGACCTCGCCGGCGCCGCCGCGGAAGTCGATCGCGGTGGTGGCGATGCCGTCGCCGCCGCCGAACGTGGTGTCGAGCGCGCCGGCGGCGGTCAGCTTGACCACGGTGACCAGCCGCGGCCCGGTCAGGGTCTGCGCCGCATAGCCGGCGGCGTAGAAGGTGTTACTCGGGCCGGCGATCGCGGACTGAAGCTGATCCGGACCGGCGGCGGCCAGCGCGACGGCGAACGGCGTCGGCGCGACGAACGGCGGCGCGTCGAGGCCGGCGTCGACGGCCGGCGGCGCGTCGACGGCGGGCGCGGCGTCGGTACCGGCGGCGTCGGCGTCGTCGAGGTGCTCGTCGTCGTCGCCGCAGGCGGTGAGCGTGAACGCCGCCAGGGCGGCGCGGAACAGGGGGTTCGACAGGGTCTTCATCGGCAGCTCCTGCAATTGAAAGTCATTATCATCGAAAGCCCGCGCCGCGGCAGCGCGGCGGGCCGTGACCGTTCAGAACCGCGCCTTGTATCCAACCGTGACGAGGCGGGGCGGATTGGGCCGCGCGCCGTACGGACGACGCGCGACGATGACCTGCTCGTCGAGCAGGTTGTCGCAGGTGGCGTACAGCTCGGCCCAGCGGGCCAGGATCACGTGGGCCGTGAGGTCGATCGTGACCAGCGCCGCGGCGCGATCGGCGACCGGGATCGCGCCCTGGCCGGCGACGTCGCGGACCGCACCATGCCAGCGCACGGCGGTGCCGAGCTCCCAGCGCGGCGCGGCGATGGCGGCGCCAAGCGCGACCTGATGCGCGGGCAGGTACGGCAGCTGGTCGCCGGCCATCACGTCGCCCCAGGCCGCGAAGTCCGACGAGAATCCGGACTGGAAGCGCGACGCGGTCCACGTGTACGCGGCCGACACCGGTGCGCGCCATTCGCCGCCGAGCGGGATCTCGGCGCCGCTCTGGACCTCGAGGCCCCAGACGTGGACGCGCCCGCCGTCGAACTGATCGCCGTCCTGCGCGGCGCTGCAACCGGTCGAGAACGTGCAGGTGCCCTTGAGGTTCGTGTAGTCGCTGAAGAAGCCGATCAGATCGGCGGCGACGTGATCCGAGCGCCAGCGCGCGCCGGCCTCGTAGTTGACCGACAGCTCGGGGCGCGGACCACTGGTTCCAGCTGGGGCTCCGACCGCGCTCATCGACGGTGCCGCCGGCACGAAGCCGCGGTGCACGCCGGCCAGCGCGGCCAGCTCGTCGGTGAGGTGATAGAGCACGCCGCCGCCCGGAATCGCGACCACCGCCCTTGCCCCGTCGGTGGTGTCGCCGAGGAAGTCGGCAAAGCGGACGTCGAGCAGCTCGAGGCGCAGACCGGCCACCGCCTCGAGCCGGCGCCAGCGCAGCCGGTCCTGGGCGTGGAGCGCCAGCGCCACGGTCTCGGCGCGCGAGTCGAGCACGGTCGCGCGCGGCCGGTCGGAGCGGGTCAGCTCACCGCCGGTCATGCGGTAGGCGTCCTCGTGGCGCACGCGGTCGGCGCGGTCGAAGTGGATCCGGGCGCCGGCGTCGAGCTGGTGCGCGGTCGAGCCCCAGTGTTCCTCGGCCTGGAAGCTCGACTGCACGCCCTGCGACACGAAGCGGCGATCGTTGATGCCGCGCACCAGCTCTTCCTCGGGGCTCTGCGAGTCGGCGGCGCCGGTGAGGATGGCGTAGTAGATGCGGTTGGCACCGGCCGCGGGCGCAGCGAGCACGCCGGCGAGGTCGCGCTCGCCGACGAACCCGTCGACCTTGCCCCAGGCGCGCTGGAACCCGTGGCGGTACGCGGTGGTGGTGACGCGGCGGTGGGGGCCGAGTTCGACCCGGTGATCGGCGCGCACGCGCACGTGATCCCAGTCCATGCGATCGAGCGCGGTGCCGCGGTACCGGCGCTGCGGTGCGTCCGCGAAGTCGGCATCGGTGAGCCCGGTGTAGGTCTCGTTCGAGCCCTCGCGGGCGTAGCCAACCCGCAGATCGAGCTGGTGGAAGCTGGTCGCCGCCGGCGCGCCGTGGAGCCGGAACCACAGCGAGGCGTCGTCCTTGTCGAAGCCGGTGTCGCCGCCGCCGTCGAGGTCCTTGAAGCCGTCGGTGCGCAGCTTGACGTACTCGCCGAGCAGGCCCCAGCGCGCGCCGCGCTCGGCGGCGCGTCCGTGCAGCTTGCCGTAGAGATCGCTGCCGAGCGCGGCGTCGACGTAGGCCTCGCGCTCGCCGGGCATCGGCGCGCCGATCAGGTTGACCGCGCCGCCGACCGTGTTGGGGCCGTGGAGGATCGCGGCCGGGCCCTTGATCACCTCGACCCGCGACATGCGCGTGATCAGCGGGAAGTAGTACGCGGCCGGTGCCGAATAGGGCGCCGGCGCGATCAGCACGCCGTCCTCCATCAGCGCGACCTTGGCGCTGCGCTCGGCGGCGGCGCCGCGCATGCCGATGTTGGGGCGCAGACCGTAGCCGTCCTCGTCGCGCAGGTAGACGCCGGCGATGTGGGCGAGGACCTTGTGGATGTCGTCGTGCTCGCCGCGCTCCAGGGCGTCCTCGTCGAGGGTGGCCTGCGAGCCGGGCGGCGCCCGGTCCACGACCTCGATGATCTCGGCGCCGTCGGGGTCGTCGAACAGCGCGGCGAGCTCGTCATCGGTCAGCGTGCGCGTCGGCGTGATCGAAGCCACCGGATCGGCGGCCGCGACGGCGGCCACGGCGGCGACGGCAGCGGCGGCGAGCGCGGCCGCAACCGGCGGCGAGATCCTCATGGCCGGGCCCGCAGGTGGATGGGCGGCGTCGCGGGCGCGGCCGTGACCCACCCACGTGGACCGAGGTCGCAGACCCGCGTGAGATCGACCGCCGGATCGATGAGGGCCGCCGGTGCCCGGCCGTTGAGCGAGACCCGGGTCTCGGCGTGGACCGCGACGTCGCCGTGGCCGGCGGCGCGCAGCTCGGCCTCGACGTGGCGGGCGAGCTGCAGGATCAGATCGGGTTGGCCCGCCATCTCGCGTTCCTGGCGCGCGGTGAGGTAGCGGCGCGGTGACACCTCGAGACGCCGGCCGTCCGCGACGTGGACGATGAACGTGATGCTGCCGTGCTTCTCGCGCACCATCACCTGCCACGCGAAGCGCATGCCGTCCTCGTTCCACGCCAGCGCGCCGGGATAGACGTGGTGGCGCAGCGGCAAGGCGAGCTGGACGACGACGTGGAGGGCGAGCACGGCGCCGAGCACCGGCCCGGCGACGCGCGGCGCCGGACCCACGGTCGCGACCGTGGCGGCGGCGCGGCGGGCGCCGACCACGGTCAGGACCCGACGCGGCCAGCTCGGTGCGAAGAAGATCAGCGCCGACGCGGTCATGATGAACGGGAACATCCCGATGTTGAAGAAGTAGCCGGTGGCGGCGTGGAACCCGATCAGGACCACGAACGCCGGCCGGCGCGTGCGCCGCCACGACAGCCACAGGACGATCGTGGTGTCGAACAGGAAGCCGGCCCAGCTCGCCGCGTAGGCCACCCAGCGCTCGTCGAGCCACGGTCCCACCAGCGGCGTGTCGGTGCGCGCCGACAGCCACACGTTGAGCGGCTGCGCGTGCAGCAGCCAGTCAGGCTGCGCCTTGGCCAGCCCGGCGAAGACGTAGACCACGCCGACCTGGAAGCGGAGCAGCCACACGGTCCACGCCGGCACCACCTCGGTGCGCAGCGCCGGCCGGCGCCAGGCGTCGACCGACCAGGCGCGGTGCGCGGGCAGGACCGCGAGCAGCCCGCCGAGCAGCACCACCAGATAGTGGTGGTTGAGGTAGCTGGTGACGTCGACCAGCTGCGTGTACGCGAAGCCGAGCACGAACAGCGGCGTGACCACGCGGTGCCAGGCGCCGGCGGCGATCGCCAGCGCCAGCGCGGCCAGCACGACGTAGTGCACGTACATGCCGGTGAGCGACCACGGCTCGACCCAGTCGAAGCCGGGGTAGTGGAAGAAGAACCTGGGTTCGCCGTACATGGGCGCGATCCACCCCGAGAGCAGGAAGCGCACGATGCCGAAGAACATGACCAGGCCGAAGACGATGCGGAACGCCGCCAGCGATGCGACGTCGACCGGCCGGGTCGCACGCGCCGCCAGCCGCCGCGTCAGCGACGGCGCGACCGGTGGGTCGCTGGCGACCGCTGACGCCATCAGTCGTTGTCTCCGGCGACGTCGTCGGGAATGTCGAGGCCGAGTACGGTGAGGAACTGGCTCTTGAGATCGTCGGTGAAGGCCTTGGTCGCGGTGTGGAGCCCGACCACGGCCGGGCGATCGTTGGTAAGCGCGGCGATGAAGCCGTCGGGCAGGGCGTCGGCGGCGGCGATCGCGGCGTCGATCTCGGCGGTCATGCGGGTCGCGACGTCGGCAGCGCCGACCGCGGTCAGGTAGTCGTCGAAGCCCGGGCCGTCGGCGGCCGCGGTGGTGCCGGTGAACGCGGCCCGCAGCGCGCGCAGGTTGATCCGCAGCGCCGGCGACGAGCGATCGGCGAAGCGGTGCTCGACCTCGCGCACGCATGGCAGCTCGATCGTGCCGCAGGCGTTGATCGTGATCCCGGCCGCCTCGGCGAGCTTCATGTCCTTGACCATCTCGTCGACGTAGAACAGGCCGTCGGAGACCATGTTCACCGCCTCGCGCTCGCTGGCGATCGACGACGCCGACGAGCCGGCGAGGACGAGTTGGTCGCGGTAGTTGCCGCCCTCGGGGCGCCACGCCGCCGCCAGCGTCGCGGCCTGGGTCGCGATGTCGGCGGCGACGGAGGCGGCCAGCGCACAGCGGGCGCGAGGCCGATCGGCGGCCAGCGCGTCCCAGCCGTTCGGCGTCAGCGGGCAGCTCGACGCCGGGTCGGTGTAGAACAGCAGGTACTCGACCGCCGACAGCGAGCGCGCGTTGTCGAGACGGGTGGTCACGTCGTATGCCGTCGGCGTGGTCCAGCGGACGATCACGTCCTGATCGATCGTGCACGGGGCGACCAGCGGCCAGGCGTAGATCCGGTTGCGGATCACGGCGTCGTCCTGCGCTGCCGGCCCGACCAGCACGGCATCGGCGGTCTCCCAGGTGTCGATCGCCACCGACCATGCGGAGGCGGCCGCGGCCAGGCCGTCGCCGCCGGCGGCGAGCGCGGTGCAGTGGGCCTCGACCGCATCGCGCAGCGCCGCCGCGTCGATCGCGAACCGGTCGTAGGTCGGGATCAGGAGGTGGTCAGCGACGTGGGCGAGCATCGCGCGGCGGTCGAACGGCACCGCGGCGTCCCGATCCGGCCCCGACCCGTCGCCCGAGCACGCGGCCAGCGCAGCGGCGGCAAACCAGGACACGCGGCGTGACATCCCGACCTCATAACACGACAACCCCGACTTTGAAAAGCATTATCAATTTCGTTCTTGGCCAACCCGTTCGCCTCGCACCGATCAGGCACGCGCGCCGGCGCAGGGCTGTGGTCACCGCCGCGGGCGGACGCGGAAGCTGGCGATCTTGTCGTCGGGGCCGAGCGCCAGCGCGACGTCGAAGGTCGCCGTCGTGTACGTGACCTGATAGCCGAAGACGACGTCGTCGCCGAGCTCCTCGCGACTCACCAGGGTCACCCGCGTCGGCGCCCCCAGCCGTCCCAGGAGCGTCGGATACAGCTGCTGGACGTGCGCGAACATGCCGGCTCGCAAGCCGGCGAAGTCGGTCGCGGCCAGCGTGCCAGCGGCCGCTGCGGCGAGCAGCCCATGCAGCCTCGCGGTGATGGCTGGATCGCGGTCGGGGATCGGCGCCAGCGCCGGGGCCGCGAGCGAAGGGTCGAGCAGCGCCGCGAGCCCGTCGGTCAGCCGCTCGGGCTCCGCCGTCGCCAGGTTGCAGAGGGCGATCACGGTGACATCGTCATCGGGGTAGCGGAGCAGATCGGTCCGGAACCCCTGCCACGCGCCGCCGTGGCGAAACACGCGGTGGCCGTTGATCGGGGCCACGAACCAGCCGGCGGCGTACGGGAAGGTCTTGCCGCTGTTCAGCCGGGCCGGCGCGTAGACCTGGTCCCAGCTCTCGGGGCGCAGGATCGCGCCGGATCGCAGCACCTGGTTCCAGGCCACGAGATCGTCGATCGAATAGTAGAGCGCGCCGTCGGCGGTCGTGTTGATCGTCGGCGCCACCCAGTCATGATGCTTCATGACCTCGCCGTCGAGCTGGTAGCCATCGGCGCGGTGCGGAACGATGCCGGCTTCATCGATGATCTGCGCCGTCTTCATGCCGGCGGGTGCGAAGATCCGGTCGCGGAGTTGATCGCCGTAGAAGCGGCCACCGACCTTGCCGGCCAGGATCCCGAGGATGACGTAGCCGGTGTTGCTGTAGCTCCACCGCGCCCCGGCCGCGAACTCGAGAGGCTGTGCGAAGGCGAGGCCGAGCAGCTCGTCCTCGGTCCGATCGCGCCGGTAGTCGAACGACTCGGTGGTGTAGTCGGCGAGCCCCGACGTGTGATTGAGCAGATGGCGGATGGTGATCGCGCGCAGCGCCGCTGGCGTCGTCGGCAGGTAGGTCGCGATCGACTCGTCGAGGCGGAGCCGTCCGTCCTCGACCAGCAGCATCACCAGCGCGGCGGTGAACTGCTTGCCCATCGAACCCGACTGAAAGATGGTGGCCGAGGTCGCAGCGACGTCGTGCTCGAGGTTGGCCAATCCGTAGCCGCGGACCTTGACTGGCTCGCCGCGATGGAGCAGCGCGATGCCGCAGCCTGGGATACGCTGGCGCGCCATCTCGTCGGCGACGAAGCTGTCGAGTGCGTCGAGGCGGACGACCGGGGAGGGCGACTCGGCGCGCTGGCCGACACATGCACTGGCGGCGATCGCGAACACCACCAGCATGGCGCTCCTGCGCTGGCGGTTTCGGCGAACCCGGCACGCACCCCCGATCCTTGACGCCAGCGGGGCGCCATGACCAGTCTGGGCGGTGCTGACCTCGCGTATCGTGCTTCGCACGCTGCCTTACTACCAGACAACGGAGACTACGTCCTGATGTGGGGTCGGTCCCGGCAGCGTCGGCGCTGGGCCGTGACATGACGGCCAAGCACGCAGAGATTCGGCTCGCCGAGCTCGTGGCGTTGCTCTCGCTCGGCACCGACCTCGGGCTTGGTCAGCCGATGGAACACGCGATGCGCCAGTGCACCATCGCGATGCGGCTTGCCGATCGGCTCGGGCTCGACGTCAGCGAGCGCCCCGTCCTTTATTACTCCGGGTTGCTCGCATGGGTCGGATGTCACACCGACGCGTACGAACAGGCGAAGTGGTTCGGGGACGAGATCGCGATGAAGTTCGAGGGCAAGACCAGCGGCCCGACTGCGATGCTCCGACGACTCGGTGCCGGCCGCCCGCTCCTCGAGCGCCTCCGGATCGCGGTCGAGTTCTTGCGTGCCGGCGTGCGCGACCTCGGCGACATGCTCACCAACCACTACCTCGCGACCGACGAGCTCGCCGCCCGGCTCGGTCTCGGGCAGGACGTTCGCGACTGTCTGGGGCAGTCGTTCGAGCGCTGGGACGGCAAAGGACCGCTCGAGCTGCGCCGCGATCAGATCCTCATGACGTCGCGACTCGTGAGCTTCGCCGACGTGATCGCCGTGTTTCACCGCCAGGGCGGGATCGAGGCGGCGGTCGGCGTCGCGAAGAAGCGCAGTGGCGCCCAGCTGGATCCCGCCCTGGTGGCGTTGTTCTGCAGCGATGCCCACGAGCTGCTGCGCGACCTCGAGCCCGCGAGTACCTGGGACGCGATCATTTCCGCCGAGCCGGCGCTCGGCGCGCGCGTCGCTGGCGACGAGTTCGAGCGCGCACTGGAAGCGATCGCGGACTTCGCGGACCTGAAGTCGCCGTGGACGATCGGACACTCGCGTGGGGTCGCCGAGCTGGTTCACGATGCGGCGATCGACCACGGATTTCCCGAGCCCGAGGTCGCGCGGGTGCGCCGTGCCGCGCTGATCCACGATATCGGTCACCTCGGCGTGCCGAACTCGATCTGGGACAAGCGCGGTGCGCTCACCCAGATCGAGCACGAGCGCGTCCGACTGCATCCATACCTCGGCGAGCGCATGCTCGCGCACGTTCCCATCCTGGCGGAGCTGGGCGTGATCGCGGCGCAGCACCACGAGCGCCTCGACGGTTCGGGATATCCAGGTCGGCTCTCGGGCGACGCGATCACCCCGTCCGGGCGCCTGCTGGCCGCGGCCGACGTCTATCACGCGTTGTCGCACAAGCGACCGCATCGTCCAGCGCGCGGCGCGGATGAGGCCGCGCGCGAGCTGCGCGCGATGGTCACCAGCGGGAGCCTCGACGGCCGCGCCGTGGACTCGGTGCTGCGCGCCGCTGGCCATCGCGTTCGGCGGCGGCGTGAATGGCCCGCCGGGTTGACCGCTCGCGAGGTCGAGGTGCTGCGACTGCTCGCGTGCGGGCTTTCGAACAAGGAGATCGCGGACGAGCTCGCGATCACGCCGAAGACCGCGAGCAGTCACGTCGAGCACATCTACGCCAAGATCGGCGCCAGCAACCGCGCCCGCGCGAGTCTGTTCGCGATGAAGCACGGGCTGATGACGGCGTAGCCAGTTCTATCGGGTGAACACCCGATGCACTCACCGGCACGGTTGCCTAGCATCGCTGGATGCAAACAGATCAACGCGTCCGGGAGTACGTGGACGCCGGTGGTGTCCGCACCTACTACGAGATCGTCGGCGAGGGCGAACCGGTCATCCTCCTGCATGGCGGGATGTGCACGCTCGAGACGTGGGCGCCCCAGATCCCTGCGCTCGCTGCGGTCTATCGGTTGATCATCCCGGAGCGTCGCGGTCATGGGCGTACGGCCGATGTCTCCGGGCCGATCACCTACGAGCTCATGGCGGCCGACACGATCGCGTTCATGACGGCGCTCGGCATCGAGACGGCGCACCTCGTCGGCTGGAGCGACGGCGCGCTCGTCGGCCTCCTGGTCGCGATGCAGCGCCCGGATCTCGTGAAGAAGCTTGGCTACATCAGCCAGCCGATCAACTTCGCCGGGCTTCGCCCGAAGTTCCGTGCGATGTCAGCACACCTGTCGCGCGAGCATCTTCCTCCGATGTTCGAGCCGGCCTATGCCGCCGTGTCTCCCGATGGTCCGTCGCACTACGCTGTGATCGCGGACAAGATGGTCGCGTTGTGGCGACAGGATCCGGGCCTCACCCTCGATCGGCTCCGCACGGTGCAAACCCCGACGCTCGTGCTGGTGGGCGACGATGACATGCAGACCGTGGCCCACGCGGTGGACATGCAGGAGGCCTTGCCGCACGCGCAGCTAGCCGTGGTCCCCGGCACGTCCCACGCGCTCGCGATGGAGAAGCCCGAGGTCGTGAATCGCCTGCTGCTCGACTTCCTGCAGACCGAACAGCCGAGCAAGCTGTTCGGTAGCTGACCCCGGTGCGAGCCGCGCGCCCGCGGGTCAGCGGCGGACGAGGACGCAGCGGCCGGCGCGGCAGCGCGGGTCGAAGTTCGCCGCCGACTCGCCGGGTGGGCACATCCCGCCCAGGTCGCAGTCGCGCTGGTTGCCGCACGAGGCCGCCGCACAGGCCGCCTCGGCACGGCGCAGGCCGTCGCGGCTGTACGCCTGCGGCTCGCCGACCGAGCACTGGGGACAGGAACAGCAGCCGGCCCAGTTGGTGGCGACGCAGTCGGTGTCGCCCACGCACGTCGTGCGACCGTCCGGGTCGGGCGCCAGCGCGGGCGGGGCCGGCACTGGCGCCGGGGTCGGCGCGACGGCCGGCACCGGCGCCACCGCGGGTGGCTGGGGCCGGGTGTCCGCCGTCGTTCCGGCGCCGCCGGTCCGCGATGGCGGCGCCGTCGGGCGCGGCGTCGGCTCGCCGCAGCCCGCGAGCACCAGGAGCGCGGCGAGACCGAAGCACCTCATCGTCGCCGAGCGTACCAGAGTGGGTCAGCTCACGCGGCAGTCGGGCTGCACGCGGCCGGTCTTGGTGAGCACCAGCTGGTAGAGCTGGCCGTCGCGCGATCGCGACGCGCCGGCGGCGGCCAGCAGGTAGAACTTCCACATCTGGTAGAAGCGGCGGTCGTAGCGATGGGCGATCTCCGAGTACGTGCGATCGAAGTTGTCCCACCACGCCATCAGCGTCGGATCGTAGTCGGGTCCGATGTTGTGCAGATCCTCGACCACGAACAGGCCCTCGACCGCACGACCGAGCTGGGCCAGCGACGGGGCGACCGCGTTGGGGAAGATGTACTTCTCGATGAACGGCGTGCCGTGGCGCAGGCTGCGGTTGTTGGCGATGGTGTGGATGACGGCGATGCCGTCGTCGACCAGGCAGCGGTCGATCACCTCCATGACGTCGCGGTGGTTCTTGGGGCCGACGTGCTCCATCATGCCCACCGACAGCACGCGATCGAAGGTGCCGCGAGCGTCACGGTAGTCGCACAGCCGCAGCTCGACCGGCAGGTGCTTCCACTTCTCGTTGCCGAGCGCGACCTGATCCTTGGACAGGGTCAGGCCGGTGACGGTGCAGCCGTACTTCTCGGCGGCCCAGCTGGCCAGGCCACCCCAGCCGCAGCCGAGGTCGAGGACGCGCATCCCCGGCTTGAGACCGGCCTTCTTGCACACCATGTCGAGCTTGGCGTCCTGGGACTGCTCGAGGGTGGTGGCGTGCTTCCAGTAGCCGCAGGTGTAGACCATGCGGGGGTCGAGCATGCGGGTGTAGAGGTCGTTGCCGATGTCGTAGTGGGCCTCGACGGACGCACCGGAGCGCGACTTGCTCTGCAGATTGAGCAGCACGGCCTTGACGGTCAGCGCGCGCAGCCGCCAGCTCCCGGTAACCTTCTGCTTGAGGTTGGCGCGCATGATCTTGTCGACCATCACGTCGAGCGCGTCGGTCTCCCACCACTCGTCCATGTACGACTCGCCGAGGCCGATCGACGCGTCGCGCAGCAGCCGCTCGTAGAAGCGGGTGTCGCGGACGATGATGTCGCCGGGCCGCGAGCCGCCGATCTGGATGTCAGCGAGCTCGAACAGCTCGCGGACGATGGCCTCCGAGTCGCGGGCGCGATCCGGGATCCGGATCGCCGGTAGCACGCGCTGGAAGAGGTCGCGGATCGGGGCGATCCAGACGGGGTTGGTGTCGGTGGCCATGGGGCTCTGTCCCACAGCAGCCGCCCGTGGGCAAGTGGCAAGGTAGATGCTCCCTGCCGCTCAGGCCGCGTGGGTCAACGGCTGGCTCGCCGCGCGCGTCACGGCGGCACCGAGCCGACTGAGACCCGGCTCAGACGCGCGGCTTGCCGACCGGCAGCCCGTCCGGGCTGACCGGCTGGCGGTTGACGAGCAAGAGCGTCACCAGCGCCGGGCTGAGGGCGATCAGGAACGCGGCGTAGCCGGTGGCCCGGGCCTCGACCGGTGCATCGAGCAGCAGCCGCAGATCGGGCGCCGTTGCCACCGCCGTCACGATCGTCGTCGCCGCGGCCCAGGCGCTGGCCACCAGTCGTCGCCGCGGCGACACCGCGAGCAGCTCGAGCGCCGCCCACAGCTCGACGAGCCCGAGCGGAAGCACCCACCAGGCCGGCTGGTGGTCGAACGGCATGCCGGCCAGCTGCATCACCATCCTCGACGTGCGCGGCGCCAGGCTGCCCTCCCACAGCGTGCTCGCGACATAAGTGCTCAGGGTCGCCGCAGCGCCGGCGAGCAGCAACCAGCCGAGCGCGGTGATGCCGGCGTCGGGGCTCCGCCGCCGCGGGCTGGTGGCGCTGGCGTCCGCGAGGTGGCGCCAGGTCACGAAGCGGCGGACGATCGCCGGCCACGCCACCAGCGCGATCGTGACCCCGACGCCGATCGCCATCACGAACGGATCGAAGCTCGAATCGACGCCCAGCCACACCGTGAGGACCACGCCGACCACGGCGCCGATCGCGATGCCGACGTTGCCGTAGCGCAAGAAGTCGGAACCCGAGTTGACGGCGGCGCCGCGGATCGCGCGGGCGCCGACGCTGACGTGGACGATCGAACGCACCAGCAGCGCGGCGCCGGATGCCAGCAAGAGGGCGTACGACGCGGTGCTGATCGCCTGACGTGCGGAGGTGGCGAGCACGACCAGCACCAGCGATGCCAGCAGCCCGACGAAGCCGAAGATCGTCATGAGCACGGCCAGGCCTTCGAAGCCGTTGTCCTCGGGCGCGGGCGGCCGGGCGCCGACGGCGCGGAACCGGCGCAGCCGGGTCACCGCGAACACCGCCAGCGGCCATGCCATCAAGAGCACCGCGGTGCCGAGCAGCGCGCCGACCGGGGCATGGTTCTTGACCTTGAGGAACGCGATCCACAGCGCGCTGTGCGCGGCGGCCGCCGCAACGTAGGCGTCGATCCCGGCCAGCGCCGGCGGCTCCGATGCGGCGTCGCGCCACAACCGCATGCCCGCCATGCGGTGCACCAGCGACCGCACCACGCTGGCGATGAGGATCAAGGACAGCCAGAAGGTCTGGCCATCGTCGCCGCCGCCGTAACGCGACATGGCCTCGGCACGATCGGCCGAGATCTTGATCTGCGCCAGCAGCGTGGCACCGACCAGCGGCGCCATCACCGAGCCGGTGAGCGTCATCACCAGCCCGAGCGATGACAGTCCCTGGTCGGCCGGCGGCCGCTCGGTGCGCGCTCCCACGCCGGTAGCTTACCCCGGCCACGCCGCCGCCGCGGGGCGGTGGCGTCAGGCAGCCGCGAAGTGGCGGCGCACGCGGTCGGCGAGCATCGGCAGACGATCCTGGCCCCAGGTCACGTGGTCGCCGATCCGCCAGCACGGCACGCCCCACAGCCCGGCGCCGTCGAGATCGGCGGCGTTGTCCTGGGCCCACACCCGCCAGCTGTCGTCCGCCAGCGCGGCGCGGGCGTCGTTCCATTCGAGGCCGGCGCGCTCGACGACCTGGCGTAGATCGACGTAGCTGGCCAGATCCTTGGCCTCGGCCCACGCGCCGCGCGCCGCTGATTCGAGGAACGCCAGGCCGAGGCCGCGGTCGATGGCCAGCTTGCTGATCGCCAGCGCATTGTCGACGCCGGTGCCGAGCGGATCACAGACGTTGCCGAACGGGATGCCGAGCCGCTCGGCCTCGCGGTGGGCGTCACGCACGATGTAGAGCCGCTTGTCGCGCGGCACGGTGAGGCCGCGCGCCACCATGGGCAGGACCGGCCGGATGCGGAGCTCGAGACCGTGCTGCGCCGCCAGCTCGCCGGTGCGGCCGAGCGCCAGGTACGAGTACGGCGAGCGGAACGAGAACCAGAACTCGAGGCTGGCCGGGGTGGTGATGCCGGTGAGCTTCTCGGGCGGGCGTCCGGACTCCGGGCGCGCGGTCAGCACCGGCGGCGCGGTGGTGCCGGTGTCCTCGCGCAGGCGGGTCTCCAGGTAGCTCAGGCGATCGATGCCCCAGTACCAGTCGCCACCGTAGGCGAACATCGCGCCCTGGTAGTGGCCAGCGTTGCGCAGCGTCGCGTACGCGCCGGCGAGGTACGGCGGCAGCGAACCCGACGATTCGGTGCCGTGCTTGCCCATCAGCGCGACCAGGGCCTTGTCGTCGCGGGTCCACAGCGCGTTGCCGAGCTCGAGGGCGATCGCGAGCTGCTCGCCGTCGGGTCGGGGCCGGATCAGCACCTGACCGGCCTTGCGCAGGGACCCGGGCTCGAGCTCCTTCTTGCCCGGGAAGTCGAGGTTCCAGTGCTGGGCCAGCTCGATGGCGTCGCGCACCGCGTGCTTGCCGCGCAGCAGCGGCGCCGGGTCGACGTCGGCCGCCGGCGGCGACACCAGGTGGAAGCGGAGGTCGATCGGATACGCCGCGGCCAGGCGGTGCGCGGCCTGCGCCGCCAGGTAGCTCCACGGGTCGGCGAGATCGAACCAGAAGTCGACGCTGCGCTTGCCGCCGGTGACCTTGCGGCGCAGCTCGGCGGCGGTGTGTCGGACGGCGTCGGTACCGAGGAAGGCGCCGATCGCGGCGCCCTTGAGGCGGGAGACGAAGGTCATGAGCGCGCGGACCTTAGCACCGCGGGGTCAGGTCAGGGACCCGCGATCTCCTCGGTCACCAGGGTCGGATCGGCGGCGATCTCGGCGTCATCGAAACGCACCGGGCGCAGCTCGCCGCGCGCGAACGCCTCGAGCTGGTCGCGGTAGTGCGGCGAGGCCGGGTCACTCGAGTTGCCGTACGTGAACAGCGCCTTGGCGTGCGGGCCGTCGGGTCCGAGCTCGGCGGCGAGGATGAAGCTCGAGCCGTAGTTGACGACATAGCCGCCAGCGCTGAGCCCCGACGCCGAGGCCGGGCCGCGCGGTGTGCGCGGCAGGAGGGAGGCGTCGAACTCGCGGTAGGCGACCACGTTGGCAACCCCGTCGAGGTCGTCGCCACCGGAGACCGGGAGTCGCACCCCGGCGCGAGGCGCGTGTTGCGCGGCCCCCAGCTCGCCACCGATGTCGACGCCGGCGGCGCGCAGTCGGCGGGCGGCGGCGTCGAGCTCGGCGACGATCGCGGCGCGGTCGCTGGTCAGGCCATCGGGCGTGCGGGCCGGTGCCTGGCGATCGAAGCTCTGCTGCCATGGCACGGCGCCATCCCGGGCCAGCCCGACCATGAGCTCGCGCCACAGCGCGGCGCCGCGACTCGCGGCGTCGAAGCGGCCGTCCCACGCCGCCAGCACGTCGCACGGCGTCGGCTTGCCGCGCGGGCGGCGCGCCGCACCGGCGCCGGCCGCGGTCCCGCCGCACGCGACCACGACGTCATCGCGCAGCCGCTCGGCGGTGAACGAGCGATTGGAGAGCATGGCGGCGGCGGCCTCGTCGAGCGTGAAGCGGCCGTCGGCGCCGGCCGCCGGATCGCCGGCCCGCAACAGGGCCAGGTTGGCCAGCGTCCGCGGCGACGGCCGCGCGCCGTCCTCGCCGTACAGCGGTGAGTACTCGACCTCCGCGGCGTCGAGGTTCGTGAAGCGATAGCTGTCGTTGGCGTTCATCACGAAGTCGCGGCGCAGCAGCCGCGGCGCCTGCGCGATCGGGATGGCCCCCGGCGCCCGACCGTCGAAGGCTTCGAGATCGAAGAGCGGATTCGAGCCGTCGAGCACGACCAGGCCGCGTTGCCAGGCCAGCTCGATCGCGGGCACCAGCTTGCGCGCCAGCTGCCAGGCGCCGAGGCCGTGCTGCGACAGTGCGGGAACCCGCGAGCCGTCGACGTAGAGCGCATCACCCGCGGCGTCGGCGTAGATCGTGTTGACGAACGGCGTGCCCGACAGCGCCAGCGCGCGTTCGAACTGGTCGCGGCTGGTGGCGCGGGCCATCGCGAACGGCTGGTCGAGCTGGGCCGCGGTGGCCAGCGCGACGTCACGGACCGTGAACGCGTGGCCGCCCGGGCCGTCCCACGGCGTCAGCGCGGTCACCACCATCGGTCCGAGGTTGCTGCGATACAGGGTGCGGCTGCGCTGCGCGAGCGCGCCGCCATCGGCGACGTCGATGGTGTACGTGGTGGGCACGATCGGGACGATGTCGTCGCCGTGGCGGTAGCGCAGGGCGCTGTCGGCATCGAGCGCCAGCCGGTAGAAGGCCATGTGCGTCGATGACGAGAAGGTGTGGCTCCAGGCGTGGTGGCGCGTGACGCCGATCGCCACCCCGGGAATGCCGACCAGGGTCGCCCCGTAGACGTCGAGGCCACGCGGTCCCTGCAGGTGGACCTCGAAGAAGACCAGATCGCCGTCCCACGGAAAGTGCGGATTGCCGACCAGGATCCCACCCCCCGACGCGCTACGCTCGGCGCCGATCGCCCACGCGTTGGAGGCCGCGGCCACGGTCCGCCGGTCGGGCAGCGCGCCGGTGGCGGCGCCGGGGCCGGCGTTCGCGAGCTGGCTCTCGAGGAACCGCGACGATGCCAGCGTCGAGGTCGACAGCACCACGGCGAGCACGTCGGCGGCCACCACCGGCGTGAGCCACGGGGCGTCGCGGCAGGCGGCCGGCCGGGCTGCCGCCGGGGTGACCGCCAGGTAGCGATCGTAGCCGGCGGCAAAGCCGTCGAGCATCGCGCGGGCCTCGTCCGACAGCTCCGGCACCATGGCCTCGGCGCGCGCCCGCCACCCCAGGTGCAGGTTGGCGAAGTCGCTGTCGACGTGGGCGTCGTCGGTGCCGGCGCCGAACCAGCGCGCGCGCTGGCCGCGAACCCGCACGAACTGGTCGGCCATCACACACAGGTGGGCCTTCGCCATCGCGTAGCCCTGACCGAAGCCGAGGCCACCGACGTCGTCGGCGCGCACATGGGGCACCCCGGGCGACGTCCACCGGATCGTGGCCCGGTAGGTCGGCGAATCGGCGCTGGTTCCGCCCGGCGTGATGGTGGCAGCCGGCGAGGGTGAGCCGCCGCACGCCGTCACCGCGAGCGCGCTGGCGAAGATGATGCACCGCATGGGCCTGGACTATACTCGCGTGGTGAGGTTCCTCCCTGCGGTGCCGGCGGTCTGTGCGGCGGCGTGCCTGTCGACGCCGCCGGCCGATCAGCCGGACGCGTCCCCCGACGCCGCGATGTGTGTCGACGCCGACGACGACGGCTGGCGGTCGAGCTGCCCGGGCGATACCTACCAGGACTGCGACGACGGCAACCCGGCGATCCACCCCGGCGCTCGCGAGGTGACGAGCGCCGACGCGATCGAAGATCGCGACTGCACCGGCAGTGGCCTGTTGCCCGGGACCGGGCTCGTCGACCTGACCGCCGGCCCGCTCGGCGGCGGTGGCGGTTCCGGCCAGGCCGGGGCCCGGATCGCGACCGGGTTCGGCCGCTACGACCTCGATCCTCGGGCCGGCCACCAGCTGACCAGCGTGGTGGTCCAGCTCGCCGGGAGCTCGAGCGCGGAGCTGCTCTACGACGGCCCGATCATGGAACGCAACTCGGGCGTCCACGTGTGGGACGACTTCCTCGCCGTGCTGCCCGACGACAGCCGGCTCGACGAGGTCGCGTCGGGGCCGGCGATCTACCAGGCCCTGGTCACGTATCGCGATGGCGGCACGATGTCGGCGCCCGCGCTGGCCGGCACGTCGCTGTACACGATCACGATGGATGGTCGCATCCACCGCACCGATCGCCTGACGCTCGCTGCTCAGCCACCGTATGCCGGCGGCGCCGACTATCCGGGCATCACGTCGTTCGTCGCGCTGGCGGCGTCGGCGGCGATCGGGGGCGCGACCACCTTCACCAACGTCGTGGCCCGCGAGGCTAACCTGACCCTGACCAGCGCGCTGCTGCCCATCAGCGGCGGCGGCGGCCCCCAGCTCGGCGGCGGAGACCCGAGCACGTGGCGGTGGTCGTGTGCGTACGGAGACAGCGTCGAGGTCGGGTTCACGCGGGTGGTTCCAGACAACGGTCAGCCCATCCGCGCGATGCGGGTCTACTCGAGCCCCGGTGCGAGCCTCCGCCAGGTGGCGCTGCAGTACGACTGGCAACAAGGCACGGGCAACCCGGTGGAGCTGGTGCTGGCCTCGCAGCGCGGTCATTTCCTCATCACGCCGAGCGCGCGCAGCATCCCGGTCGAGTGCAGCCGGGCCGAGGCCAAGTCCAACGCGTTCACCACGCCGGTGGATGTCGTGTTCGGAACCCCCGCGACCGGGCAGCTGGTCACCGTGGTCGACGACCAGGACGACGACGAGAACGACGACGGGTTCATCGAGGCCGGTGGGTACTGGGCGGTGCGGGCGCTGACGCCAGCCGGGATCACGCTCGGGTTCGTGCAACCCGGCGGCACCGCGCTCCCGACCTACTCGACGTTCCGGATCGGCAACCTGCCTGCCAACCGCGATCCGGTGCTGCTGATCGACGGCGTCCGCGCCAGCCAGGGCGAGCGCTACCGGCTGCAGCCCGACGGGACCGCCGGCATCTGGCTGGTGATCATGGTCCCGCTGCTGTCCGGCCAGACCGTGGAGCTCGTCTCGCCACCGGGCTGACCGGCGCACGTCCCGGCGAGCCCAGGATCGGCCGGCGTTCGTGGTAGACAGCGCGGTCGATGTCCGCTGCTGACGATGACCACGAGACCCGCGCCGCCGCCGCCGCCGCGCTGCTCGAAGCGCTGTTCGCCGAGCCGCGCCGCATGGCCGAGCTCAGCGAGGCGGTCCGCCGCCGCCTGATGGTCGCCGCCGGCCAGCTGTCGCGGCCAGATCGCTACACCCGCAAGGCGATGCGCAAGGGCCTCGAGCGGCGCCAGCGGCTCGAGGTCAAGGCCGCCGATCTCGCGTTGCTCGACGGCACCGGCATCCGGACCCTGCGTCGCCTGCCGGTGTTCCCCAGCCTCGGGGCGGTGCCGCAGCTCCCCGGGCCCGAGGAGATCGACGCCCTGCCGGCTGGCGACGGCGGTGACGACGGCGAGGCGTGGGCGGCGGCCGAGGCGCGCCGCGACGAGACGCCGGATCCGGTGCGCGATGAGCCAGATGCCGCGCGCTTGCATGAAGCCCGCAACTGCTACGTGTGCAAGGCCGACTTCCACGAGCTGCACCCGTTCTACGACGCGATGTGCGCGACCTGCGCGGCGCTCAACTGGGACAAGCGTAACCAGAGCGCCGACCTGCGCGGGCGGGTCGCGCTGGTCACCGGTGCCCGGGTCAAGATCGGGGCCCAGATCGCGCTCAAGCTGCTGCGCGCCGGCGCCGAGACCATCATCCTCACCCGCTTCCCCGTCGACGCGGCTCGCCGGCTGGCCGCCGAGCCCGACGCGGACGAGCTGTGCACCCGCGCCCACGTCTTCGGTTGCGACCTGCGCCACACGCCGTCGGTCGAGGCGTTGTGCGCGGCGCTGTGCGGCTCGCTGGCGCGGCTCGACGTGCTGGTCAACAACGCGTGCCAGACCGTCCGGCGGCCGAGCGGTTTCTACGATCATCTGATGACGGCCGAGGCGGCGCCGTGGGCGAGCCTCGGCGAGCGCGAGCGCCGGGTGCTGGCCCGATGGTGGGACGTGCGGAGCGCGGCCGACGCGGCTCAGCGCCAGCTCGCCGACGGCGCCCACGCCGTGGTGCCGGTCGCCGGCGCGCCCGGGCTGTGGAAGTCCGCCGTGCTGTCGCAGGTGCCGTTGCTGGCCGAGGATCTCGAGCGCGGCGGCCACCTGTACCCGGCCGGGCGTCTCGACGCCGATCTGCAGCAGGTCGACCTGCGCGATTTCAACTCGTGGCGCATGACCCTGGCCGACGTCCCCACCGCCGAGCTGCTCGAGGTGCACCTGGTCAACGCCGTGGCGCCGTTCGTGCTCAACGCACGCCTCAAGCCGCTGCTGGCCGCGGTGCCGACCCGCGACGCCCACGTCGTCAACGTGTCGGCGATGGAGGGCCAGTTCTACCGCCGCTTCAAGACCGACAAGCATCCCCATACCAACATGGCCAAGGCCGCGCTCAACATGCTGACCCGCACCGCGGCCATCGACTACGTGCGGTCCGGCATCCACATGAACGCGGTCGACACCGGCTGGGTCACCGACGAGGACCCGGCGACGATCGCCGCCCGCAAGGTCGCGGTCCACGGCTTCCACCCGCCGCTCGACATCATCGACGGCGCCGCCCGCGTCCTCGATCCGGTGTTCGACGGCCACCTCACCGGCCGCCACGTCTGGGGCCAGTTCCTCAAGGACTACGCGCCGACACCCTGGTGACGCGGAGAGGGTACCGGTACCGGTACCGGTACCGGTTCCGGTACCGGGAGTCGGATACCGATACCGATGCCGATACCGATACCGAGTCCGAGTCCGATACCGATACCGATACCGACACCGAGCCGGATACCGATACCGAGTCCGTTACCGATACCGAGTCCGATACCGATACCGATACCGATACCGAGTCCGGCCGCGAGACCGCTGCTTGGGCGTGCGGCCTTTTCCTCGAGATGTAGCAATCGCGGCACAGGGTCACGGTCGGGGTCGGGTCGGGGTCGGGGTCGGGTCGGGGTCGGGGGCGGGGGCGGGGTCGGGGTCGGGGTCGGGGTCGGGGTCGGGGTCGGGGTCGGCGTCGGGGTCGGCGTCGGGGTCGGCGTCGGCGTCGGACTCGGTATCGGTATCCGTATCCGTATCCGGCACCGGTACCGGTACCGATACCGGCACCGGTACCGGTACGGTCTTCGCTTACCAGTGCCTTACACGCCGGCATCGGTGAGGTGGCACACTTGACGGGTGCGAATCCTGGTCGTCGAAGACGAGGCTGGCCTCCGCGAGGGGCTCGTCGATCTGTTGCGCGGTGACGGTCACGACGTGACCGCGGTAGGTGACGGGGCGACCGCCGCCGCCACCGGCATCGCCGAGACCTGGGATCTGGTCGTCCTCGACCTCATGCTGCCCCGGCTCAACGGCATGGACGTATGTCGCCGCCTGCGCGGTGCCCGTCCGGGGATGCCGATCCTGATGCTGACCGCGCGCGGCAGCGAGGACGACAAGGTTCGCGGTCTGGGCGAGGGCGCCGACGACTACGTCACCAAGCCGTTCTCGGCGCGCGAGCTCCTGGCCCGGGTGCGCGCGCTCGGCCGGCGGGCGCCGGCCGAGGTCACCGAGCACATCGATGTCGATGGCGCGGTGCTCGACTTCGCGCGCCTGGTCGTCAAGCGCGACGGCGTGACCACCGCCTTGACGCCGCGCGAGGTCGGCTTGCTGCGCTGGCTGCACCGCCAGCGCGGCCGCGCCGTGTCGCGCGGCGAGATCCTCGAGCAGGTCTTCGGCCAGCGCGGCGACCTCCAGACCCGCGCCGTCGACATGGCGGTGGTCGTGCTGCGCAAGAAGGTGGAGCGCGATCCCGCGCACCCGACCATCATCGTGTCGATCAAGGGTGCCGGCTACGCCTGGGGCGAGACCACGCCGTGACGTCGACGCGCACCCTCACCGCCGCGGCGCTGGTCATCGGCGCGCTGGCGGCGGTGTTGATCGGCTGGTTCGGCAGCGGCTGGCGCGCGATGGAGCGCGAGCAGCGCGCCCTGGTCGACGCCGCCCGCGCCGATGCGGCCGACACCGCGGCGGTGCTCGCCGACGAGCTGGTCGCCGAGCTCGAGCACCTGCGCGCCGACGAGTCGCAGCGACCGTACTTCCACTATCAGAACCTGTTCCACGATCCCCGCGGCGCCAGCCTGGGCTGGAGCGTGGTGCCCTCGCCGCTGGCGGCTGGTCCCAGCGAACGGCTGGTGGCGACTCACTTCCAGATCGACGCCGCCGGCGCCGTGACCTCGCCGACCGTCAACCCCGACGTGCCCGAGAACAACGCGGCCGTGGCCAGCGCCGACCTGGCGGTGCTGGCCGAGCTCGGTCGGGTCAAGGCGACGCTGGTCGAGCCGGCCGATCCGGTGCAGATCGCGATGGCGCAACCGGCGCGGGTGTCGCCGGTACCCGCCGACCGTCCGCAACCGACACCGGACGACCGGCCGATCAAGACCGCGAGCAAGCCGGCGTCGAAGGCCAGCGGGAAGGACGCCAGGTCCAACGATCCGTTCGGCGGCGACGGCGACGATGACAAGCTCGCCTACGCCGGCAACAAGAAGCGGCGGCCGGTGAAGCAGGCGCTCGAACCCGAGCCCCAGGTGGTGCAACTCGATCCGGAGGTCTACGCGCAGAACAAGCAGTCCAACGAGATCTTCGTGAACTCGCGGATGGGCAACCGGGCGCCGGTCCAGCAGATGAAGGACCCGCCGCCGCAGCAAGCGGTGAAGCCGCTCCCGCCGCCGCCGCAGGCAGCCGAGCCGCCGCCGGTGGTGGTGCCGGTTCAGCAGCAGCCAGCGCCGCCGCGGACTCGACCGCGGGCCACGCCGCGGCCCGCACCGTCGCCACCGGCGGCGCCGGCGCCGGTCACGATCACGGTCGCACCGCTGGTGTGGCGGGCAGTCACGCTCGATGGCCAGCCCGCCCTGCTGGCGATGCGTCGGGTGACCACGCCCGATGGCCAGCTGACGCAAGGCCTGGTGGTGTCGACGGAACGGCTAGGTGAGTGGCTGGCCGAGCGCGATCCCGAGGCCGGCGCCACCCTGGTCGCCGCCGCCGGTGCACAGGTGAGCGCCGCCGCGCCGGTCGCCCTCGCCGACGTCGGATGGTGGGTCACCGTGGACGATCGCGACGCGCTGGCCGCCGCGCGCCGCGGCGCCGTCGGGCTGCGCAGCGCGTTCCTCGGCCGCTTCATCCCGATCTCGCTGCTGGCGCTGACGTGCGCCATGCTGGTCGTGTTGCTCACCGCGCGCGCCGAAAAACTGGCGCACCAGCGCGAGCGCTTCGCGGCCGCGGCCGCGCACGAGCTGCGCACGCCCCTCGCCGGCATCCAGCTGTACGGCGACATGCTGGTCGACGGTCTCGGCGATCCGGCCAAGCACCGCGACTACGCTCGCCGGGTGGCCGAAGAGGCGTCGCGGCTGGGTCGCGTCGTCGCCAACGTGCTTGGCTTCTCGCAGCTCGAGCGGCGCAGCCTGGCGGTGCGGGTCGAGCGCGGTGACGTCGTCGAGGCAGTGCGCGCCGCGGTCGAGCGCGCCGAGCCCAGCCTGGTCCGCGGCGGGGCCACCGTCGAGCTCGACGTGCCGGCGGCGGCGCCGGCCAGCTTCGATCGTGACGCGCTGGCCCGCATCCTCGGCAACCTGCTCGACAACGCCGAGAAGTACAGCCGCGAGCACGAGGACCGGCGGATCACCGTGACCGTCCGCACCGGCGGCGCCGGGGCCGTCGAGATCAACGTGGCCGATCGCGGCCCCGGGTTGCCAGCGGCGCTGCGCCGTCGTCGCTTCCAGCCGTTCGCGCGCGGCATCGGCGACGACGGCCCCCCGGGCCTCGGGCTTGGCCTGGCGCTCTCGCAGTCGCTGGCCCAGGCCATGGGCGGCGAGCTGACCTGGAGGGATCAATCGCCGGGCGCCACCTTCGTGGTGTCGCTGCCGGCCGCCACCACCGTGGGCTGAGCGCGCTAGTCGGCGCCCGGGGCGGCGGCGATCTCGCGCCCGCAGACGTGGACCACGTAGCTCACCGGCAGCGACGTCGAGCGTCGCGAGCCGCCGACCCACAGCCAGTACTCGGTCTGGGGCTCGACCGAGGTCACCACGATCTCCTCGCCGATCAGCGCTGCGCTCGGGGTCCCCATCGGGTCGCTCGGCTTGCCGGCCTCGAAGACCAGCACGTCGAGATCGGCGAGACCGCCGGTCCACACCACGCGAAGATCGAGCTGGTTGGTGGTGGCGCCGGTGTAGAGCGAGAACGTATCGCGATCGCGATACTCGTCGCCGCTGGTGGTCACCGGCGCCGACAACCCGGCGATGGCGAAGCGGCTACCCGCCGTGACGGCCTCGCCGGTGGCGTCCGGGGCATCGGCGGTCGTCGACGTGGCCATGGCGGCGAGGATCGGCGGCTGCTGCCGGACCTCGATCACGTCGTTGGCGCGATGCAGGGCGCCGCTCTCGTCGGTCTCGTTGTGGATGGTGCCGCCCGTCATCGGGGGACAGCGAGCGGCCGGAAGGTCGGCGGAGACCTCGATCCGGTACGGGAACGACGTCGCGGTGGTCGCCGAACGCGCCTCGACGCCGAGCGTGTACTCGCCCTGTGGCAGCAGCAGCGCGGTCACCGCGTTGCCGGCGCGGAGCCGGGCCAGCGAGCGCACGCCGCTGCCGTCGCGGACGATCAAGTCGAGTTGATCGACCGCGCCCCCGAGCGGCGCGGTCAGGCGTACGACCACCGGCGCGGTCGGCGCGATGGTGACCTGGTACAGATCGAGATCGACGAGGCCGCCGCTCGGGTGATCGGTGTCGATCTCGCCGCACACCGCGATGCGCGCACCGGCGAAGGTCGCGCCGGTCGGCTCGGCCGAGTTGCCGTTGCGCGAGTCGTCGGCCTCGGGGTGGCAATCGACCGGCGCCCCGTCGCCACCCGCATCGGGGGCGGTGGCACCGTCGAGCGGCGCCGGGCCGCTGTCGTCACCGCAGCCGGCGGCGAGCGCGTGGGCGAACCACAGCCCGGTGAGCAGAGAACATCTCATCTGTCGATCGCTCAAGCTACCGGCGGGAGCGGCTGGTGTCCAGCAACGTGCGGGCGAGCGCGATCTGGCGCACGCCCCAGGGCCCGTCGATCGGCGGTCCGTCCTGTATACTGCCACCCACATGCCGCGGGTCCTCCCCCTCGCGTCGCTGCTTGCCGCCGCCGCCTTCGTGTCCAGCCCTGCCAGCGCTGAACCCATCGAGGTCGGCGGCATGCTGGGGCCGCGCCTGTTCGCCGACGACTCGATCCTCGGCAAGAACGAGGCCTTCGACACGTCGCTGCGCGACAGCGTGCTGCTCGGCGTCCGGGCGGCGCGACCGATCAACGCGTGGCTGGTCCCCGAGATCGAGCTGGGGCTGTCGCCGGGCACCACCCGCGAGTTCGACATCGATGTGTTGTGGTTCGAGCCGCGCGCGCACCTGCGGTTCCAGATCCGCCCCGATCGGCGGGTTCGGCCGTTCGCGGTCCTTGGCGGCGGCCTGCCGGTGGTGCTGTCGACCAAGCGCGGCATCTACCCCAGCGGGCTCACCGGCGAGGCATACGGCGGAGGCGGCGTCGGCTGGAACCCGGGCCGCGGGGTGGCGCTGCGCTTCGACGCTCGGTTCTCGATCTTCCAGGGCCGGGGTGGCGAGAAACCGGTGACCGTGGAGGCCGAGATCACGGCCGGCGTGTGGTTCACGCTCGGCAGCCGCCGCCGCGCCGCCGAGCGGGCGCGGGCGCTGCCGCCGCCGCTGCCAGCCGACGGCGATGGGGACGGATATCCCGACAACGCCGATGGCTGTCCGGACCGCGCCGAGGACCATGACGGCTTCGACGACCGCGACGGCTGCCCGGACATCGACAACGACGGTGACCAGGTCCTCGATGTCGCCGACAAGTGCGCGACCGTGGTCGAGAGTTACAACGGTTTCGAAGACGACGACGGCTGCCCCGACACCGTGCACGCCGAGGTCGACAGCATCATCGGCACCGTCGAGGGTCTGCTGTACTCGCCGGGCGACGTCAACGTGCGTGCCACCGCCAACGACGGCATGGATCGCATCGTCAAGGTGTTGAAGGATCACCCGTCGGTGCGGCTGGTGCTGGTCGGACACACCGACGCCAAGGAAGCGCGGCCCGATCCCGACCAGCCGGCCCCGGCCGACGGTTCGCCGCCGCCCGACCCCGCCGAGCTGGCCAACGAGCTCGGTCGCGAACGCGCGGCGGCGGTCCGCAACACGCTGGTCGGGCGCGGCCTCAACAAGGGCCGCTTCGTGATCGATACCGCGGGCTTCGAGCAGCCGGTCTCCGACGAGGACACCAACCGCGGTCGCCTGCGCAACCGCCGGGTCGAGGTCCGCCTGTTCGTCCCGAAACGCTAGCCGATCAGCTCGATCCGATCGGTCTCGGCGAGCAGGTAGAGCAGGCGCAGAAAGTTGGTGCGCGCGTCAGGCGAGCGGACGCGGGCGGTGAGGTCGGCGACGTTGGCGCGGCCGTCGGCGAGCTCGTGAACCCGACCGAGCGCCTCGCCGACCCCGAAACTCTCGAGGTCGTCGGCGGCCAGCGCCCGCGGTCGGGCGGTCGCCACGGTGGCCGCCCATTCGTCGACGAACGCGACATCGAGGTTGGTGGCACCGGCGCCGAGGATGCGGCGGGCGTCGAGGTGCAGCGGTCGAACCTGGAACGGGTTGGCGCGCCCGGCGTACCAGCGATAACGGCCCTTGGGCCACGTGCAGACGTCGATCAGCTTGGCGCTGACCTGCCGCGCCAGCAGGCGGTACGCATCGAGCGGCTTGAGGAGCCCGAGGCCGACCAGCGTGTCGGCGAGCCGGCCGGCGAAGTGCGGCATCACCGAGATCGCGCGTTGCAGCGCCTGGGGCGTCACCGCGCCCTGCGCGATCAGGAAGTCGCCGAGTCGCTCGGTGGTCACGTTCGACGACACGAACTGTGGGTGGCCGTCGTCGAGGTAGGCCTCCTTGAGGATGCCGGCGCGGCCCTCGAGCACGAGCAGCCCCTTGGCCTGTTCGCACGCCAGCCGATGCAGCAGCCGGATCGGCGAGGTGTGGCGAAGATCACCGCTGTCCGACGGCTCGGTTCGCGACGGCGCGGGCGACGGCACCGGCTCCTGGGTGACGTAGATCTCGTGCGACGGCTCGTCCTCGACCACGACCTCGGTCGGCTCGCGCGCCACGCCGGCGATGAACTCGACCCGGGCGACGTGGCGCTCGCGCTGGGCGACCGCGTTGCTCATCTGGGTCGCCGGTCCGCTGAGCGTCCCCAGGTCGTCGTGCGCGACCTGGACCGTGCCATCGTCGGGCGCGGCCGGGGCGGTGGGCGCGGCGTGGACGCGGGCGACGAAGGCGGCCAGGTCGCGAGCGTCGGGGCGGCCGTTGCGGTGCAGCCAGCCGGTGAGCGCGTCGCGCAAGTCGCCGGCGGTGGCCCACCGGGTCCGGGTCTCGCGCTCGAGGGCGCGTTCGGCGATCACGCGCAGCTCGAGCGGCACCTCGTCGGAGTACTTGTGCAGGCGCTCGAGGTTGGCGTCGCGCACCATCAGCAGCACGTCGAGGTCGCTGGGCGCGGTGAACAGGCGGCGCGCCATGATCATCTCGACCAGCACCACGGCGAGCGAGAACACGTCGCTGCGGCCGTCGACCGCGGCCCCCGACACCTGCTCGGGCGACATGTAGCCGTACTTGCCCTTGAGCATGCCGGCCTCGGTCTTGTGCTGGCGCTCGGCGGCGCGGGCGATGCCGAAGTCGGTGAGCTTGACGTCGCCGCGCCGTGACACCAGCACGTTGCCCGGCGAGATGTCGCGGTGGACCAGTCCGAGGGGCCGGCCGTCGGCGGCGGTGGCCTGATGCGCGTAGTCGAGCGCGTCGGCGATGTCGCGGGCGATCAGCGCGGCGAGATGAGCCGGTAGGCGGAGTTGCGCGCGGGCGCACTCGCGCAGCAGCGCGAGGAGGTCGACTCCATCGACCCATTGCATCGCGATGTACGGCGTGTCGGCGTCGGTGCCGAGCTCGAAGACGTGGACGATGTTGGGGTGATCGAGCTGCGCGGTGAGGCGGGCCTCATCGAGGAACATCGAGATGAACGCCGGATCGGCGGCGAGCTGGGGCAGGATCTTCTTGATCACCACCAGCTTCTCGAACCCGTGGTCGCCGGCCGCGCGGGCCTTGAACAGCTCGGCCATACCGCCGACCGCCAGGCGCTCGAGCACCTGGTAGCGGCCGATGCTGTGCGGCAACGACGCCATCCGACCTCCGAGCTTATACCCGGGTCGCGTTGCCAGGTTGGCGCGCGTGCGCCGCGGCGAGGTGGCGGTTTGGCGCTCGGCGCGGGGTTCACGGCTGCAACCACCCGTGGTGTCGAGCGTGCGGGAGCGCGTCGGCGCCGGCACGGGAGTTGGATCGGAGTCCGGTATGGACACCGTCGTCGGACGTCGGCTCGCGGCGGCGAGCGGCCCGCTGATCGCGGCGGCGGCGGTGGCGCTGTCGGCGTGGTTCGCGGTCACCGCCGCGGCGCGACTGGGCGCTCCCGACGAGCCACCGGCGGCCGCGGTCGTGGCCGTGGTGCCGCGGCCACCGGCGCCCGTGGTCGCGGTGAGCGGCGCCGCGGGTGAGGCCCTGATCACGCGCAACATGTTCTGTTCATCGTGCGTCCCTCCGATCGGTCGTGGACCCGAGCCACCGCCGGCCGTCACCTCGCACGTGCTGCCGCGGCTGATCGCCACCCACGTCGGTGCCGCCGGCTGGGCGACGCTCGAGGCTGGCGGCGTCGCCGGTGCATTCGCGGTCGGCGCCATCCTGCCCGGTGGTGGCGTGATCGATGTCATCGAGTCGGGCGCGATCGTGATGCGCTTCGCCGACGCGACGACCACCCGGGTCGTGCTGGCGAGCGACGCCGCCGCGGCGGGGGTCGGCGCCGTCGCGGTCGGTGCGGCCGGCGCGACCGGCGCGGCCGCGGATCCGTGGGCCGACCGGATCCGCGTCGTCGGCGATCACCGCTGGGAGGTCGATCGGGCGCTGATCCGCGAGCTGGTGCAGGCCGGCACCGGCGGTCAGGCCGCGGCCCGCGGCGTGCGGCTCGCGCCGGTCAACAAGGACGGCAAGCTCGCCGGCGTCAGGGTCAGCGCGGCGCGCCCGGGCTCGCTGGCGCGCGCGCTCGGCCTCGACACCGGCGACGTGATCGACACCATCGACGGCCGCGCCATCGACTCGCCCGAGGTGCTCATGGACATGTACAACCGCCTCGGCGACCTGCGCCGGGTCGACCTCGGGGTCCGCGGCAAGGGCGGTGCGCGGACGCTGACCTACGATCTGCCGTAGCCTGCCCGGCCGGGTTCAGCGGAAGCTGTCCTTGGCCTTGCGACGGGCGCCAAACTCGGCGGCGTCGGCGGCCCGCACGAACGGGTTGGTGGCGAGCTCGACGGCGATCGTCGACGGCGTCGTGGCCTCGCCACCGGCGCGGCGGGCAGCGGCGACGGCGATCGCGGCCGGGATCGCGGCCGCGTCGGGCTCGGTCGCGGCGGCGAACCGCAGGTTGGCCTCGGTGTACTCGTGGCCGAAGTAGACCCGGGTCGACGGCGGCAGCGCGGCCAGGCGCTGCAGCGAGGCGTGCATCATCGCCGCGTCGCCCTCGAACAGGCGGCCGCAGCCCGCGGCGAACAGGGTGTCGCCGGTGAAGACGGCGGCGTCGGCTTCGAGCCACCAGCTGATCGCACCCAGCGTGTGGCCCGGGTTGTAGATGATCCGGGCCTGCAGGCCGTCGAGCGTGACCTGGTCGCCGTCGGCGACGGTGCGCGTGAGCCCGTGCACCCGCTCGCGATCGTGGTGGTGGGCGATCACCTCGAGGTCGGGCAGGGCGGCGAGCAGGTCGCGGTTGCCGCCGACGTGATCGGGGTGGTGATGGGTGGCCCAGATCGCCGCCAGCGTCACCGCTTCGCGCCCGACCGCCTCGAGCACGGGTGCGGCTTCGCCTGGATCGACGATGGCGGCGCGGCCGCTGCTGTCGTCGATCACGAGGTACGCGTAGTTGTCCTTGAGGCACGGCACGGTGACGACTCGCATCGAGGCCACGATACGCCGTTCGCTCGACCGGGCGCTAGCTCGCGACAGCCTCGAGGACCGCGACGTCGCCGGCGCCGAGCACGAGCTGTCGCGCGGCCAGATCCTGCTCCATGTGGAGCCGGTTCGTGGTCCCGGTCAGCGGCATCATGCCGACCGCCATCGCGAACCGAAACACGACCTGCGGCACGGTCGCCTCGAGGCGCGCGGCGATCTTGACGACCGCCGCCGCCTGCAGCTCGGCGCGGTTCGCGGTGAGCAGCGAAAAGCCCTGGTAGGCGATGCCGCGCTCGCGGCACACCGCGCGGGTCTCGCGATCCCAGCCGGTGCGCGCATGGCAGCGGTTCTGCACGATCGCGGGCGCGACCGTGGCCTCGGCGCACAGGGTCAACAGCTGGTCGAGCGCGACGTTGCTGACGCCGAGCAGGCCGACCCGTCCGGCGCGCTGCAACGCCTCCATCTCGCGCCACACCTCGCGATCGCCAGCGCCCCAGCCGGTGCCAGATTCCGGACCGTGCAGCAGGTACGAGTCGATCCGATCGACGCCGAGGTGCTCGAGCGAGCTGGCGAACGACTGCGCGACCTGGGTGGCGAGCGGCGCCGCCGGGTCGTAGGGCAGGCGGTGGTCCTGGCCGCGCGCGTAGGTGAACTTGGTCTGCAGGAAGACCTGGTCGCGCGCCAGCTGCGCGGCCCGCAGCGCCTCGCCGACGCCGGCCTCGACGTAGTGCTTGCGCTGGTTCGCGGTGTCGATGCCGCGAAACCCGGCCGCCAGGGCCTCACCGACCAGGGCGGCGGTCCGGTCCTCTTTCCACGCCGTCCCGTAGACCAGGCGCGGCACCCGCACCCCCTGGACCTCGATGTGGGACTCCATGCGAGCGGCGATGGTCGACGACGGGCAGGCCGGTTACTGGCGCAGCTCGTCGTCGCAGTCGACGTCGGGCGTGGCGGGCAGCGTGGTGAAGCCGTCGACCAGGATCGAGCCCAGCGTCGGCAGTGACGCGGGCTGCTCCGGCTTGGCGCAGAACGCGTAGTCAGCCTCGGCGATGACGATCACCGGCACGTTGATGCGCAGGTCGGTCATCGAAGGCGTCGGGGTCGGGTTGATCGCACCGGCGGGGATCGTCAGATCGAGCACGAACGCGACCTCGTCGCTGTCGTCGGGAAACACGATGTCGTTGATCGTGGTCTCGCTGATCGGACTGCCGCCTCCGAACGGCAGGATGTTGAGGGACAGATCGAGCGTGCGGGCGTCGACGTCGAGGGTCGCCGAGCCCTGCATCCGGATCGTGTCGCGGACGGTGCTGTTGGGGGCGGCGCGCGCGCGATCGATGGCCACCAGGTAGTTGCCGTCCAGGCGCGGCAGGTGCTGGGCGGCGTCGTCGATGCCGACAAAGGTCTGGCAGCCGGTCCCGGCAAGGACCGTGGCAACGACGAGGCCGTGAGCGGCGCGGTGACCGAGGCGCATGGACGGCCTATCCTACTGCGACGACAGCAGAAAAAGAAGCCGCTATAACGTTGACGCGTCTGTTATCACGGATGAAACTCGCTGACCGGAGACCGAACAACCCCGAATGACCGATCCCGGAAATGTCCTCCACCTGATCGGCGAACCGACGACGTTCGATCTGGTGCTGCCGCCGATCACGCTGGAGGGCGGCGCGCAGATCGCGCATCACGTGGTGCGCGGGTGGCACTGGGGCCCCAAGGAGGACGCGCCGGTGTTGCGCGACCGCGGCATTCCGCCCGGCGCCGACGACAACCAGCGCCTCGTGCAGCGCAGCGGCAGCGAGCTGGCGGCGATGGCGCGCCGCGCGCCGCGGGTGAGCGAGCGACTGTCGCCCGATATCCCGACCGTGGTCGTGGTGCACGCGTTGACCGGCGATGCGTGCGCCGGTGGTCCGGGCGGCTGGTGGGAGCCGCTGATCGGTCCCGGCCGGGTCTTCGACCCAGCGCGCATGCGGGTGCTGTGCTTCAACCTGCTCGGCGGTTGTTATGGCACCAGCGGCCCCGCCGACGGCAGCTTCCCGCGGCTGTCCGACGATCACTACCCGGCCGAGCTGTCGCCGACACGGGGCGGGTTCGCGGTGCCGGCGGTCGACCTGCCGGCGACGGTGACGACCTGGGACCAGGCGCGCTCGGTCCTGCTCGCGCTCGACGCACTCGGCGTGTCGCGCGTCGCGCTGCTCACCGGCGGTTCGCTCGGCGGCATGGTCGCGCTGGCGCTGGCCGCGCTCGATCCGGAACGGTTCGATCGGCTGGTCCCGATCGCCGCCTGCGCGGCGGCCTCGAGCTGGATCCTGGCCTGGAACCACGTCGGCCGGCAGGCGATCCTCGCCGATCCTGGCTTTCCCGACGATGTCGGTCGCGGCCTCGAGCTGGCGCGCCAGGTGGCGACGATCACGTACCGCGCCGAGCGCGGCCTCGATCACGCGCAGGGCCGTCGCCAGGGCAGCGACGAGTCGGGCGACTGGTCGTCGCGCGCGCGCTACCACGTCCAGACCTACCTCGAGCACCAGGGCCAGAAGCTGCGGGCCCGCTTCGACGCCCGCTCGTACCTGACGCTGATCGGTGCCATGGATCATCACGATCTCTCCCGGCGCCCGCCGCCGCCCGAAGGCGTGGAGAGCTGGCCGGCCAAGGTCGATCCTCCGCCGGCGGCGTTCAACGGTCCGGTGCTGCAGCCGGCGGAGTCGCCGCCGACGTCATGGGGTCTCGACCGCATCCGGGCCACCACCCTGGCCATCGGCATCGACACCGACGCGTTGTACTTGCCGGCCCACACCGACGACCTGGTCCGCGCGCTGGTCGCCCGTCGCGTGCCGGCGCGCGCGGTGACGATCGCGTCGCCGCATGGCCACGACGCCTTCCTCACCGAGTGGGACCAGCTCGCCACTCACCTGGCCGCCGCGCTCGCCTTGCCGCTGCCGCGCTGGCGGCGCGATCGGGACCACGCCGCAACCTCCATCGTGAACGCCCACTGAGGGCGGTGGTACGCTCGCGCCGTGGAAGAGACCTTCGACTACATCGTCGGGCGGCTGACGGCGCCGAGCGTGGAGGCGCTGACCCGGTTCCTCGACGCCCAGCTCGGCTTCGACCACGTCGACGACGCCGACTGGTACGGGCTGTTCCACGAGCACCTCGCCGGCGGGATCGAGCTGCCGGAGAGGTTCGGTGTCGGCGACACCCTGATCGTGCTGGCGCCCCGTCGCGATGGCGCGACGCTGTGGTTCGGCGGCGCGGCCGCGGCGCTCGGGCGCGTGGTGCCGATCGAGATCTGCGAGCTCGCCGATCAGGCGGTGCGCCGCGGCTTCACCGCCGAGGTCGCGCTGCTCGGACGCTTCATCCTCGATCGCGAGACCAGTGCATACCTGTCCGCCGTCGGCGGACGGTTGTCGGGCGCGCGGCTCACGATCGAGGCGATGATCGAGGTGGTCCAGGCGCTGAACGCAGGCGGCCCGTCCGGCGCCCTGGCGGCGGCGGCCCTGCTGGCGCAATCCGCCGACGCCGACGATGAGGACGATGCATGAGCGCTTCCACGGACGCGGCGCGTTCCGCCACCGGGGTCCTGGCGCTCATCGGTGACACCCCGCTGGTGCAGGTCACCCACCTCGACACCGGCCCCTGCGAGCTGTGGCTCAAGCTCGAGAGCGCGAACCCCGGCGGATCGATCAAGGATCGCATCGGTCGCTCGATGATCGACGCCGCCGAGGCCTCGGGCGCGCTGGCGCCGGGTGGTCACATCGTCGAGGCCACCGCCGGCAACACCGGGATCGGCCTGGCGCTGGTCGCGGCGCTGCGCGGCTACCGGCTCACCCTGGTCATTCCCGACAAGATGAGCCAGGAGAAGGTGCTGCACCTGAAGGCGCTCGGCGCCCGCTGCGTGCTCACCCGCAGCGACGTCGGCAAGGGCCATCCGCAGCACTACCAGGACCTGGCCCAGACCATCGCCCGCGACGAGGGGGCCTGGTACGTGAACCAGTTCGAGAACCCGGACAACCCGCGCGCCCACGAGGAGACCACCGGGCCCGAGATCTGGGCCCAGACCGGCGGACGCCTCGACGCCGTGGTGTGCGGCGTCGGGTCGGGGGGCACAATCACCGGTCTGTCGCGGTACTTCGCGCGGGTCGCGCCCGAGGTGCAGATGATCCTGGCCGATCCGGTCGGCTCGGTGCTCGCCGACTACGTTGCCACCGGCGCGCTCGGCGCGGCCGGGAGCTGGCTGGTCGAGGGCATCGGCGAGGACTTCGTGCCACCCATCTGCGACCTGTCGCGGGTCCGGCGCGCGTACTCGATCCCCGACGCCGAGGCGTTCGCGATCGTGCGCCAGTTGCTGCGCGTCGAGGGCATCCTGGCCGGCACCTCGTCCGGAACGCTGATCGCCGCGGCGCTCCGCTGGTGCCGCGAGCAGGACGAGCCGCGCCGCGTCGTCACGCTGGTCTGCGACAGCGGCGGCAAGTACCTGTCCAAGGCCTACAACGACGCCTGGATGGACGAGCAAGGCCTGTCGGCGCGCCCGGCGACCGGCGATCTGCGCGATCTGGTCGCACGGCGGGCCCGCGAGGGCGACGTGATCTGGGTCGGCGCCGACGACACGCTGTCGGTGGCCTACGCGCGCATGCGATCGAGTGACGTGTCGCAGCTCCCGGTGCTCGACGGCAAGCGGCTGGTCGGCATCATCGACGAATCGGACCTGCTGCTGGCCGCGCTCGGCGACGCCACCCGCGGTGCGGCGTCGTTCGCGCGCCCGGTGCGCGAGGTCATGTCGCTGCGGGTCGAGACCCTGCCGCCGACCGCCGGCGTGCACCAGCTGCTGCCGCTGTTCGATCGCGGCATGGTCGGCATCGTCGTCGACGGCGACGAGCTGCTCGGACTGGTCACCCGCGTCGATCTGCTCAACTATCTGCGCCGGCGGGCGGGGTAGCGCCCGGCTCAGCTCGAGAGCTGCAGCGTGACGCCGAGGTCGAGCTCGATCGGGTCGCCATCCTGGTCGACCACCGGCGAGAAGCCCCAGCGCGTCATCAGCCCCTCGACGCACTGCTCGAAGCCGTCGTCGACCCCGGCGGCCTTGCCGTCGCTGACGCCGCCCTTCTCGCTCACGGTGAACGTCAGCGCCACCTTGCCGGCCAGGCCGGGCTGCGGGCCGAGCGACTTCTTGTAGCAGCGCTGCAGGCCCCCGATGTACGTGGTGCGGATCTTGGCGATGATCGCCGCGATGTCGGCGCCCGGCTCCTTGGGCGGCTTCGGGATGACGTCGATGCGGGTCGGCGGCGACTTCTCGATCTTGTCGTCGCCGACCTTGGTGACGCCATCCGGGCCGACGATCCCGGGAGTGGTGGTGGTGCCGATGCGGGGCTGGCCATCGCGCAGCCGGTCGCCGTCCGGGTTGCCGATCGCCACCTTGGCGTTGGAGTCGCGGACCTCCTGCAGCTGCTTGTCGAGATCGGTGCCGGGGCGGCGCTTGGCCATGTCGGCGTCGACGAGGCCCTTGCCACTGTCGTCGAACAGCAGGTCGGCGAGGCGCGTGGCGTCCTCCGTGAGGTGACCGGGATCCGACGCCACCGGCTGGGCCGGGCGCGGTCGCGGTCGCGGCGCGGGCTCGCCGGTCGGCGGCGGCGCTGGCGTCGGCGCCGTCCCCGGCGTCGGCGTGACCTCGGGATCGGGATCGTGGCGGTCGAGATCCAGGATCGGATCGTCGGCGTCGATGATCGAGACCGTCTCCTGGGTGTACTGCGCGAGCGCGCGCTCGGCGATCGAGGGGTCGTGCGGCGGGTCGTTGAGGTGGGCCGCGGTCATGATCCCGATGTGAGTGAGGAGGGACGCGGCCGCGAACACCGCCATGCGACGATCGATGCGATCGGCGAGCGTGCCCTTCACCGAGCGGGGCAGCTTCGGGGCCGGCGCCGGTGCTGGCAGCCGCAGCTCCTGGAACAGCACCTGGACCTCGCCCAGATCGATCTTGCCGTGGGCGCCGGTGGGCACGGTCACCAGCGTGGCGGTGCGGGTGTGCGCGCCGCGAGCGTCGAGGTCGGCGCGGTTGAGGACCTGGCCGTCGATCGCGACCCGGGCCCGCATCCCCGGCGCCAGCCGCAGCAGCACGCCGTGTTCGACCAGCTCGACCAGCTGCCAGCGCCGCGGTAGCCCCGGGATCGGCATCGGCACCAGGTTGCGGATCGACTGACCGATCGTGAAGGCGGTGCCGCTGCGAACGATGTGCTCGGCGACGATGGTGTCGGACAGGACCACGCCGATGCGGAGTGCGCGGGTCGGGCGGGCGCGGGTGGCGTGGTCAGAGGACATGGGTCCTCAAACGCTCGACAACGTCGGCCGATCTCAGCCGAGTGCGAGCGCCCCCTACATGGCCGTCGACCGACGGTGAGCCTGCTCGATCCGGGCGGCGACGATGAAGTCGCTCTCGGACAGTCCGCCGACCGTGTGGGTCCACAGCTCGATCGTGGCCTTGCCCCAGCCGAGCAGGACGTCGGGGTGGTGATCCTGATCATCGGCGATGGCGCCGACCTGGTTCACGAAGGCGAGCGCGGTCGCGAAGCTGGGGAACGGATAGGTCTTGCGCAGGCGGTCGTCGGCCACGGTCCAGCCGGCACCGAGCTGCGCCAGCAGCACGGTGGTCGCTTCGCTCGCCAGCCGCGGCGTGCCGGTGGGGATGGGACGGCAGGTACGGGCGGCGAGAGCATCCATGCGCCGAGGGTATCCGAGCGGTCGCCTGCTACAAGGGAGCGTCGTGCCCGCGATCATCGCCGCCTACGTGACGTGCGCCCTGGTCTGGGGCACGACGTGGTTCGCGATCCGCGCCTCGACCGGTCCCGCCGGCTTCCCGACCCTCGAGTCGGTGGCGCTGCGCTTCACGCTGGCGACCGCGCTGCTGGCGCCGATCGTGTGGTGGCTGCGCCCGCGCCTGGGGCCGTGGCCGCGCGCCCGCGCGACGTGGGCGTGGATGATCGTCGCCGGGGTTCTCGATGCCGGCAGCTACACGCTGGTCTACTACGGCGAGGAGAACATCCCGGGCGGGCTGGCGGCGGTGCTGTTCTCGACCCAGCCGTTGATGCTCGCGGTCTTGCTCACCGCCTCGGGGATGGAGAAGGTGCGGGCCGCCGATCTGGTGGGAGCCGTGATCGCGCTGCTCGGCGTCGCCGCGATCTTCGCCGACCGCTGGCAGGTGTCACCGGCGCAGGTCGCCGGCCTGGCGATGCTGATCGGTGCGGTGGTGTGCTCGACGTCGTACTCGTTCGTCCTCAAGCGTCACGCTCAGGGTGTCCACCCGCTGCTGACGACGATCATCTTCCTGGCCGTGACCGCCGGTTGTCTCGACCTCGCCGTGCTGGTGCGCGGCGTCCAGCCGATGGCGTGGCCGCCGCCCCGGGACGCGACCATCGCGCTGCTGTACCTGGCGGTGTTCGGCTCGGTGATCGCGTTCTGGTCCTGGTTGTGGCTGCTGCAACGGCTGTCGCTCATGGTCACCAGCACGCTGGTGTTCGTGCTGCCGGTGGTGGCGCTGATCGTCGATGGCATCTGGGAGCACCAGCTCCGCCTGGGCGCGCGCGCCTACGTCGGCATCGGCGTGGTGCTGGCCGGCCTCGCGGTCTCGCTCGGCACTCGCCGCCGCGCCTGAGGTCGCCTACACGTCGTCGTCGTCGTCGGAGACGATCACGCCGGGCGCGAAGCCGCCGGGCAGATCGTCGCGGCCCGGGTTGGCCAGCCCGAGGCGGTGCAACATCTTGTGGATCGACATGCGATCGATGCCCGCGGCGCGCGCCGCGGCCGAGATGTTGCCGTCGTGGTGGGCCAGCAACTTGGAGATGTAGCGGCGCTCGAACTCGCTGACCACGTGCTGCTTCGCGTGCTTGAACGGCGTGGCGATGTCGACCGGCACCGTCATGCTGGCGTCGGGTGACGACGCCGTGGTCGACGGTGTGGCGTCGGTCTTGGCCGGCATCGGCGGCGGCGCCCGGCGCAGCGAGGCCTCGTTCTCCGGGGTCTCGGCGAGCAGCACGGCGCGCTCGATCACGTTGCGCAGCTCGCGCACGTTGCCGGGCCAGTCGTGCTTCATCATCAGATCGATGGTCTCGGGCGCGATGTAGGCGCCTTCGCCGCCCGGCGTCGCGGCCAGGATGTTCTCGATCAGCAGCGGGATGTCTTCCTTGCGGTCGCGCAACGGCGGCACCAGGACCCGCGCCACCGCCAGGCGGTAGTACAGGTCCTCACGGAAGCGGCCGCGGTTGACCTCGACGCCGAGATCGCGATTGGTGGCGGCGACCACGCGGATATCGACGGTCACCGTCTTGGTGCCGCCGACCCGGCGCACCTCGCGCTGCTCGAGCACGCGCAGGAGCTTGGGCTGCATCCCCAGCGGCAGCTCGCCGACCTCGTCGAGGAACACGGTGCCGCCGTGGGCGCGTTCGAAGGCGCCGGCGTACGAGCTGGTGGCGCCGGTGAACGCGCCGCGCTCGTGGCCGAACAGCTCGCTCTCGATCAGCGACGACGGGATCGAGCCGCAGTCGAGCACCACGAACGGGCCCTTGGCGCGCGGCGACAGCTCGTGCAGGCACTCGGCCACCAGCTCCTTGCCGACCCCGGTCTCGCCGGTGACCAGCGCCGTGGTGTCGGAGGCGGCCAGCTTCTCGATGCGCGCGAACAGCTCGCGCATCTTGACCGTGCGACCGATCATGCCACCGAGGCGATCGCGCTCCGACAGCTCGAGCTCGACCGACTCGCCGAGCGGATCGAAGCGGAGTCGCGTCCCGCCGACCGCGATCTGGGCGCCGGGCTGGATGTAGACGTCGTTGATGCGCAGCCCCGAGACGAAGGTGCCGTTGGTGGAGTCGAGATCGCGCAGCCGGTAGCCGCGGTCGTCGAGCCGGATCTCGCAGTGCAGCCCCGAGACCTTGGCGTCCGAGAGTTGCACGTCGTTGCCGCGCCGCGCGCCGACCCGGATCACCGGCGCTTCGATGTCGCGCACCAGCCCGGCGTCGGCGCCGGCCACGACCTCCATGCGGCAGCGCCGCAGCCGCATGCCGGTGGCGCGGCCGCCGATGTAGGTAACCCAGGTGCCCGAGCGCAGGTCGTCGACCGGCATCGGGCGGACACTATCACGGGGCCGCCATGGCGCCGGGGTGGTGGTAGCGTGCTCGTTCGATGGCGTACGCACCGCTCCCTGCCAACCTGACCCGCTTGACCGAGCTCGATGCCGCCTGGACCGGCGCCGGCGCCGGCGCGCGCCTCGCCGCCGTTCGTGGCGCAGCGCGTCGATTGCACGATCGACTGACCGCCGCCGGGCCCGCGGTCGCGGTCCGGACCGCCGACATCGCGACCTTCCCGTACCCGACCCGGTTCGGCCTCGATGGCGCCGCCCGATCGCTCCTGCCGTTCGTGATGATGCGCAACCGTGTCCAGCTGGTGCAGGTCCGGGTCGGCGGCGAGCTGATCAACGTGCTGGTCAACCCGACCGATCCCGAGCGTTCGCTGGCGGCGCCGTTCTTTGCCCAGCAGCTCGAGCGCTACGGCAGCTTCGTGTCGCGCCGCGTGATGTCGGCGCAGCATGGCACCGCCGCCGCGGCGCTGGCGGCATGGGGCGTCGACCCCGCCGACATCCACTACGTCACCTTCGATCACCTGCACGTGCAGGACCTGCGTGGCCTGCTCGGCACGATCGTCCCCGAGCCCGGCCAGGCGCAGCCGACGCGGGCTCTGTTGCCCAACGCCAAGCTGCTGGCGCAACGGGTCGAGCTGGCCACCCTCGAGGAGCCGCACCCCTTGCAGCGCCACTGGTACGTCGAAGGCGGCATCCTGGGCATCGATCCGCACAAGATCGTCGCGCTCGAAGGTGACTACGCGATCGGCGCCGGCCTGGCGCTGGTCCGCACCCCCGGGCACACGATCGGCAATCACAGCGTGGTGATGGTCACCGATCGCGGCGTGTGGACGGTGAGCGAGAACGGGGTCGCGGTCGACGCCTACGCACCCGAAGCCAGCGCGATCGCCGGGCTGCGCGCCCACGCTCGCGAGCGTGGCGTCGAGGTCATCCTCAACGCCAACACGAAAGAGCACTCCCTCGATCAGTACACGTCGATGGTGCTCGAGAAGACGCTGGCCGATCCGTGCCCCGACCGCCCCGAGTTTCCGCAGCACTTCTCGTCGTCGGAGATGGTGAAGCATCCACTGGCGCCCGGGCTGGCGCCGACGTACAGCCACGGCGCGATCACCCACGGTCAGGTCGTCACCCGTCGCGACGCCGCGCCGTCATCGGCGCGTCCGCTGGCCCAGGCATGAGCCGCGAGTTCGCGCTCCCCGGCACCCGCGCCCGCTGGGCACCCGATCGCCCGATCGACGTCGAGCACTACCGGATCGCGATCGAGCTGCATCCGGCCGAGCGCCGCATCGCCGGCGTCACCACCGTGCGGGCCCGCGTCCTGGCGCCCGAGCTCCGCTGGCTCGAGCTCGACGCGGTCGAGCTCGAGGTCACGTCGGTGCGTGACGGTGAGACGGTTCGCCGCTTCGAGCACGACGGGCGGAAGCTGCGGATCGATCTCGGCGAGCTCCGTCGGACCGGCGCCGGCGTCGAGGTCTCGATCGCGTATCGAGCCCGACCCCGGCGCGGGCTGTACTTCGTCGGACCCGATCCGGGCTACCCCGACAAGCCGGCGCAGGTGTGGACCCAGGGTCAGGACGAGGACTCGCGCTACTGGTTCCCGTGCGTCGATACCCCGCACGCCAAGGCGACCAGCGAGGTGATCGCCGACGTGCCGGCCGGATGGTTTGCGCTCTCCAACGGCGTCCTGATCGACGATCGCACCGAGGGTGAGCGGCGCCGGCTACACTGGCGTCATGATCAGCCGCACTCCTGCTACCTGATCACGCTGGCCGCCGGCGACCTGATCACCGTCGAGGATCGGTGGCGCGACGTGGTGGTCTCCTACCACGTGCCGCGCGGTCGCGAGGCCGCAGCGCGCCGCACGCTGGGACGGACGCCACAGATGATGGAGCTGTTCTCGACCCGGTTCGGCGTGCCGTATCCCTATCCGCGGTACGCTCAGGTCTGCGTCGCCGACTTCATCTTCGGTGGCATGGAGAACACCACCGCGACCACGCTGACCGATGCCATCCTGCTCGACGAGCGCGCCGCGCTCGACGACGACCAGGACGGGCTGGTCGCCCACGAGCTGGCCCATCAGTGGTTCGGCGACCTCGTCACCTGCCGCGACTGGGGCGAGGGCTGGCTCAACGAGGGCTTCGCGACCTACGCCGAGTACCTGTGGCGCGAGCACGTCGAAGGCCGTGACGACGCCGACGTGTTGCTCGACGAGTTCGCCGACCTGTACTTCGCCGAGGACGGCGCCCGCTACCGCCGCACCATCTGCACCAAGCACTACGACGAGCCGATCGACGTCTTCGATCACCACCTGTACGACAAGGCCGGCCGGGTGCTCCACATGCTGCGCCAGGTGCTCGGCGACCAACCGTTCTGGAACAGCCTGGCCCACTACCTCACCAAGCACCGCCACGGCGTCGTCGAGACGCGCGATCTGGCGCGCGCGATCGAGGATGCCACCGGCCGCGTGCTCGACGAGTTCTTCAGCCAGTGGATCCTCGACGGCGCCGGTCACCCCGAGCTCAAGGTGGCGATGAGCTGGGACGGTGAGACCCGGCTGGCCGAGGTCAAGGTCGAGCAGACCCAGAAGGTCGAGGGCAAGACGCCGCTGTTCCGGCTGCCGGCGACGCTGCGCTTCCGCGTCGACGGTGCCGACGTCGACGCGGCGGTGGACATCGACGGCTCCCGGCACACCTTCCAGGTCCCGCTCGCCGGCGCGCCGACGCAGATGATCTTCGACCCCGGCCGCACCCTCCTCGCCGCGGTGGACGCCGACAAGAGCATCGAGCTGTGGGGCGCCGAGCTGGCCGCGGCGACGCTGGCCATCGATCGCAGCAACGCGGCGCGGGCGCTCGGCAAACGCGGCGGACCGCGCGCGCTGGCCTCGCTGGGCACGGCGCTGGTCGCCGACCGGTTCTGGGCGGTCCGCGGTGCCGCCGCCGCGGCGCTCGGGACCCTGCGCGGTGACGCCGCCCGCGATCTGCTGGTCGCCGCGGTCGCCGACGAGGTCCACCCCAAGGCGCGGCGGGCGATCGTCCGCGCGCTCGGCGACTTTCGGGCCAGCGTGACCGTGGCCGAGGTGCTGGCCGGTATCGTCGAGCGCGGCGACCCCAGCTACTTCGTCGAGGCCGAGGCGTGCCTGGCCTTGGGCCGGGTCCGCGCGGCGCAAGCGCCGACGTTGTTGCGCGCCGCGGCCGGCCGCGACGCGTTCCTCGACGTGATCCGGTCGCACGCCTACCGCGGCCTCGCCGAGGCCCGCGACGATTCGGCGATCGAGTTCCTGATCAGCGCCACCACCTGGGGCCGGCCGTCGCAGGGGCGGCGGGCGGCGATCGCCGCGCTGGCCTCGCTGTGCAAGGGGCGGCGCGATCGTGAGGCGGTGCGGGTCCGCGAGCGGATCGAGGAGCTGCTCGAGGATCGCGACTTCCGGGTCCAGACCGCGGCGGTCGAGGGCCTCGCCGGGCTCGGCGACGCGGCCGCGATCGCCGCCCTCGAGCGCCTCGCCGAGCGCGAGCTCGATGGACGGCTGCGTCGCCGCGGCCGCGAGGTGGTCCGCGATCTCGGCGAGCGCAGCGGCGCCGCCGAGGAGCTGCAGCGCCTGCGCGACGAGCTGGCCGCGCTGCGCGCGACGACGGTCGGGCTCCGCGATCGCCTCGACAAGCTCGAGGCTCGCCCCGCCGCGTCCGTCGAGGACACCGACGCCAAGGCGGCCAGGAAGGCGGCCAAGCGGGCCGCCAAGGTCGCCAGGCGACACCACAAGAAGCCGTCCTGAGCCCGCGAGCCTCGTGCTAGCGTCGCCACCATGTCGCACCGCGTTGTCGCGGCGACGATCGTGCTGATCGCCGCCTGTTCGTTCAACCCCGGCGACGGCCAGGGCGGCGATGACGCCGGCGACCCCGACGGCGGCGACGATGATGGCGGGCCGATCGACGGCGCGGGCAGCGATGGCGTGTGCGCGGCGCGCTGCGAGGGCGACAGCCTGATCACGTGCAACGGGGCGCAGGACAACCCGCCGATGAGCTGCCCGGCCGGATGCCTGACCACCGGCGCGCCCCATTGCGCGACGCTGGTGCCATCGAACGGGGCGTCGATGAGCGACCTGACCGGCGTGATCGGCGACCTCGTGGTTGCCGCCGGACAGGTGGTCGTGATCGACGGCGACGACGGCTCGATCATCGGGTACGTCGCCGGCACACCGACCACGATCCGTGACCCCGGCGTGGGGCTGGGCGACAGCATCCGCTTCCGGGCGCTGGCGCAGGGCAACGGTGCCCCCGAGGTCGCCATCTTCGGCGTGCGCTCGCTGGCCATCGCCGACGGCGGTCGGTTGTGGATCGCCGGCGATCGCCCGGTCCTCATCCTGGTCGAGCAGACCGCCAGCATCGCCGGTGCGCTCGATGCCGGCGGCGGCCACTCCGGCGCAACGGGCATGGTCGACTGCCAGGAGTGCGCCGGGGCCGGTGGCGGCGCCGGATCGACGGACCTGACCGCGGCGAGCGGTTGCGGGCCCGGGCTGGATGGCAACTACTACCCCGCGATGGACGAGACCGGCGGCGGCGGCGGCGGCCTCGGCAGCGTCGGCGGGCGCGGCGGCGACAGCAACGGCGGCGCCGCGGTCGGCGGCGACGTCACGCCGATCACCGGCTGCCCCGGTGATGACCTGATCCCGCTCGAGGGCGGCTCGGGCGGCGGCCAGGGCGCGCTCACCGGCGCGGTCGGCGGGGCGGAAGGTGGCGGTGGCGGGGGCGCGGTGCAGATCACCGCGTTGCTGTCCATCAGCCTCCTGGCCACCGCGGACCTGTACGCCGGCGGCGCCGGTGGCGTTGGCACGATGGCCGACTACGGCGGCGGCGGCGGCGGCGCGGGCGGCGGCGTGCTGCTCGAGGCGCCGGAGGTCATGGTCGCCAGCGGTGCACGCATCACCGCCAACGGCGGCGGCGGCGGCAGCGGTCGCGAGGCCAACCGCGGCGAGAACGGCGCCCGCAGCGGAGTTCGCGCCAGCGGTGGCGCCGGCAACGGTACCGGCAACAACGACGGCCGCGGTGGCCTGGGCGGTGTCGGTGCGCTGACCGGTCAGGTCGCGACCCAGGGCAACGGCACCATCGACGGAACTGGCGGCGGCGGCGGCGGCGCCGGTGTGGTGCGGATCAACACCGTCGATCCGTTCCTGCTTCCCAACGTCGTGATCAGTCCGCCGCCCACCACCGGCGCGGCGATGCGGCAATAGCGCGCCGCCGAACCTTCCTGCGTCGGGGCAGAACTCCGCAGCGCGGAACCGAAGCGGGCGTTTTCGCCCCGGCGTCGGCGCCGGCGGTGACGGTCGCCAGTGGTCCCGCGGCGCGACATCTGGTGCGGCGACGCCGGCTTGCGACACCGACAACTTCGGTGCGCGACCCTGGCACGACGTGTGATGTGCCTGTCCTGAGCCTGCCGAAGGGTGAGCAGGCAGGGGGGCCACCATGCGCACATGGATGCTTGTCGTGACGACGTCCTGCTTCGCCGCCGCCGGCGCTGCTGCTGACACCGCACCACGCGCGATCGCGATCGTCGGTGGCGCCGCCGCCGGCGACCCGAAGCCGCGGTCGACGTACCTGGTCCACGAACCCGGGCCGGGTGGCAGCCCGCTGGAGCTGCCGAGCGGCACCGCGCACGCGGCACCCACGATCATCTTCATGAACCGCATGGGCGGCATCTACCGCCCCGGCGATAGCGACTCGCGCACCAACCAGTCCAGCATCCCCAGTCGCACGTCGCAGGTCGATCCGTGGAGCGTCAGCGCCGCCGGCTGGCAGCAGGTGATGAGCTGCATGAGCGAGCAGTTCGCGCGCTTCAACGTCGTCATCACCGACGTCGATCCCGGCAACGTGCCGCACATCGAGTCGGTGGTCGCCGGTTCGCCGCAGGACGTCGGCATGGGCTCGGGCGTCGGCGGGGTGTCGCCGTTCACGGACGACTGCGGTGTGATCCCCAACTCGATCGTGTTCACGTTCGCCGAGGTCTACGGCACCGCGTACCGGGACATCTGCGAGACCGCGGCCCAGGAGGTGTCACACTCCTTCGGCCTCGATCACGAGTACGAGTGCAAGGATCCGATGACCTACCTCGGCGGGTGCGGCGACAAGTCGTTCCAGAACCGGCTGGCGTCGTGCGGCGAGTACAGCGCGCGCACCTGCTGGTGCGGCGGCACGACCCAGAACTCGGTGGCGATGCTGACCGAGCGCCTCGGTGCGCACAACCTGCCGCCGCTGGTCGACATCACGGCGCCTGCGGACGGGGCCATCGTCGCGCCGGCCTTCGAGGTCGTGGTCTCGGCGACCGACACCGGCATGCTCACCCGCGTCGAGCTGTGGCTGGACGGTGCGCTGGCCGAGACCCTGGTCGCGCCGCCGTGGCGGTTCGCCACCGATGCGGCGCTGCCCGACGGCACCCATGCGATCGAGGTCCGAGTCTTCGACGATGGCGAGGCGACCGCGACCGACCAGGTCGCCGTGACCGTGGCCCGCAGCGGCGGCGGTGGCGACGGTGACGGCGACGGCGACGGTGACGGTGACGGCGACGGTGACGGTGACGACGACGGTGGCGGCCTGATCACCGGTGGCTGCGCTGCCGCCGGTGGTGCCGGCACCGGCCTGGCGCTGCTGGCGCTGGCGTTCCTGCCCCGCCGCCGTCGCCGGTAGCGCGCATCGAGCGGCCGGAACCGACAGACGATGTCACCGCGGCGCGGCGATCATGCTCGCCTCACCGCCGGGCCTGGGCTAGCGTCGCCGCGTGCGGTTGCCCTGGGTCCCAGCCTCGACCTTCCTGATCACGGCGGCCCTCGCCGCGTGTGATCGTGGCGGTGCGGGAGCCGGCGATGACGTCGAGGCACCCGTGGCCGGCGACGCCACCGTGCTCGCCGGCGATGCGCTCGGGGCTGGCGACGCTCGGCAGGTGCACGCGTGCGAGGGCCGCTCGACGCAGCCGGTCGACGCGGTGTGGACCCTCGAGCACGGCGGCGTGACCCGCTCGATCCGCGTCCACGTACCGGCCAGCTACGATCCGGTGCGACCGACGCCGGTGGTGCTCGACTTCCACGGCTACACCATGTCGGCGTCGGCGCAGGAGGACCTGACCCGGTTCCCGGCCAAGGCCGACGCCGAGGGCTTCATCTCGGTGCACGCCGACGGAACCGGCACGCCCCGGGGCTGGAACGGCGGGGCCTGCTGCGGCACGCCCGCGACCACCGGACTCGACGACATCGGCTTCGTCCTGGCGCTGCTCGATCAGCTCGAGGCGCGGTTGTGCGTCGACCCGCGCCGCGTGTTCTCGACCGGCTTCTCCAACGGCGGCTTCCTGTCGCACCGGCTCGGCTGCGTGGCCGCTGATCGCATCGCGGCGATCGCGCCGGTGTCGGGGATGATGGGCGTCGATGCCTGCGACCCGAGCCGGCCGATGCCGGTGATGCACTTCCACGGCACCTCCGACACCATCGTGCCCTACGCGGGCGGCGGCCTCACCGGTTACCGCTCGGCGGCGGCGACCGACGCCGGCTGGGCGGCCCGCAACGGCTGCACCAGCACGCCGATCGAGACCTTCGCCAGCGGCGATTCGCGCTGTCTGACCCATGGTGGTTGCGACGGCGGCGCCGACGTCACGTTGTGCACCGTCACCGCCGGCGGCCACACCTGGCCCGGGGGCGGCTACTTTCCGGGTGGGCACATCACGACCGATCTGTCGGCCACCGACGCGATGTGGGCGTTCTTCGTCGCCCATCCGTTGTCAGCCGACGAGTGATCGCGTCGTCAGCGCGGATGCGGGTCGCGAAACCGGCCATGCTCGTCGGACGCATGATCGCCGTCCGTGATGTGGCTCGCCGAGATGAACCTGCGCTCGACGAAGATCAGCATCGCGCCCAGGAGCACGGCCCACGGCCAGCTCAGCGCCCCGGACAGCACCGCCAACACCATCACCAGCGTCCCGAAGTAGAGGAAGAGGAACATCGTGCCCTCCTTGTCAGCAAAGCCTACGCCTGCGCGCCGGCCCGTCCACCATCGAAGTACCGTGTCTGGGGGCTTACATCTGGGCTAGGATCAAGGCCGCCGTGTCGTCGACGACTCCCGAACACCAGCGTCGCTGCTGCGTCGACGGATGTCGTCGCACCGTGCAGTGTGAATGCCCGCTGTGCGGCGTGCCGCTGTGCGAGACCTGCAGCCGGACCAGCAACTCGCACACCTGTGCGCCCCAACCGCCCCGGCGGCCGCCGCGGCTGTAACCCCATCGGGGTACCCGCGTAGACAACATCATGGTCCTGCGCTGGCTCGTGTTCACCTCGGTCCTCGCCGCGTGCGGCGGCGAGCGCCGCGCCGAGCGGCCACCCCGCGCTGGAACGCTACCCGAGGAGATCGCCGTGAACGACGGAAACTACGCCAAGCCGCCCGACGACGAACTGGCGCGAACGCTGACGCGCATGCAGTTCATGGTGACGCGTCGCGACGCCACCGAGCCGCCGTTCCAGAACCCGTACTGGGATCACCACGCGGCCGGCATCTACGTCGACGTGGTGACCGGTGAGCCGCTGTTCAGCTCGCGCGACAAGTTCGAGTCCGGAACCGGCTGGCCCAGCTTCACCCGTCCCATCGAGGCGGCGCGGGTCGTCGAGCACCGCGATGACGGTCACGGGATGGTCCGCGTCGAGGCTCGGTCGCGCGCCGGTGATTCGCACCTCGGCCACGTCTTCGACGACGGTCCGGCGCCGACCGGCATGCGCTATTGCATCAACTCGGCGGCGCTGCGCTTCGTGCCCGCCGACCGGCTGGTCGCGCTGGGCTACGGCATCTACGCCGGGTCATTCGCGAGCGGCGCCACGCCTACCCCCGCGGCGGCGACGGCGGCCACGGCGTGCGTGATGCCGGGCGCCGGGGAGACCGCCGGCTGCGCCACGACGCTCGAGACCGCCGTGCTGGCCGGCGGTTGCTTCTGGGGCATGGAAGAGCTCCTGCGCGCCATCCCGGGCGTGGTCGAGACCGAGGTCGGTTACGCCGGCGGCGCCGCGGTCAGCCCGAGCTACGAACAGGTCAGGACCGGCAACAGCGGCCACGCCGAGAGCGTGCGCGTGGTCTTCGACCCCACGACGCTGTCGTACGCGGAGCTGCTCGAGCGCTGGTTCTTCCGCATGCACGACCCGACCACCCGCGACCGCCAGGGCAACGACGTCGGCAGCCAGTACCGCTCCGCCATCTTCGCCATGTCCGACGACCAGCGCCGGGTCGCGGCCGAGGTGATCGCCCGCCTCGACGCCAGCGGGAAGTGGCCGCGGAAGGTCGTCACCACCATCGAGCCCGGCGGTCCGTTCACGCCGGCCGAGGACTACCACCAGGACTACTTGCAGCAGCATCCCGACGGCTACACCTGCCACTTCCTGCGCGAGTGACGGGCGCGCGGTGTAACCTGTGGTCAATGGCCGAGCCGCCGATCCTCCAGTTGCCCGAGGTCGATCCTGCGCATCTGGCCGTCGTCATCCGTGCCGTGGTCGCCGAGGACCGCGCCCAGGCCGAGCGCCTGCGCGCCGGCGCGCTGCAGACCGTCGCCGACCAACCCGACGATGGCACCGCGGCGCGACGCTTCCAGTCGCTGCTCGAGATCGGCTATCTGGTCGCCTCCGCCGACGGCCTGGCCGACCAGGAGCGCGAGGCGCTGGCGCGGCTGCTCGAGCAACTCACCGACGCCGTGCTCGATCGTGCCGCGCTCGAGCTTCACTTCCGCGACCTCGACGAAGCGGTCGCCGCGATGGGACGGCGCGAGCGGCTCGGCCGGGCCGCCGCCGATCTCGACGACGACGATCGCGACAGCGCGCTCGGCTTCGCGGCCGCGATCGCGATGTCGGACGGCTGGCTCGGTGACGCCGAGCTGGCGGTGCTGATCGAGCTCGGCGCGCACATGTCGATCCCCGCCGATCGCGCCCGCGAGTTGGTCGAGCAGGTCGTGGCCCGGGTCGAGAGCCGGCTACGCTGAACCGCTACTCGAACAGGCGCCCGACCACGACGTCATTGATCGGCAGCACGCCTTCGCCGGCCGGGTAGCCGTAGCTCACCCAGCCGGTGTTGGTGTCCTCGCTGCCCCAGCCCCAGACCCAGACCCCGAACGGCGCGGCGGAGTCCATCGTCCGCACGCCGTTGTTGCAACCGTTCTGGCCGTTGAAGTGGTCGACGAGCTTCACGTAGGTGATCTCGTAGTCGCCGGCGCTGCCGACCGTTTGCCAGCCGGTGACCGTGCCGGCGGTCAGGCAATCGAGGGTCACGTCGGCGAACGCGCCGTCCTGCTTGCGGCGCACGACCGTGAGCACGGTGAACGGATAGGTCGGATCGGTGAAGAAGACGTAGTGCGAGAGGTATTGCAGCGGCGGCACCAGCCGCACGAAGTCGGGATCGCCGATGCCGCCTTCGCCTTGCTCACCGGCGCCGCTCATGTACGTGAACATCAGGAACGGGTGATCGGCGTCCTGGCTGCGGACCGCGAACGGACCGCTGCTGCGGATCTCGTGCTGCTGACCGAGGTTGACGGTCGCCGGCCCGGCCGCGGCGGGTTCGTACGTGAGCTGGGTGCCGTCGACGGCGCCGATGATCCGGAAGATGCGCGGGTCGGCGGCCGCGCTGCGATCGGCATGCGGCGCCGCGACGTACTCGGAGCCCAGGGCGCGCACTGGCGCCAGCATCTGCTCGCCGTGATCACCGCAGCAGCGATCGATCGACATGATCTGGTGACCGCCGAACACGCCGATCGGCTTGTTGGCCTCGATCGGGCTGCCCGACAGCGGGTTGGCCTGGGTGATCTGCGCGTGCTGGCCGCGGTTGAGGACGAAGCTGTAGGGCTGGCCGGCGGCACCGGCGGGCAGGCCGCCGCCGCCGGCGATCGCGGCGGTCGGCCGCATCGTCACCATCGTGTTGTCCTCCTCGGCGACGATGTTGTAGGACGGGCCCATGGCGATCGGGATCGGCGGCGCCGGCTGGTCGTACGCGCTCACCGCGATGTAGTTGGTGCCCCACGCGGTGGTCGGCAACAGCAGCGAGGCCCCGGTCGCGGCCGCCGCGCCGCCGCCGTACGGCAACATCTGATAGGCGACCACCGGCTGATCGGTGCTGAGGTGGAAGGCCCAGCCGAAGCCCGGGCCCGAGATCTGCGCCTCGGTGCCGATGGCGGCGCCGCCGACCGCGGCCGGGCAGGCGACGTTCATGAAGCCGGGCGCGTAGGCGAGGAAGATGATCGCCACCTGACCGGGCGCGAGCCCGGTGGCCGCGCTGTAGGGCGCGTACGTCAGCGACATCCCCTGGCCCGACGGCAGCTTGGCCCAGCGGCCGAGATCGATCGGCTGGCCGTTCCACTCCATCTGCATGTGCGCCGGCGAGCGCGACACGTTGGCGACGAACATCGTGTAGCAGGCGTCCTGCGGCGGTCCGGTCGCTGCATCCATGTCGACGCCGTAGTAGTCGCAGCCGACCGACGAGTCGTTGCGCTCGGCGGCGAGACACGGATCGGAGCAGACGCCGTTGCCGCACGCCATGTCGATCGGGCAATCGGTGATGTTGCCGTCGCAATCGACCACGCCGGTGTTGTCGCTGGTGCAGCGCGGGCAGGTCGGCACGCCGCCGTCGCCGTCGCCATCATCGTCGTCGTCGCCGCTGACCTTGGGACCGCAAGCGGCCCCGAAGGCGACCAGGAGCACGGCGCCGCAGGCGAGGAGGGGCTTCATGGCTGCCACGCTACGCCCATGGCTCCAGTCAGGTTGGTACCTCGGCTGTCATCGCCCGCGCGTAACCCCGCGATGGTTGGTCGGGGTGGTCGGCTGGCTCACGGGTCACGATGCGAAGAATGGACGCGCCGGATCCACGCGTTACCATCACCATCATGACCATCCCCCGTGACTTCGTGCGCGAACCGGCGCCGTGGGCACCCATCGAGCACCCCGGCCAGGCGACCTTCCACGAGCTGCTCGAGGTCCTCGACGACCACCACGACGTGCCGCTGGTCGGTCAGGATGACCGCGAGATGGGGCCGTACTCGGCCTGCATCATCGTTCCCGGGGGCGACGTGTCGCGCTGGCGGAGCAACGGCTTCCGCGAGCTGACCGTGCAGGAATACGAGCAGACGTGGGCCAAACCGGATCCGTTCCTGGGCGCGACCGACTGACAATCGCGCGCTCTGGTAGGGTCGCCAGGTGACGCGCACCGAGACCGACAGCCTGGGTTCCGTCGAGGTCGCCGCTGATCGCTACTGGGGCGCGCAGACCCAGCGGTCGCTGGCGAACTTCCCGATCGGCGACACCCGCATGCCGGCGGCAATCGTCCATGCGCTGGCCGGCCTCAAGCGCGCCGCCGCTCGCGTTCACCGCGCCGCCGGCCGACTCGCGCCGCCGCTCGCCGATGCGATCGAGGCCGCCGCCGCCGAGGTCGCGCGTGGCGAGCTCGACGACCACTTCCCGCTCGTGATCTGGCAGACCGGGTCCGGGACCCAGACCAACATGAACGTCAACGAGGTGATCGCCGGGCGCGCCAACGAGTTGCTCGGCGCCGGGCGCGGCGGCCGCTCGCCGGTTCACCCCAACGATCACGTCAACCTCGGCCAGTCGTCGAACGATGCCTTCCCGACCGCGATGCACGTCGCCATGACGGTGGCGCTCGAGGACCGCGTGATCCCGGCGCTGCGAGCGCTGGCCGCCGCGCTCGACGCCCGTGCCCACGCCTGGGCCGGCGTGATCAAGATCGGCCGCACCCACCTGATGGACGCCACCCCGATCACCGCCGGCCAGCAGGCGTCGGGCTGGGCGGCGCAGGTCGCCGCCGCCGCCGCCGCCCTCGAAGCGCTGTTGCCGCGCGTGCACGAGCTGGCGATCGGCGGCACCGCGACCGGCAACGGCCTCAACGCACCGCCCGGCTTCGCCGCCGCCGTGATCGCCGAGCTCGGCGCGGCGTACGGCCGGGCCTTCACGGCCGCCCCCAATCGCTTCGCCGCCATCGCGGCCCACGACGCCCTGGTCGCCGTCTCGGGCGCGCTGCGCGGCGCCGCGGTGGCGCTGACCAAGATCGGCAATGACGTCCGACTGCTAGGCTCGGGCCCGCGCGGCGGGATCGGCGAGCTGGTGCTGCCCAGCAACGAGCCCGGTAGCTCGATCATGCCCGGCAAGGTCAACCCGACCCAGGTCGAGGCGCTGACGATGGTGTGCGCGCGCGTGATCGGCAACGACGCGGCGATCGCGATCGGCGCCATGCAGGGCCAGCTCGAGCTCAACGCGTTCAAGCCGCTGATCGCGGCCTGTGGCCTCGAGTCGGCGACCCTGCTCGCCGACGCCGTCGATAGCTTCCGCCTGCGCTGTGTCGACGGCCTGGTCGTCGACGAGCGCCGCGCCGCCGAGCTGGTCGAGCGGTCGCTGATGCTGGTCACCGCGCTCACGCCGCGGATCGGCTACGACGCCGCCGCGCGGGTCGCCCACCACGCCCACGCCCACGGCCTCACCGTGCGCGAGGCCGCGCTCGCGCTCGGCGTCATGTCGGCCGCCGACCTCGACGACGCGCTTCGCCTCGAGGCCATGGTCGGCGTCTGACTCATGGCGCGCGCAGCCGCGACAGCACCAGCAGGTGGGTGAGGATCATGATCGGGACCACGAACAGGGGCAGCAGCGCGTAGGGCAGCTGGCCGACCAGGGCCAGTCGCGGGTCACGGACGACGAACAGCAAGTACTGAGCGGTCGAGAACGCGAGCGCCAGGTCAGCGATGCCGAACACGCACCACACCGTGACCACGACGCGGCGGGTGGGTGACCGCGCCGGGAGTGCCATGGCGGCGATCACCGCGAGCACACCGACGGCGATGTCCCCGGGGCCGGCGCGGCGTCCGAACAGCTCCGGGATCACCCCGCGCGACATGTCGAACAGGATGAGGGCACCGATCGGGGCGCGGATCATGTGGAGCAAGACCGGCCACCGCAGATCGACGCGGTCGACGTGGACGCGCAGCGCGCCGCCCCGCCGATAGGCGACGATCCCGGCGGCGATCGTGCTGGCGACCGCGACCGGGACCAGGAATGGCGCCGCCGTGATCGCGCCGCTGATGACGAGTCCGACCGCGCCGGCGAGCCAGGCGACGGCGATCACCAGCAGGTGCGAGGACGGTGCGAGAGTTGCTGTACCCTTCGGCATGAGAGTCTCCTTCATGGCTCGTTGCCCCATTGAAGAACCGTGCCAGGGCCCGACGCAGTCGTGAACGCCGCGACATCCGTCGCGCCGCCGCCGAGATCGCCGGCAGCGTGGGGGAATGAAGTCGGCGCACCGTCGGGATCCCGACGTCGGTCGCTCGACGCCCCGACGCGCTTCGCCGCGGTCCGGACCGCGCAGGTCCGTGCCGTTGGCACCGGGTTCCTGCGCGCGCGCCCGGTCGTCGTCGCCCCGGTCATGCTGATCAACAGTGGGTTGCTGGCGGCCAGTGACGCCCCGGGAGCGCAGCGGCTCGCGCTCGGTGCCGGCTTTGCGCTCGCGCTGACCTTGTTCGTGGCCGAGCGCTTGATGCTGCGCCGACGCCTGGTCTCCGAGCGCTGGCTGGCGAGTTCGCTCGCCTTGACGTCGGTGGTGCTGGCGATCGGTTGCGCGCTGTCTGGCGGGCTCGCCAGCCCGGTGCTGCCGCTGCTGGTGACGCCGGCGGTGGTCGGGCTGGCCGGGTTCGGACGCAGCCGGGTCACGCTGATGTCGTTCGCGCTGTCGCTGGCGCTGGTGGGCGGGCTGGCGGCGATCCCGGCGGGCACGCCGTGGCCGGCGCTGCCGCCGCCGTGGTGGCAGGCCATGACCGGGTGCGCGTTCGCGGGGCTGCTGGCGCTGTCCTACGCCGGCGTGGCGGGGCTGATCGACGCCCACGCCCACACCGGCGAGGTCCTCGATCGGATGCGCCTGGCGACCATCGAGGAGGCGGCGTCGCGGATGCGGGCCACCGAGCAGGTCGGAGCCAAGGTCGCCCACGAGCTCAAGAACCCGCTCGCCGGCATCAAGGCGCTGATCCAGCTGGTCCGCGGCAGCGAGCTGTCGGCCAAGGCTGACGAGCGGCTCGGGGTCGCGGCCGCCGAGGTCGATCGCATGGACGGCATCGTGCGTGACTACCTCGCGTTCACGCGCCCGCTCGCCGACCTCGAGTGCGCCGAGGTCGACGTCCGCGCGATCGCCGACGACGTCGCCAGCGTGCTCGCCGGGCGCGCGGAGGTTGGCGGCCTGGCGCTGACCGTGAGCGGCGCCGGCGTGATCACCGCCGACCGGCGCCGGTTGCGCGAGGCGATCTACAACCTGACCGACAACGCGGTGGCGGCGACGCCGCGGGGCGGCGCGGTCGCGATCACGGTGGCGAGCGAGGCGGCGACCATCCGCATCACGATCGACGACACCGGCGCCGGCATCGACGCGGTGATCGCGGCTCATCCTGGCACACCCTTCGTGACCACCAAGGTGCTCGGCACCGGGCTCGGCCTGACCATCGCGCGCGCCGCGGCGGTGCAGCATGGCGGCTCGCTCACGCTCGCGGCCCGGCCCGGCGGCGGCACGCGGGCGACCGTCGTCGTGCCGACCCGGCGCGGCGATCTCGGAGGTCCAGCATGACCGCTCGCGTGCTGGTGGTCGAGGACGAGCCGGTGGTCCGCTACGCGCTGGTCGAGCTGCTCGGCGACCGCGGCTTCGAGGTGATCGCGGTCGACAACGGCCGGGCGGCGCTGCCGCACCTCGGCGAGGTCGACGTGGTCCTGACCGATCTGGCGATGCCCGAGCTCGATGGCCTCGAGCTGCTCCGCGAGGCGCGCCGGGTGGCGCCGACGCTGCCGGTGATCGTGCTGACGGCGCGCGGTTCCGAGCGCAGCGCCGTCGAGGCCATGAAGGCCGGCGCCCACGACTACCTGACCAAGCCGTTCGAGGTCGACGAGGTCGCGCTCGCGGTGACCCGCGCCGCCGAGGCGTCGACGCTGCGCCGCGACGCGCGCCGCGCGGCCGCCGAGCGGCACAGCGGCCGGCCGATGATCGGCGACGGCCCCTCGATGCGCGCGTTGCTGGCGCGCATCGAACGTCTGGCGCGGCGCGACCTGACGGTGCTGGTGCATGGCGAGACCGGCACCGGCAAGGAGCTGGTCGCGACCTTGCTCCACGCGCTCGGTCCGCGGGCGGCCGGGCCGCTGATCCGCTTCAACGCCGCCGCCTTGCCGGCCGAGCTCGCCGAGGCCGAGCTGTTCGGGCACGCTCGCGGCGCCTTCACCGGCGCGACCGAGGCGCGCGCCGGCTACTTCGCCCGCGCCGATCGCGGCACGCTGGTGATCGACGAGATCGGCGAGCTGCCGCTCGCCATGCAGAGCAAGCTGTTGCGCGCGGTGCAGGACGGCGAGATCCAGCCGGTCGGCGGTCAGCCGCGCAAGGTCGATGCCCGCGTGATCGCCTGCACCCACCGCGACCTCCGCGCCGAGGTCGCGGCCGGCCGCTTCCGTGACGACCTGTTCTTTCGCCTCGCGGTCGTCGAGCTCGCGGTGCCACCGCTGCGCGAACGCCGCGAGGACATCCCCGCGCTGGCCCGCGCCTTCGCGGCCCGCTTTGCCGAGCGGTTCGGGATCGAGGATGTCCGGCTGTCGGCGCCGCTCCTGCAGGCGCTCGCGGCGCGCGCGTGGCCGGGCAACGTGCGCGAGCTCGAGAACACCATCGCCCGCGTGGTCGCCGAGTGCGACGGCGGCGAGCTGGGGCTCGACGTGCTGGGCGCCGCGGTGCCGGCCACCCGGGCCGACGCCGGCGACGGCGCGGGTGCGCCGCCGTCAGCGCAACCGTTCCGGGTCCAGGTCGCGGCCTTCGAGCGCGAGCTGATCCTGCGCGCGATGGGGGCGGCGGGCGGCAACCGCGCCGAGGCCGCCCGCCGGCTCGGCCTGTCGCGCGTCACGCTGCTCGATCGGATGAAACGCCTGGGGCTGTAGGCGCGCCGGCAGCGAAACGGTCAGAAGTAGAGGTGCAGCATGGCGAGCACGTTGGGGTCGAACACGGCGCCGAACGACGACGATGTCGAGGTGGTCTCGACACCGGGGCCGCGTTGATCCTCAGCCGAAGCGCTTGGCGAGCCGCGGGAAACGACCCGCGAGCTGGTTCTCGGCGACGTGCTCGCCGGTGGCCGGCTTGCCGCCGGGGCCGCTGGGCGTGCGTGGGTGCGCGAGCCCGCGCGCCGCGGCGACCGTCGACGGCACGTACTGAAAGCCCTCGAAGAGGGTGCGGGTCTCGATGTCCTCCACCGCGGCGAGCGAATCCGGATCGCGGAGCGCGCGCTCGTAGACCTCGTGACCGAGCGCGACGAGACCGGCACGGAAGTCCCAGAACGTGTCGTCCGAGCATCCGCCGTGGAGCAAGCGGGCCGCGCTCCACAGGTTGGCGTCGAGCGCGCGCAACATCGCCGCGTCGAAACAATCGAGCATCGCGACCAGCGCCTGGTCGCCGAGGGCGTCGAGCGCAGATCGGAACCCCTCGCACGCGGCGGCCAGCTCGCCTCCGCTCACGGCCTCGACGCGCGCGATCAGCGCCCAGAACGCGTCGACGTCCGGGCCGCGTGGCGGCGGCGGGATCAGTTCGCCCGCCACTGCTGCGGTCGCGGCGAGCGTCGACGACGCACTCGCAGGTCGCGGCTTCACCTTGGGCGCCGGTTGCTTCGCTCGCGGGGTCGTTCCCGGCTTCGGCTTCGGCTTCGGCTTCGGCTTCAGCTTCGGCTTCAGCTTCGGCTTCGGCTTCAGCTTCGGCTTCAGCTTCGGCTTCAGCTTCGGCTTCGACTTCAGCTTCAGCTTCGACTTCAGCTTCGACTTCAGCTTCGTCGCCTGGTTCGCGGGCCGCCTCATGGTTGCCAATCGTACCCTGGCGACCACGGATCAACACCCGTGGCGGGCAGTGGGCGCGGTTCCGTGGCGGCTACTCGAAGACCCGCGCCAGGTCGCGCTGCAGGACGTTGGCGCGACTCGCCGACTGCAGCCCCTTCACGAGCGCCATCGTGAACACGACCTTCACGACGATCCCCTTGAGCATCATCGACGGGTCGTACGCGATGTAGACGACGTTGATGGTCCAGAATAGCCCGAGCCCGAGACCGAGGCACAGCCGCGGCCACGATCTGGCGAAGGCGTACAGGGTCAGGAACAGGGCCACGGCCCCCCACAGCGGTTGCGTCGCGCGTCGAGATTTCGCGCAAGCATCCGGAATCGCATACCGGAATCGCCTACCGGAGCGTCACCGCGAGGCCGACCCGGTCGCGGCCGACCAGCGGCGTGAGCTGCACGCGCGTCCTCCGGTGTGCGCGCAGGAGTCGGGGCGTCCGCCACAGATCGTGGGCGGCCCAGGCGATCGCGGCCGCACCGGTGGCGGCGCCAGCGCCCATCATGATCCCGCCGGTGACCTTGGCGGCGGCGCAATCATCGGTCTCGAAGCAGCCGAAGCCGACCACGAGCGCGCCGGTGACCGCGCCCAGGCCACCGACCACGAGCAGGGCCGGGCGTGCCACCCCGCCCACGATCGCGCGCTTGCGCTCGCCGCCGAGGAGCAACCCGGACATCGGCCCGGCGCCGATCGTGAGCGTCGCCGTGGCCAGGCTGTAGAGCTGATGCTCGGCACGGCCGTGGCCCTCCTCCAGCGTGGTGCCGTGTTGCCACAAGTAGGCGCTGTACCCGAGGCCGGCGGCGGTGACGCCGATCGAGATCAGCTGCGCGGTGTCCGGATCGAGCGCCGCGGACGGCGCCGCCGGCTCGCCGCTCGCGACCCGCGCCACCAGCCCGAGTCCGAGCCCGAGGACGACGCTGACGATCACGGACCTTCCCATGCGCGGAGCGTACGCAGCCGCGGCCGCGCCGGGCCGTCAGCCTGCTGGCGACCGGTGTCTCGCTGCGACCTCCGGCTCTCGCCGCACCAGCCGGGGCGGCTCCACCACGACGGGCCCTTCGACTCGCCGCTTCGCGGCTCGCTCAGGGCGAACGGTGTTGGGGCCCGATTCTTTCTCGACCCTGTCAGGCGTGGCGCCGACGCCGGCGCCGGAACCCGAGCACGCCGCCCACGGTGAGCAGCGCCAGCACGCCGACGCCCAGCGGATCGGCGCTGGTGCTGCAGCAGCCGCCACCCGGCTGCCCGCCGCCCTCCGCCACGTCCAGGGTCAGCTCGCACTCGATCGACGGCGAGGAATCGGTGCCGTCGAAGGCGCGCACCACGTAGCGGTAGCGTCCATTGTCGAGCGCCGAGAGATCGATCGGGATCGAGGTGACGGTGCTGGCGGCGTCCATCACGGCGCTGGCGCGATACACTGGCGGCGAGGTCGCCGGGTCGTCCTCGAACCGGAACATCGCCAGCTCGAAGGTGATGACCTCGCCTTCCGCATCGTCGACGTTGCGGACCGTGATCGCGGTGGGCGGGTCTTGCTCGTAGGTGGTGGCCACGCAGGCCTGATCGAACGCCGGCGTGCCGGGCGGTACGTTGGACTTGAGCCGGAAGCGGTGGATGTCGCTCCATGCGCTCTCACCGCCGCGCACGTCGCGCGCCTTCACCCGCGCGTAGTATTCGCCGCCCCAGTCGAGGTCGACCGCGGTGCCGGTCATGGTGGTGCCCGACAGCGTGTTCTGGGTCACCGGCGGGCTGGTCCACACGATCATCGCGAAGTTGACGTCGCGCGCGATCTCGAACTCGAACTCGACCACGTCGTCCTCGGGATCGTCGACGTTCAGCACCGACAGGCCGGGCCGCCGCATGGCCACCATCTCGCCCTCGGCCGGCTTGAGCAGGATCGGCGTCCCGGGTTCGTCGTTGGTCGAGTCGACCAGGAAGCGGCCGTACTCCGACCACGGGCTGAGGCCGGTGGCGCCGCCGCGGGCCCGGACTCGCCAGAACACGCGGGTGTTCTCCGCGATCGTGGTCGGCACCCACGTCGTCATGCCACCGCCACCTTCGGCGACGGCGGCCGCGCTCTGCGCCGGCACGCCGGCGGTGTCGTCCTGGTAGAGTTCGAGGCCGTAGGTGACGGTGTCGCCGTCGGGGTCGGCGGCGTTGGCCCAGGTCAGGGTGGGTGCCCCGGTCATCACCACCGCGCCGCCGATCGGCGAGATCAGCACCGGCGTCATCGGCGGCATGTCGACCGCGTTGACGACCAGGATCACCGTCTTGGTCATCTGGAACTCGGCGTCCCCGGCTTGCAGGCGCAACGTGTACGGGCTACCGACCGCGCCGGCGGCGGGCGCCGTCCAGGTGTAGGAGCCATTGTTGGCGCCCAGCGTCAGCACGCCACCGGCCACGGCGCCACCGCCGCTGTCGAGGTGGGTGAAGCTCTTGGTCGGGACATCGTGATCGGCGTCGGCGTAGGCCAGATCGAGGACCAGTGTGTCGCCCTCGTCGATCGAGAAGGTGGCCGGCGCGGCCGGAACCTCGAGGGTGCCCTTCTTGATCGAAGGCACCGGAGGTCGGTTGCCCTGCACGACGCGGAGCTGGAAGGCGCCGGTCGAGTTCTGGCCCGCCCCGACGTAGCCGGCATCGCCGAACGTCGTCACCGCGGCACAGTGGCAGCCGGCGGTGAGTGGCCCGGTATCGACGCGCGCGTCATAGCCGGCGCCGAGGCTGTCGTCGTTCTCGGCCAGCCGGGTGACGCGGGCGCCGCGCCAGAACGACAGCAGCGGATCGGTCCATGGGTGGCGGCGGGTCGCGCCCGCGAACGTGAACTCGGTGGTGGCGGTGACGAACAGGCGGTCGCCGTCGACCGCCGTGAAGCAGAACCAGTCGACGTCACCCAGCGGTGCGATGCGGGCGCCGGTGCTCGACCACGGCTGCGGCGGATCCATGTGCAGCGCGGCGGCGTCGATGCTGACCGCGCTGCAATTGGCGCCGTTGTTGCCCTCGTTGGGATCGGCGGGGGTATCGGCCATCGTGAGGTTGCCGAGGCTGCCGTTGGTGTTCGAGACGATCGTGAACGGGCCGGGGACCAGCAGCGTGTCGCGCACGCCGGCCGGGTCGTAGACGATGAGCTGGTAGTCGGTGGCCGGCACCATGCCGCGCATCGAGACCAGTCCGGTCGGTGCCGCCTTGGTGAAGTCGTTGTGGTGGATGCGGACCTCGGCGCGGCGTTCCATCCGCACCCACATGCTGGGCGCCTCGACGCCGCCCGCGCGATACACCGTGCCGTCGCCGCCGCCGAGCACCTCGAGCGCCACGTCGATGCCCGAGACCGTCGAGGTCGCGCCGACCGCGATCGGGTCGGCGTTCTCGCCGACGTAGCCGCCGCTGTTCGGCGCCGCGATGTCGTACCAGCGATCACCGTAGTTGGCGCCGCTGCCGGCGGGGCCGCGCACATCGATCAGGTAGCTGGCCGCCGTCACGGTGAACGCGTATCCGCCGCTGGCGTTGGCGGTCGTGGTCTGGAGGATGCTCCAGCCCTTGGGGCCCAGGCTCCAGACCCGGACCTCGGCGCTGGCGACCGCTGCCCCGCCGACCTGCTCGGTGATGGTGCCGTTGATCGTGCCGGCCGATGCCGGCGCCGCCAGCGCGACCAAGGCGACGAGCGCAGCAGCCACGACGAGGGTGCGGGTCATGGGATCTCTCTCCGGGTGTCGAGGCGGACCCAGTCGACCATCGCCGACCCGTCGCCGTCGCTGTCGAGCTCGAGCCGGTACTGGAAGTAGCGTCGCGTCGCCACCGGCGGTGGGCCCGCGGCGGGGTCGACGATCGGCGTCGACCATGGCGCAGCGAGCGTGGCTGCCTCGGTATCGCCGCTGCGCACGTAGACCCGGATCGCGGTGCCGGCTCCGAGCCCGGCTTGCCAGCCGAACGACTGGTACGCGGTGACCATCTCGCCCAGGTCCTTGACCGCCGAGTCGTACCTGGCCGCCGGCGCGATGGTCGGCCGGCCGCCGCGGTGATGGACGGTGAGCTGGAAGTCGCGCAGCGTGCCGGTGTGGAGCGACACGGTGTCGCGCACCCGCAGGCGCCACACGCCGCTGGCGGTGGTCTCGTCGAGGCTGACCAGGTGCATCCGCTCGGTCACGCTACCGGTCGCGGCGCCACCGACGTGATCGCGCACCATCGTCACGCTGCCGTCGGGCGCGATCAGGCTGATCTCGACGTCTCCGCGGTAGAGGTGATCGAAGGTCCAGCCGACGTCGACACCGTAGGTCTTGGCCCCGGGCGGGGCGTCGATCGCGATCGTCGATTCGGCCTGCCCGAGGTCCGGGATCGCACGATCGGTGCGATCGACGCCGGGCTCGTGACGCTCGCGACGGGTCTCCACCGGCCGCAGCCGGCTGGCCGGCAGTGAGGCACCGACCAGATCCGGGCCGGCGGCCACGCCGAGGAACGCCTGCGCGGCCCCGGTGCTCTCGCTGACATCGACTACCAGATCGTGCCAGCCCGGATCGAGCGGGATGGCCGCGGTCGACGCGTCATGGTTGGCGTCGTCGAACTGATCGAGGACCAGCGCGCCGTCGATCCACAGCCGCTGGCCGTCCTCGCTGAGGTAGCGGAACACGTAGTCGCCATCGCTGTCGACGCGCAGCTGCCCGGACCAGCGCACCGAGAAGTCGTCGCCGCCGGTGAGGCCCAGGTCGGTGGGCTGCGCGGTGCCCCACGACCGACCGGCGGGCGCCGTGCGATCGATCGAGACCTGATGGTCGCCCAGCAGCCGACTGTCGTCGAACCCGGCGATGGCGAGGCCGATCAGGCCGCTGGCCAGGAAGCGGAACCGGTGGCGCGACAGCGCGACCCGCGACGCGATGCCCGGACCGATGACCTCGACGCGGAGCTGGGCGCTGGAGGTCCGCTCGCAGTAGGCGAGGCGGATCGGGTACCAGCCGGTGGTGGCGGCGACGAAGTTGCCGCTGGCCTCGGTGGGCCAGTTGGCCGAGGCCACGCGCGTGAACGTGCCGGCGCCCGGCTGGGCCAGCTCGAGAAAGGCATGATCGTCGGCGAGGACGTAGAAGGTCCAGCTGCCGGCCTCGAGGAAGACCTCGCCGTCGTAGCCGAGCGTGAGGTCGTCGCCGCCGGTGAGGCCGACGCCGGCAGGGACCGCGGTGCCCCAGCTGGTGGTGAGCGTGCGGCCGGGCGCCAGCGTGCTGGTGAAGATCGCGGCCTCGACGACCAGCCAGGTGGCGGTGACGGCGTCGGTGAAGATGCTGGTGTCGGAGCCGCGCAGGCGTAGGCCGCCGGTGTAGTAGGCGCGCGGCGCCACCGAACCCCAGGTCTCGATCACCGCCTGGTCGAGCGTGCCGGTCGCGAAGTCGGCGACGACGTCGTCCAGGAAGAAGCCGGTGGCGGTGGTCGCGTCGAGCGGCAACGCGTCCGCCGGCGCCGCGTCGGCCACGAGGGGGCCGTCGCCGCCCGCGTCCGGGGTCAGCTCGGCCTGGGCGCACCCGGCCGTCACGACCATGACTGCAAGAAATCCCCTCAATCTCGGGGAGAATATCACCCTTCGTTGCCGGTGCCGCGCCCGAAGGTGTGCGGGTGCGCACTGGCCACGATCGTCATGCCACCGTCATCGACGACGCGGTCGGGGCGATGCGAGCTGCTCGGCGGGAAGGGGCCGACCGGCATCGGGACCCACAGCATCGGCCTCGCGGCGGGTGACCGAGGGTGCAGGTGCGGCGGGGGTGGGGCGGTGCCTGGGGCCCGTGACGAGGTCGGCCACCGTGGGTGCGATGGCCAGCAGGCAGGCGATGCCGCTCAGGATCAGGGCGAGCTTCATCGTGCAGCGACGATTCGACCAGCGCTCGAGATCGTGAAGGTCCGCGGCGGCGTGCACCTGGTCGCACGCGGTTCGGGTGACGGCCGGAGTCGCCGCCGGGGCAGGGTCGGCAGTCCCCGCCCGGGTCCCGGGCGGCGTGATTCTCAGGGTTTGCGAGCGGCACCCGGCTTGCTTTGAGCTGCTTCCATGCGTCCACTGCTGGCGTGCTGGGCTGCCATCCCGGTGGTTGCGATCGGCCTCGGCCTCGGCTGCAGCGCGGCGCCGCCGGCCGCGACCGACGAGCGGGTGACGGTGTTCCCGGCCGAGGTCGCGCTCGAGATCGGGGGCGACCACATCGCCTTTGCGCGGGCGGGCAACGAGGCGCTGGCGACCCGTAGCGCCGGTGACCTGGTCGTCTCGGCGCAGGGTGAGGGCTTCCTGCGCCGCGTCCTTGCCGTCCGCGACGACGGTGACCGCATCGTGCTCGACACCGAGCCGGCCGCGCTCGGCGACGCCGTCATCGATGGCGACGTCGCCGAGGCGCTGGCGCTGAACGACGACGAAGGCAAGGCGGACACCCACACGCTGAAGCTGATCAGCGTCGACGTGCGCGGGTGGCGGGCCATCGACAGCGCCAACCTGACGGTCGACGTGCACCGCGCCGCGCTGTCGCTCGTGCCCACGCTGGATCTCGATCTCGCCATGCGCGGTCGGCATCTCGAGCATTTCGAGGCCGTGCTGTCGACCCAGCTCGACGCCGACCTCGACCTCGAGGTCCGGGCCCGGGCCGGGACCATCAAGCCCGCGATCACGCTGTGGAGGTCGCCGCCGATGATCTTCTACCAGCAGATCGGCATCGTGCCGGTGGTCGAGACCGCGGTGGTCTCCGTCGGCGTGCGGCTGGAGATCACGGCGCGCGGCGACAGCCGCGTCCGCCTCAAGGGCTCGTTGCGCTCGGTGCTGGCGGCTGGCCTGCGCTACGTCGATGGACGGTGGCAGCGGGTCGCCGACGGCTCGCATGCGCTGAGCGGCAGCCTGCCGGCGGCCGAGCTCGACGTGGATCAACTCGACGTGCGCGCCTACCTGTTCGCGCAGCTGGACGTGAAGTTCTACGATATCGCCGGGCCGTTCATCAACGTCGGCCCCTACGTGCAGGTCGATCATCCGCTCGGAGGCGACGAGCTCAGCGGCCAGGTCGGCCTGTATGGTGAGGTCGGCGGCGCGCTGCGCGTGTTCGGGGTCCGGGTCCCGGCGTTGCCGCGGTTCCAGCTGTTCGACGTCGCGCGACCGGTGTTCTGACCGGTGTTCTGATCTGACCGGCGGCGCTGTCGGAGGGAGCCGCTACGGTAGCGCCCCGTCATGGATCCCACCCCGCTGTCCACCGAGCTCGAGGCCGCGCTGGTCCGCGAGCTGCCGTCCTGGCACACGCTCCTGAACCACCGCCAGTTCCACGCCCGACTTCGACCACCCGTGTTCACGCTGTCCGAGGCGACCTCGCGGCTGGGGGCCTGGGTGCGCTCGACCCGCCGGATCGAGCTGTCGCGACCGTTCGTGCTCGACCGGCCGTGGCCCGAGGTCATGGGCGTGCTGGCTCACGAGATGGCCCACCAGTTCGTCGACGAGGTGTTGCAGATCCACGAGGAGGTCGCCCACGGTGAGACCTTTCGCCGCGTGTGCGAGGAGCGGGGCATCGACGCCCGCGCTGGCGGCGCGCCGGTCGCCCTGGGGCTGGGCGGCGCCGAGGTCGATCGGGTGCTCGAGCGGGTCCGCAAGCTGCTCGCGCTGGCGGGCAGCCCCAACCAGCACGAGGCCGAGGCGGCGATGCGCCGTGCCCACGAGCTGATGTTGCGCCACAACATCGAGGCCGCGCAGGCCCGCGCCGCCACGCTGTTCGAGCTCCGCCATCTCGGCGAACCGCTCAAGCGCGCCAGCCGCGTCGAGGTCGACGTCGTCAACCTGCTGGTCGAGTTCTTCTTCGTCAAGGCGATCCGGATCCCGGTCTACGTGCCGCGCCACGGCGTCCGCGGCGCGGTGTTCGAGCTCGCCGGCACCCGCGCCAACGTCGAGATGGCGGTCCATGTCCACGCCTTCCTGCTCGCGACCGCCGAGCGTCTGTGGCGCGACAACCGCGGCGACGCGCGGGTCCGCAGCGGCCACGACCGCGGCTCGTACCGGGCCGGGGTCGTGCGTGGGTTTCGCGAGAAGCTCGATGGCGAACGCACCGAGTTGCAAGGCACCGGCCTGGTGTGGCTGGGCGACTCGCGGCTCGAGGACTTCTACCGGGCGCGGTATCCGCGCATCACCCGGCGGCGGCGCAGCGTCAGGATCAGCGCCGCCCACGAGGCCGGGCGCGAGGCCGGGCGCGAGATCGTGCTGCACCGGCCGATCGAGCACGGTCCCGGCGACGGTCAGCCGCGTCGCCTGGGCGCGTGATGGCGGTGGCCACCGACGCCGCGATCCGCGAGCGGCTCGAACGGGCCGGGCTCGGCCAGCTCGCACCGCGTGTGCTCGCCGAGGTCCGGACCGAGGTGCGGATCACGAGCGCGCGCACTGCGTCGTTCGCGCTCGGCCAGTCGCGGATCGGCGGTGCACCCGATCTGCCGCCGGGCACGGCGTGGCCGCGACACCGCTGGTCGCGGACCGAGACCGAGATCTGGCCGGCGTGGGCGCGGCGCGATCTGGACGTTGCGATCGGCGCCGGCGTGGTCGCGGTCGAAGGTGAGGTGCTGGCGCTGGCCCTCGCGTTCGTCGCCCAGCTCGATCTCGCCGAGCTGGCGCCCCTGCAGTCGGTCTTGCCGCGCCGCGGCCACCTGTGGCTGTTCGCGGATCAGCAGACGACGCTCGGCGAGATCGGTGGCTATCCGCACTGCGCGTGCGCGTGTCTGTACGCCGCCGAGGCCAGCGCGGCCGAGCTGGTGCGCGCGGTGCCGCCGCCGGTCCCGGAGCGGCTCGCCGCGCACGCACTCGCGTTTGCCGCCGCGCGCTCGCTACCCGAGGCCGGCGAGCTCGATCTGGGCGACGACGACGGGCGTCGCTATACCGCGGCGGTGGCCGACCTCGCGCAGCCCGAGCCTCGCCACGCATGCCTGTCACGTTCCGAGTACGGATCGATCGCGCCGGTCCCGCCCGCGGACTACACCGCGATCCTGCGGGTCGATAGCGACGGCAGCGACGACGTCGCGATCAACTGGGGCGACGCGGCCTGGATCACGTTCGCGATCCCGGACGCGGGGCTCGCGGCGCAGCGCTTCGACGAGGTCCGCGGCTTTCGCTGGATCGGCTGATCCGCGGTGTCAGGCCGCACCATGCAGGACGAACGCCTCGATCGCGTCGCGGATCGGCGGCAGGACGGACTGGTCCGCGTGCCAGACTCTGCCGCATGCCCTCGTCGACGTAGGCCGACCTACAGATCTTTCGAGTGGGTGCGACCGGTGCCTTCGACTACGGTGATCACATGAAGAAGCCCACCGGATCAGTACGCAAGCCCATCACCATCGTCGAGAAAACCGACATGGTCGTCGGTGGACGCACGACGCCTTCGACCAGTTTTGGTCCGCTGGTCAAGCCCGGTACCGGGCAGTAGGCCAGCCTCCACGAGTGCCCACGCGTCAGCGTCCGGTCCGCGTGCGCTTGATCCACGCGACCAGGTCGCCGCGCATGATCGCATTGTCGCCCTCGGCGGTATCGAGCAGCGCCAGCGCCGATCGAGCGAGCTCGAGTGCGCGCGGCCGCTGCCGGCCGTCGGCCCGGAGCGCGCGAGCCAGGCTCCAGCGTGCGCGGACCCGGCCGATCGTGTTGATCGCCCGCAGGTCGAGACCTCGGACCGCCCGCTCGCACTGATCGATCGCATCGGGCAGGTCGTGGTCGTCGATCGCGTTCTCGCACAACCGCAGGCGGACGCCGTCGACCATGTCGCTCTCGGCGCCAAAATGCGCCTCGCGGATGGCCAGCGCGCGCTCGAGATCGCGCCGGGCGATGATCTGGTCGGGCTCGAGACCTGCGCGCAACAGCAGCGCGGGCGCCACGCTGGGGTGGGAGTCGCCATGATGACGTTCGTAGATGTCGAGCGCACGGCTCGCGTGGCGGCGTGCGGCCGGAAGATCGCCGGTCTGCTTGAGGAGGTAGGCGAGGTTGGTCAGGGTCGCGGCGATCCGAGGATCGGTGGGCCCGAGCGCACTCTCGCGGACGGCCAGCGCCCGCTGGTAGCGCGTGCGCGCCAGCTCGAGGTCGCCGACGAGGAATGCGGCGTCGGCGAGGTTCTGTAGCTGGGCCGCGGTGTCGGGGTGCGACGGCCCCTGGGTCTTTTCAGCGATGGCCAGGGCACGCTCGTACAGCTCGGCGGCGCGGCCGATCTCGCCGCGCGACTTCATGACGTCGCCGAGGCTCGACCACAGCGCCGCCGTGCGCGGGTGGTCGGGACCGAGCTCGCGCTCGGCGATCGCTTCGGCGCGGCGGAATGCCGCCTCCGCCTCGTCGTGCCGGGTCAGCGACTCCAAGGTGGAGCCGAGATCGATCAACCGGTCCATGACCTCGACGTGCTGCGGTCCGAGGCGGGTCTCGGTCTCGGCGAGAATCTTCTGATATCCCGCGAGCGCCGTGCGGTAGTCGCCGCGATGCCAGGTGAGGTCGGTCTCGAGCAGCGCCAGCCGCCGGGTCAGCTCGGCCGAGCCGCTGCGCGAGACCAGCGCAGCGGTGAGTGGTTCCATCGATGCGGCAGCGGCGAGGTCGGCCCGGTCGATACCGGTGACCCTGAGGAGCACCGTCGCGGCCTCGGCAAGTGTCACGTCGTCGGCAGCGCTGGCGGACAGCTCGATCGCCGTCGTCAGGTCGCCGACCGCCATGTCGGCCTGGCCGACGCCGGCCACCGCTCGGCCGAGGACGAGCAGGGCCCGGGCCCGGGTCGCCGCCTGATCGCCTGCGGCCTCGACCGCCGAACGCGCGACGTCGACCGCGGCTCGGCCCTGGCCGGCCGCGATCATCGTGGTCGCCTCGGCCAGCTGGTCGAGTACCTGCTGCGACCGCGCGTCGTTGCGTGGCGCCGACACCCGATCGAGCGCGTCCGGATCGGCGCACCCCGTGATCACGGGCAGCCGCAGCGCCGCCTCGACGAGGCGCGGCGCCAGCTCGCGATCGACGTCGCCAGTCATGGCGTGGGCAAGCGCCCCCACCGCGGCGAGGCGCCGGTCCAGGCAGCTCATGCGCAGATCGAGGCGCGCCTCGGACTGCTCGTGGCGGACGTGGGTGGCCTGGCAGGCGTCATGGTGCGCCGCCACCCAGTCGATCGCGTAGTCGTCGAGCACGACGGTCGCGCGGGCAATGGCGTCGGCGCCGCCCGGGACGGTCGCGAAGGCGCGCGCGGCGGCGGCGCGCACGCCGGCGTCCCACAGCCCGGCCAGGCGGGGCGTCGCATCCGGGCAGGTGGGGCCACGCTCGGCGGCGCCCCGCAGCTCGGGGATCGCGATCGCCGCCGCGACCAGCACGGCAGCGCCGCCGACCACCACCCGGCCACGCCAGCGCGAGCGCGCCGGCGTCAGCGCGGTGAGCAGGTCTTCCATCGACGGGTAGCGCGCCGCCGGATCGGCGGCCAGGCCGCGGCGAATGGCGCGGCGCAGCCAGGCCGGCACGTCGTGGCCGCGATCGCCGGTGGCCGGTTGGCCGCGTTCGATCGAGTCGACCAGGGCCTCGAACGAGGGCGCGTCGTAGGGGCGGGCGCCGAACAGCCCCTCGTAGAGCGCGACGCAGAACGAGAACTGATCGGAGCGCGCGTCGAGCGTCCGGCCCTGGCACTGCTCGGGTGACATGTACGCCGGCGTGCCGATCACCGCGCCGGTCTGGGTCTTCGCGCCATCACGAAACCCGCTTTCGGCCGCCGTCGCCGACTCGCCGGCGGCAGGACTACCCGCGGGGCGGGCCAGGCCGAAGTCGCTGACCCGGACCCGACCGTCGCGGCCGACCAGGATGTTACTCGGCTTGACGTCGCGGTGGATCAGGCGCGCCTGGTGGGCCGCGGCCAGGCCGGCGCCCGCCGCGCGGTAGATCTCGAGCACGTCCTGCCAGCTGCGCGGCGTCACGGTCAGCCATTCGGCGGCGGTGTGACCGTCGACGAACTCCATGGCCACGAAGTCGCGGTCGCGCCAGCGTCCGATCTCGTGCACGGCGACGACGTTGGGATGCGACAGCCGCGCCAGCGCGCGTGCCTCGGCGCGCAGGCGAGTCGCGTGGGCCTCGTCGTGCGCGCCGCGCAGCAGCTTGAGCGCGACCCGGCGATCGAGCTCGGGATCGTAGGCCGACACCACCAGGCCCATGCCGCCGACCCCGAGCAGCTCGAGCACCTGGTAGCGGCCCATCGGCTCACCGGGCGCGATCATCGTCGACGCCACCAGATCTGGCTGGGCGGCCGGCAGGGTGGCGTCGATCGCGTCGCCGTGACCGTGGGTGCGGGTGTCGGCGAGCTGCATCGGTGAGGCCGCGAGCACGCTCTGCCGCGCCAGCGCACCGATCAGCGTCCGGCACTGCTCGCAGTCGTCGAGGTGGCGCTCGACCGCGGCCCGGCGTTCGCCGGTCAGCGTGCCCTGCGCCAGCTCGGCGAGCAGGTTGTCGTCGGGACAATCCATGGTGACGGCGCCTGCCGCGATGGTACCGTCGGCGCCGTGGAGGACGCAAAGCGGGGCGCCGAGCTGCTCGCCGCGTTCGTCGGGGCGGCGCCGGCGGACTGGGCGGCCCAGCTTGACCGTGACCGGCTTGGCGAGGCGCTGTGCCGCGCCGTCGACCGCGGGCGTGCCGCGTGGCCGGGGCTGGCGCTCGACGAGACCTGGCTGGCCGCCGCCCTGGGCGCGCGCCTCGGCGACCCGGCGCTCGACGCCGCCCGCCTCGACGCCGCGCCGGCGGACGACCTCGCGCTCGCCGCCGCCTGCGGTGACGGGCTGCCCGGCGCCGCCGTGGCCTTCGAGGCTGCCCTGGGCGCCGACCTGGAGGCCATCGTGGGCCGCACGATCGCGGCGCCCCAGCTGCGCGAGGAGGCGGCGCAGCGCGTGCGCCAGCACCTGCTGGTAGCCGCGCCCGGCGCGCGGCCGCGGATCGCCGGCTACCTCGGGCGCGCCCCCCTGCGCGCGTACGTCCGCGTGATCGCGACCCGGATCGCGATCGACGTGCTGCGCGGCGAGCGTGGCGACCGCCACATCGCCGACGACGGCGCCGCGGCGGCGCTGCCCGACCCCGGCGTCGACCTCGAGCTCGGGCTGCTGCAGCGCCGCTATGGCGCGCCGGTCCGGGCCGCGATCGCCGCCGGCACCGCGGCGCTGGCCGCCCGCGAGCGCACGTTGCTCCGCTACCACCTCGTCGATGGCCTGTCGATCGACAAGCTGGCGGTGATCTACGACGTCCATCGAGCCACCGTCGCGCGCCAGCTCGAGCGCGCCCGCGTCGAGCTGCTGCAGCACGTCAAGCGCGAGCTGGCCAGCCACGTCGGCGCCAGCGGCGACGAGCTGATCAGCATCGTGCGCATGGTCCGCAGCCAGCTCGACCTGAGCGTCCGGGAGCTGCTGGCCAGCGCTCCCGAGTGAGTTCTGCGTCGATCGCCCATGCCCCGGTGACGGACCGGCACGCCGCAGGTCGCAGCTTCTTTTCGGGTTCGGCTTGCGGACGGCCGCTGGCGGGCCGACCATGGAGCCAATGGGGGAGGCGCCGAGGCGCAGCCAGGGTCGGCGGAAGCGCGCAGCGCTCGCCGCCGTGGCGGCGTGGCTGGCCGGACCGACGGCAGCGCACGCCGGCGACGCCGGAGAGCCAGACCTGCGCCAGATGACGCTCGAAGAGCTGCTGGCGATCCCGGTCGCGGTGGTCACCCGCAGCGAGCGGCCGCTCCGCGACACCCCCGGCATCGTCACCGTCATCACCCGCGATGACCTCGCAGCGTCGGGTGCGCGCGACCTGATCGCCGTACTGCAGCTCGTGCCGGGCTTCGCGGTCGGCATGGACGTCCAGGGCAGCCTCGCGCTCGGGTTCCGCGGCAACACCGGCGCCGGCGGACAGATCCTCGTTCTGGTCGATGGACTCGAGCTCAACGAGAACATGTACGGCACCCCGATGATCGACGTGCCCATCGACCTGATCGAGAAGATCGAGATCGTCCGTGGCCCGGGCTCGGTGGTCCACGGCGGTTACGCCGAGCTGGCGGTGATCAACGTGATCACGCGGGCCGCTGCCGGCGCCACCGCGGCCACGGTCGGCACCCGGTACGGGCAGATGGAGGACGGGCTCGGGTATCGCGACGTGTTCGCCACTGGCCGCGATCGGGTGGCGGGCGTCGACGTGGGCGTCTCCGCGTCGCTCGGCGAGGGCCGCCGCAGCGACGGCTACTATCGCGACTTCTTCGGCGGTGCCTACCGCCTGCCCAACCGCGTCGACCCGGCGATGCTCGACGTCGGGCTCGGCTGGCACGGTCTCGAGGTGCGCGGCCTCGGCCACTGGCTGCGCACCTCGTCACAGGATGCGGTGAACGTGAGCGAGCCGGCGCCGGTCGACACCGACTTCGCGAGTTACTTCCTCGACGCGCGTTATGCGTGGCGCCTGACCGACACGGTCACGCTGACGCCGCGTGCCACGTTCAAGCGCCAGCAGCCGTGGCAGGTCCGCGACCTGGCGGCGATCACCTACTACCGGAAGACCGCCGCGCGCTACACCGGGTCCGTGACGCTCGACTGGGCGGTCCGCGAGCACCTCGATGTGCTGGCCGGCGCCGAGGCGTTCACCAGCCGCGCTCGCCTCGTCGACACCGCGAACACCGGAGTCGGATTCCAGCAGCCCCTGGCCGAGGGCGACCATGACTCGTTCTCGACCCTGACCGCGTACAGCCAGGTGCTCCTCGATCATCGGTGGGCCAACCTGTCGCTCGGCGCGCGCCTGGAGTGGAACAGCCGGTTCGGTGCCGTGATGGTACCGCGGATCGGCGTGACCCGCGGGCTGGGGCGCCTGCACACCAAGCTGCTGCTGAGCCAGGCGTTCCGAGCGCCTGGCCACGAGCCGTACAGCCTCAACGTCGACCTGCGACCGGAGAAGACCACCACCTACGAGCTCGAGGTCGGCTACCAGCTCGGCGAGCACGTGTTCGCGGGCGCCAACCTGTTCGACATCACCACGCGTGATCCGTTCGTCTACGACTTCGATCCGCTGGTCGGCGCCGAGCGCTACCTGAACTTCCCACGCACCGGTTCGCGCGGCGTCGAAGCCGTGGTGCGGGCTCAGCACGAGCGTGGCCGCGCCCAGCTCACCGGTTCGTACTACGACGCCAGCGGCAAGAATCAGGTCGCGCTGTACGCGGTGCCTGGTCAGGATGACGTGACGTCGGGATTTCCAGCCTGGAAGTTGACGCTGAGCGGCAGCGCGCGGGTGGCCGAGCATCTGAGCCTGAGCCCGTCGGTGGTGGTGCTCGGGCCGGTGTGGGGACCGGTGGGCGTCGAGGGCAGCGCCGATGACCTCACCTTCGGCGAGCAGGACGCGACGCTGCTGCTCGGGATCTACGCGCTGCGCCGCGATCTGGCCGTCCCCGGCCTCGACCTCGGCATCGGCGTCGCCGACCTGCTCGATCAGGGCGTGCGCTACGTCGAGCGCTCGGCGATCGCTCACGCGCCGCTGCCCGGCCCGACCCGCGAGTACATGCTGCACGTGTCGTACCGGCGGCCGCTCGACTGACGTCAGCAGCGGCGGTCGCGTGCCCGGGGGTGATGTTAGCCTGGGCCGGATGGTCGCATCCGGGCCACCCGACGACGCGCTGCCGCCGACCGTGACCGCGACACCGGCCGAGCTGGCGTCGGCGGCTGCGTCGACGATCGGCGGCCGGGTCGGCCGCTACGTGCTGCTGCGCGAGATCGGCGCCGGTGGCATGGGCACGGTCTGGGAGGCCTACGACCCGGCGCTCGACCGGTTGATCGCGCTCAAGCTGGTGCTCGATCCACACGGCGAGGCGACCGGCGGCGGGGCGTCGTCGGTCGAGCAGGAAGCGCGGGCGCTGGCCCGCGTCACCGATCCGCGAGTGGTCGCGGTGCACGACGCCGGCCGCGAGGGCGCGGTGGTCTACATCGCGATGGAGCTGGTGCGCGGACGGACGCTGAAGGCATGGCTCGAGCAGGAGTCGAGGCCGATCGAGGCCGTGGTCGACGTGCTGGTCGCCGCCGGTCGCGGGCTCGAGGCGGTCCACCGCGCCGGGCTGGTCCACCGCGACGTCAAGCCGTCGAACATCTTGCTCGGTGATGACGGCCGGATCTGCGTCGGTGACCTCGGCATCGCGCTGTCCGACACCCTGGCGCGCGGCTCCGGCTCGTACGCCGGTACGCCGGGGTACATGGCGCCCGAGCAGCGCGAGCGACGCGGCTCTGACGCGCGCAGCGATCAGTACGCGTTCTGCGTCACGGCGTGGGAGGCGCTGATCGGTTGCCGTCCCGCCGAGGCCGCACCGGCGCGGACGATGCCGGCGGTGATCCGCAGCGCGCTCGAGCGCGGACTGCGAGACGATCCAGCCGCGCGCTGGCGGTCGCTCGGCGATCTACTGGCGGCGCTGGTGCGCTGGCGGGGCCGTCGACGGCGGCGGTTGATCGGCGCCGGCATCGCGGTCGCGGTCGTCGCCGCCGCGGTGCTGGTGGTCGCCGTGCGACGCGACGACCGGGGAGTCGACGTGTGCGCGGCGACCGCGCGCGAGATCGATGCCTCGTGGACGCCGGCGCGGCGGGTCGCGCTGGCCCAGGCGTTCTCGGCGCTGCCGTCGCCGGTCGCCGCTGGCGCGTGGCAGCGCACCGAAGGCGTGCTGGCGGCGTGGGTCGACCGGTGGCGGGCGGCGCGCGTCGAGGCCTGCGATGCGACCACCGTGCGCCACACCCAGCCGGCGCCGGTCCTGCTCCGCCGCGAGCTGTGCCTGGCCCGCCGCCTCGACCAGTTCGGCGCGCTGCTCGACGCGCTCGCTGACCCCGATCTGCCGTCGCCGGCGCTGGCGGTCAGCGCGGCGTGGGCGTTGCCGGCGCCCGAGGGCTGCCTGGCTGCGGCGCCGCCCGACGCACCGGCGCCGCAGCCCGACGCGCCCCCGGTGCGCGCGTTGCACGAGCGGATCGCGACCGCGGTCACGCTGCGGCGGCTCGGCAAGCCGTCCGACGCGGTCGCGGTCGCCGAGGCGGCAGTCCACGACGCCGAGGCCAGCGGTGATCGCGGCCTCTACGCGCAGGCCCTGACCGAGCTCGGCCAGTGTCGCAGCGTGGCGAGTGACCACGACCCGGCGATCGATGCCTTCCGCCGCGCCGTCCAGGCCGCCGACCGCGCCGGGCTCGACGACCTCCGCTTCGAGGCCTGGGCCGGGCTCGGCTTCGTGATCGGCGAGATCCGCGCCGACCAGGCCGAGGGCGCGCGCATCCTCGCTCAGCTGGGCGCCATCTACGACCGCTTGCCACCGGACCCGCTGCGCGAGGCGGTCCTCGAGGAGCGCACCGCCGCCTACCATCGCATCCACGGCGACTACCCGGCGTGCATCGAGCACGCGACGCGCGCCGAGGCGCTGCGTCGCGCCGCCGATCCGCGCAACCTCGATGCCATCGCCGAGCCGCTCAACTTGGTCGGCATCTGTCACGAGCGCGCCAGCCGGGAGCGCCAGGCGATCGTGGTGTTCGAGCAGGTCCTCGAACTGCGCCGCCGCTCACTCGGCGACGACCACCCGCGCACGGCGATGATCTACAACAACCTGGCCTCGGTCGCGCACTCGCTCGGCGACTACGCCACCGCCGAGCGCGAGCATCGCCGCGCGCTCGCGATCCGCGAACGGGTCCTCGGCCCCGAGCACCGCGACGTCGCGCAGTCGCACAACAACCTCGCCAACACACTGGCCAAGAAGGGCGAGCCCGCCGACGCCCTGGTGCACGCGCGGGCGGCGCGCGACATCTGGGCCCGGTCGGTCGGTCCCCGCACCGTCCTCACCGCGACCGCCACCGCCGTGATGGGGCACGCCGAGCGCGCCCTCGGCCACCTCGACGAGGCCGAGCGCCTGTACCGCGAGGCGCTGGCGATCCGCCTCGAGGTGCGGGGGCCGAACCACGAGGACGTCACCCGCGTGCTCGGCGATCTTGCCAAGGTGCTGGTGATGCGCGGTCGAACCGCGGCGGCCATCGCGCTCGCCGATGATGCCTGGAACCGCGACCGCGCCCGCGGTGACACCGGCATCGATCTGGCGTCGGCCGAGATCGACCGCCTGATGATCCACGCCGCCGATCCACGCCGTCGCGTCGCCGCGGTCGAGCGGGTCCGCAGCTTGTGCCCGGCGCTCGACAACCCCGACTGGGTGGTCGAGAAGGCCGCCTGCGACGCCTTCGTGGCCGGCGGCGGCACGCCACCGCCGTGACCGCGGTGCTCGAACCAGCTCGGAGAAGCGGTCAGCCGAGCTCGAGCTGGCGGGCCTGGTGGAACTTCTTCAGCTCCGCGTTGGCGCGCGCGACCACGGCCAGCTTGATCTCGATGGCGGCGAGCGCGGCGCCCGGAATCGCGTAGTAGCCGTCGCCCTCGGCGGCGCCGGTGTACACGCGGTTGCCGACGCAGCCGAAGCTGGCCGAGCCGCGCGCGCTCTGCAGCGCCTGCGGCAGCACCGCGCAGGTCGGACGGCCCAGCGTGGGCGCGCCGCTGCCGACGCCGGCGGCCTGCGCGGCCTCGGCGAGCAGCATCAACTGGCGGACGTCGCCGCGCACCAGCACCACGTCCGGCGCGAAGGTCGCCGCCGCGAGGGGTGCGTACGCGACCACGCCGAAGTCGCTGGGGGTCCGGTGGGGGATCTGCGGCACCTCGTCCATCGACAGGTACTCGAGGCCGACCATGGTCTCGATCAGCTGCATGAGCTGCCCCTGCTGCTCCGGGGTGGTCGGCACGCCGTGAGTGTGAGCGCCGACCGCGCAGCCGAGGTGGTCGGCGGCCTCGGTGTAGAACGCCTCGCCGTCGGCGGCGCGGCGCCAGTAGCTGCAGCTGGCGGCGGCGCTCCGGGCGACCCGCGCCAGGCCGGCGGGCGCCTCGGCGAGGAACGCGATCGCGATCGGCGGGCTGGACAGGCCGAGGAGCTCTTCGAGGTGGGTCTTCATGCCGCGCATTCTAGGGCCTGTCCCCGAATACAGCGCGCCGCCAGTTGCTGATCAGCCGGGGCGGTGCCGCTTTGCCCACCGTCTCGACGGCATCGTGGATGACACCGCGCGCGACCGAGGTGCTGGGCGTTGCATCGCGCCTGGGCCAGCGTCGACGGCGGGACCTCGATCGCCCGGCCGCCGGCGTCGTGCCAGGCGCGGTCGCAGCTCTCGCACACCGTGGGGGCGATCTGGTACTGCGCGCGGCCCGGTCCGCGCCCGCCGTGTCCGAGATCCGACCGCGCGGGCTACGGACCGCAGCGGGCGCCGCCGCCCGTAGGGCGGGCGCTTCCGTGCGGGTGCGCCTCGGCGGACGGCTCTGACTCTCCTCACCGACGCCTCCCGGAGCGTCGCGACGACGGCCTGAAAGGTGCACAAGCAGTCCCCAGCAGGACGGCTCCCACTCCACATCGGGACGCCAGTCACCCGCGCGTCCCGGGTGCAGCGATCCCAAAAGAGCTTGGTATGAGCAACCCCCGCAAACGATCCATCGTCCCGATCCTCTTCCCTTGCGCGCTGCTGGCGTCGCTGGGGTGCACCCCAGCATCGTCGACGACCGACGAGGCGGCTCCGCTCGGCACCGCGGCCAACTTCCTGGTGCTGGCCGCCTCGACGGTGACCAGCACCGGCCCGACGGTCATCGAGGGCGACCTGGGCCTGAGCCCGGGTAGCGCCATCACCGGGTTCCCCGCCGGCCGGATCGACGGATCGGTGCACCTCGCCGATGGCCCCGCCGAGCAGGCGCAGAGCGATCTGTTCGCGGCGTGGAACCTGCTCAACGCCGAGCCGTGCGAGTTCACCCTGGATGATCGCGAGCTCGGCGGCCTGGTCCTCACCCCCGGCGTCTACTGCTTCACGTCGCCGTCCGCAGCGCTGACCGACCAGCTCACCCTCGACGCGCAGGGCAACGCTGACGCCCGGTTCGTGTTCCAGATCGAGAGCACCCTGGTCACCGCCAGCAGCTCGTCGGTGATCATGATCAACGGCGGCAGCGACTGCAACGTCTTCTGGACCGTGGGCAGCTCGGCCACGCTCGGGACCAGCACCACCTTCATCGGCAACATCCTCGCCTTGGCGAGCATCACCCTGAACACCAACGCGAACGTCTCGGGGCGCCTGCTGGCCCACACCGGTGCGGTCACGCTCGACAGCAACACGATCAGGCTCGATTGCGAGCCCGACACCACCACCGGCCCCGACGGCGGGATGGGTGAGGTCGACTCGACGCCGGCGCGCTGCGGCGACCAGGCGCTCGACGCCGGCGAGCAGTGCGACGACGGCAACCTCGTCGATGGCGACGGCTGCGCCGCGGACTGCACGATCGAGATCCCGCCACCGCCACCGTCGGTCTGCGGCAACGGCATCCTCGAGTTCGGCGAGCAGTGTGACGATGGCAACGACAACAACATCGACGGCTGTACCAACAGCTGCTACGTCACGACGTGAACACGACCACTCACGCGCTGGTGGCGGCGTTCGCTCTGTCCGCGTGTGTGGCTGACCCCGGCATCGGTGAACCCGATGCCGGGGTCGTCGGTCCGGACCACCGCTTTGATCCGGCCCACGTCGTCGAGGTCGAGCTCGAGCTCGACCCGGCCGACTGGGATCGCCTGCGCACCCAGACCCGCAGCTGGATCGAGATCTACGCCGCCTGCCTCGCCGCTCCGTTCCCGAGTCCGTTCACCTACGTTCCGGCGACCGTCACGGTCGACGGCGTGCGAGTCGAGGACGTCGCGGTGCGCAAGAAGGGCTTCCTCGGCTCGCTCAGCGACGACAAGCCGAGCCTGAAGATCGGGTTCGGCGACGGCCTGACGCTCAACAACGCGCAGCAGGACCCGTCGTACCTGCGCCAGTGTCTGAGTTACCGCACGTTCGCCGCCGCCGGGCTGCCGGCGCCGCGCTGCAACTTCGCGCACGTCCGGGTCAACGGCGCCGACCTCGGGCTCTACGTCCACGTCGAGGCCGTCGATCGCGCGTTCGTCGCCCGTCACTTCGAAGATGACGACGGCAACCTCTACGAGGGCACGTACAGCGACTTCCGCGACGGATGGACCGCGACCTTCGAGCTCGAGACCAACCGGTCGGCCAACGACCGCCGCGATCTCGACGCGGTGGTCGCCGCGCTGGAGCGGCCCGACGCCGAGCTGCTGGCCGCGCTCGACGAGGTGGTCGCCGCCGAGCCGCTGTTCGCGTTCTGGGCCGTCGAGGTCCTGATCACCCACCGCGATGGGTTCGCCGGCAACGCCAACAACTACTTCGCGTACCACGACCCGACCAGCGACCGGTTCCACTTCGTCCCCTGGGGTGCCGACACCACGTTCGTGCCCGGCCCCGACCCGTTCGGCACCGGCCTGGTCTCGGTCCAGGCCGGGTCGCTGGCGCCGTGGCGGCTCTATCAGCTGCCCGCGGCGCGCGACCGCTACGTCGCGACGCTACGCCGGTTGCTCGATCAGATCTGGGACGAGGACGCGCTCGAGGCCGAGATCGACCGGATGGAGACGCTGATCGCGCCCATCGTCGATCCCGACCGCAGCCTCGGGCATGCCGCGAGCGTCGACCAGGTCCGACAGTTCGTCCGCGACCGCCGCGCCGCGCTGGTCGCCGAGCTCGATGCCGGTCCACCGGCGTGGTCGGCGCCGCTCAACAAACCACCATGCCTCGAGACGATCGGGACGATCAGCGGCAGCCTGCAGACCACCTGGGGGACCGTGCTCGCCGATGCGTTTGCCAGCGGCAGCGGCGCGCTGCAAGCGACGATCGAGGAGGTGACGCTCGACGTCGACGCTGTCGGGGCGGCGGCGGGGTGGGACCCCGACCACGCGTCGCGAGTCCGGCTCCTGGTGGTCGCCACGCTCGCCGACGGGACCGTCGAGCTGGTGGTCATCGGCGTTGACGCGGCGAGGTTCCGGCCCGGCTCGACCGTGCCGATCGACGGCGTCGTCGCGAGCGGCGCGGTCTACCACTACAGCCCGACGACCGCCGCCTACGTCCACGTCGGCCTGGTCGGGCCTGGAACCCTGGAGATCACCGCCGCCGCCACGCGCGACGGTGCGCCGATCGCAGCGACCTTTCAAGGCGCGGTGGCGCGCTCGCCGTTCTGAGCCGTCCGAGGGTCCGGTGAATGCAGTAAGATGGCAACGTCATGACGGCCGACGGAAAGGCCACGGCGAGCCCGCACGATCTGATCGACCGACTCGCCGCGGTGGCGCCTGGCTTCGAAAGCAGCGCGGCACCCGAACCGGCGGTGCTGGCGGCCCGGTTTCGCGCCAGCGGCCGGGTGGTCAACGTTCGGCTCGACGTGGCGGACGAAGCCTGCGCGCCGCTGCAGATCACCATCGATGCCGCCGGGCGGGGGGCCGCCTTTCGGTTGCGATGCGAGGCGGCGGTCGTCGATCGCGGCCGCCGGTCCGCCGCCTGGGGGTGGGCCGAGAGCGAGATGCAAGTGTTCTTCGCGAAGCACGTGTTCGTCTCGAGCCGATTCACGCGAGAGGAGGCGGCGTCCGTTCACGCGATCGAGGACGCCGCCCGCACGCTGTTGGTCGCGGCCTGCGAAGAGTACAGGTGTTCGATCGCGCTCGCCGACGAGACGCTGTCCGTCGACTTCGACGAGCTCGCACAGTTCATGTTCTACGCCCGCAAGAAAGGTGCGGCGGATGTCGCGTCTCACCTCGTCGACTTCATCGCGAATCTCGCGCGCGCGGTCGACGGAATTCCGCCCGGCGCTCGCGCGCGCGAAGCCTTGCCCGAGCCGGTCCGCTGCGAGTACTGCTCGGCGTTCGTCTTCCGGACCAGGGATTCGTCGGCGTGTGTGCATTGCGCCGCGCCACTCCCCGCGAGCGCCTGATGGGGTGGTTCGCGCGCATGTTCGGCTCGGACGCGTCGCGGAGCGTCGCCACACTCGACGATCTGGCCAAGGAACTCGGCCTCTCTGCGCGTGCGAAACCGCACCCGGAGCAGGGGGGCATCCTCAAAGCGAAATGGAACGGCGCCCTGCTCGTGGTGCGCCACACGGGTGACCGGGCCAGCGAGTGTCGGCTCCGGTTCGCACCTCTGGACGGCACCTTCAGGCTCGACTACGACCGGCGGGACCGCAAGAAACCTGTCGTCCCCCTACCCGCCGCAACGCCGACGGAGGACGACGACGACGACGACGACGACGACGGCAAGCGTGACCCGGACCTGCACCTGGGCGGAGGCGTCACGGTCCACGGCCACGATTGGCGCGGATTCGCCGCGCTGCCTGAGCCCCTTCGTGCACGCCTTCACAAGGGCATGATCGCGAACCGTATCCGCTTGCTCGTCGCCTGTAGCGAAGAGCTCACGCTCGACTTCGACACCGGACCACAAGCGTTCCTCGAGCACATCGCTGGGGCGCTTCGACTGGCGATGGAGCTGAGCCAGGCGCGCGGGTTGGCGCCAGCGAGCCGCGAGGAGAATCGAGGCAAGACGTGGACGGTCCCGCAGATCGCCAGTCGCTTCGCCCGGTTGGTCCCCGGCGCCACGGTAGAGGACTTCATGGACGACCCGAGGTCCCCCTTGCACGCGGCGGTCTTCTTCGAGCACGCAGGCACGCCCGCGCGCCTCGCGTTCTATCGCACGGGCGAGGACACGTGCAACGTATGGCTCGAGGTCAGGGCCGAAGGGGTCCACGGCAGCTTCAAGGTGATCTCCGTGACCGATCCGCCAGCCGACGGCGACGGACCGAGAATCTTCGTATCGCCGCGCGGCTACGTCGAAGGGGAGCGGACCGGCCACCAGCTCGCACGCGTGCTCTCGCTTCCCGGCGAGGAGCGGCAACGCCTCCTCTCGCTGTGCGAGACGAACCTGGCGCTTTCGCTCGACGAGCAACTCCTGTCGCTCCTCGTGTGCGAGGTGTTCGCGTTTCTCGCCCGGCTCGAGCAGCCGGGATTCGAACAGCCACTCCTGGCCGCGGTCGCGGAGCTCGCAGCGATCGCACGTGCCTTCCCACCGCAAGCCAAGGTAGATGCCGAGGGGGCGCGCGCCATCGAATGCGCGTTTTGCGGCGCGATGTTCGCGTTATCTCCGCAAACTCCTGCCTGCGCCCGTTGCGGCGGCGCGGCGCAGTCGGCGACGTAGGCCATGCCGGCAGCGGTGCCGCGCACCTCCGAGCATAGGCGTCGGAGACGGCTGGGCCTCGGGCCTCGGACCTCGGGCTGACTACCCCACACCACACCGTCGGCGGTCCCGACGGGCTTGGCGGCGCATCGCGCGATCTCTAGGATCGAGGGAGGATGATCCGCCACCTCCTCCTGGGTGCGGCGCCCGTGGCATTGCTCGCAATGGTCCACGCCCGCGCCGACGCTGCACCATGTGTCCCCACCGCCGGCGATCTCGTGGTCGACGGCAGCACCTGCCAGCTCTCGGGCGTGCAGACCTTCGACGAGGTCCGCGTGATCAACGGCGGCGTCATCGAGGTCAACACCCACGACGGCAGCGCCAACAAGATCCTCACCGGAAATCTGGAGCTGCGCGCGCGTACCATCCTGATCGGTGCCGGCTCGCGGATCACCGCACGTGGCCGCGGCTACCAGACCCGGATCTGCGGCGACGGCACCGGACCCAACCCGACCGCCGCCGGCCGTGGCGGTTGTTCGTTGCGCGACTCGGGCGGCGGCGGCGCGCACTTCGGCGGCGGTGGCCGCGGCACCAGGGACAACCCGGTCACGTTCCCGTCGGGCTACGAGGAGGACTGCGGCAACTCGGTCACCTACAACGGCATGGGCGTGCCGAGCTGCACGGCCGTCAACGATTGCCGCAACGGTGACGGCCTGCCCACGGTGGCGGGCGCGGCCTTCTTCCACTCGATCTACCAGCCCGAGTTCGGCGCGTCGGGCGGCGACAAGGGCTGCCGCGACGGCGATGGCACCACCGTGAACGTCTCGGGCGGCGGCGGCGGCCGCATCGTGCTCGCCGGCCTCGACGGCGGCAGCGGCCAGGTCACGATCGACGGCACGCTCGACGTCAACGGGCGTCGCGGCTGCGGCAACGGCAACGACTCGGCCGGTGGCGGCGCCGGCGGCACCATCTTCGTCGTCGGCGAGGACGTCGTCATCGGAGCCACCGCGGTGGTCACCGCCGCCGGCGGCCTGGGCGGCGACACCCAGGGCCTGTCGACCGATCCCACCGGCGAGTGCGTGGCACCGGCCCAGCAGGGCACCCAGGCCGACGACTGCGGCGGCGGCGGCGGTGGCGGCATCGTCTCGGTCCTGTCGGTGACCTCGACCATCAACGACCGCGCGGTGTTCAGCGTGTCCGGCGCGGCCGGCGGCGTGAGCACGATCTGCCGCGGCGAGGCCGGCGGTGGCGTGGGCGAGCTGCAGATCTCGGGCGGCTACGTCGGCGAGTTCTGCGACGGCTTCGACAACGACTTCGACGATCAGATCGACGAGAACATGCCGGTGCTCAACTGCGGCATGGCGTCGATGCCGTCGTGCATGGGCGGCGTGCCCCAGACCTGCGCGCCCAACGTGCCGGCCTGCCAGGGCCCGGTCAACGACAGCCGCGCCCGCTTCACCATCATCGTCGACACCTCGGGCTCGATGCTGGGAACGCTGGGCGGCGTGCCCACGTTCGGCGACGGCACCGTCGGCCACCCGGGCCTCGATCACAACGCCAATGGCCTGGCCGACGACTCGCGCCTGTTCAAGGCCAAGAACGCGCTCAACCAGGTCATCTCCGCGTACCCGCAGATCGACTTCTCGCTGGCCCGCTACCACCAGGATCAGTCGATCGATCGCAGCTGCCAGATGGCCCACAACTTCGAGTGCGCGGCGATCTGCTGCAGCTACGACAACCCGGTCGGCAACACCGGACCGGCGCCGGTGCCGGCCTGCACCGTCAACGGTGGCTCGAGCGGGATGCTGGCCGTGCTCAAGGACTCGACGGCGGACGAGGAGTGCATCAACTACGCCGGCAACTGCGGGCCACCGCGGCGCGGCGCCGACATCCTGGTCGGGTTCGGCGCCGACATCAACCAGCACCTGCGCTGGCTCGACGGCGCCGAGACC
>CANKMW010000006.1 GCA_947483555.1 Myxococcales bacterium
GGGTCGACGACGGCGGGCGCGGGCGGGTCGACGACGGCGGGCGCGGGCGGGTCGACGACGGCGGGCGCGGGCGGGTCGACGACGGCGGGCGCGGGCGGGTCGACGACGGCGGGCGCGGGCGGGTCGACGACGGCGGGCGCGGGCGGCGGGCGGGGCGCGCCGCCACCGGTATCCGCGACCCCCGCAGGTTCCCGGCCCACGACCATGGCCGGAGAGGGTGTCGTCTTCGTGGGCTCGTCGCCTCCGATCATCGCGCCGATGCCGATCAGCGCCAGCAGCGCCGCCACGCTGGCACCGATCACGATGTGCTTGCGCCGGTTGTCGGGCGCGACGATGAACGGGTAGGCAGCGGCCGGATAGAGCCGGGGCTCGACGAGCGCGGTGGTCGTGGCCGGCCGCGCGCCCTCACCGAACATCGGCGCGATGCTGGGTGCGGCGGCGGATCCCACCGCCCCGCTGGCGAGAAATTGCGGCGCTGCGACCGGCGGTGCGGTGATGGCCTGGGCTGCGGAACCGGCATCCCGCCGGGGCTCGGCGACGGGCATCCCGCGCACCGTCCCCGGCCGCGCCTCCGGCGTCTGCGAGGCGCGCTTGGCTCGCGCTGGCCCCGGCGGCGGTGGTTGCCGGCGGTCACCAGAGGGCGGCAGGGTCGCCGACGTGGTCCGCGGCCGCTGCGGCTCGGCGACCGGCGGTGACGACGGGCTGCGGCCCGGCTTGCCGGCCACGGTCGCGGCCTCGTCGTCGTCCTGGTTCCAGCTCGTGACCGTTGGCTTGGTCGCGCTCGGCGGGTGATCGAACCGGAACACGGTGTTGCCGATCTCGATGCGATCGCCATCGCGGAGCTGGCAACGGCCGTCCTCGATGCGCTCGTTGATCAGCGTGCCGTTCCCGGAGCCCCGGTCGCGCAGCACCCACGCATCCCCGTCCCACGACAGCTCCAGGTGCCGGCGGGAGACCGCGATGTCGGTCAGACACACGTCGTTGTCGACGGCGCGGCCGACCGACAGCTCCTTGCCCGGCCGCAGATCGAAGACCCGACCCTGATCGCTTCCGGACACCACCTGCAACTTGGCGAGCGATCGCGGATCGGCGGCGCCGGTGGCGGTGCCCTGGACCAGCTGGAGCGGCGGCAGCGGCCGCGCCTGATCTTCGACGGTCGGCTCGTCCGCGGAGACCCGCTTGTCACCTTCCTCGGCGACCGTGGTGCCGTCCTCCCACAGCTCGTCGGTCGAGCTCGAGGCAGCGATCGGCGTCGGCGCCTCGTCGCCCGGCTCCGGAGGCTCGGGTTCGATCGTGGTGCGCTCGTCCTCCAGATCATCGAGACCAGAGGAGACCCCACCAGGCAGCACCTTCAGGTGCGCTTGCGCTCGGCCGATGTGGCTCGGACCACGTCCCATCGACGGATCATTCTACGGGTCCGCACCCCGAGTTTCAATGTTAGCGGTCATTGCACACCTACCTGTCCCTACCAATGCGACGTGGTACCTGTGGGCGATGCGCCTCCTTCATGTCCGGGCCACGGACGAGTCGGTCGTCGGCGAGCTCGACTTCGCACCCTCGAAGATCGTCGCGATCGGTCAGAACTACCGGCTGCACGTCCAGGAGATGGGCAAGGGCATCCCGACTGAACCGCTGCTGTTCTTCAAGCCGCCGTCGGCGCTCGTCGGTGACGGCGGCTTGATCGAGCGGCCAGCCGGCTATGCCCGCGTCGACCACGAGGCCGAGCTGGGCGTCGTGATCGGTACCCGGGCCCGCCGTGTGGTCCGCGAGGACGCCCTCGCGCACGTGCTCGGTTACACGTGCGTCAACGACGTGACCGTCCGCGAGCTGCAGGCCCGGGACGGCCAGTGGGCGCGCGCCAAGGGCTTCGACACCTTCTGTCCGGTCGGCCCGCGCGTGGTGTCTGGGCTCGATCCGAGCGATCTGGCGATCCGCACCCGCGTCAACGGCCAGCTCCGGCAAGACGCGCGCACCAGCGACCTGATCTTCGACGTGCCGACGCTGATCGCGTTCGTGTCGGCGCACATGACGCTCGAGCCCGGCGACCTGCTGTCGACCGGGACGCCGGCCGGCGTCGGGAACCTCGCGGTCGGCGACGAGGTCGAGATCGAGATCGAAGGCATCGGTGTGCTGCGCAACCGGGTGGTCGCGCGCGCATGACCGAGCTCGACGCCGAGGTCGTGATCGTCGGGCTCGGCGGGAACGTCGGCGGCGACCCGGCGATCCTGGCTCGCTTCGCCGCCGTGGTGCAGGCGCTGGAGGCGTGGAGCACGGTGCGGGCCTCGCGGGTGTACCGGACCGGCGCGCAGGGGCCAGCCCAGGCCGACTTCCTGAACGCCGCCCTGGCGGTCGCGGCGCCCGACGGCCTGAAGGCGTCGGAGCTGATCCGCGAGGTGATGGCCATCGAGCGCACGCTGGGCCGCAACCGCGCGCTCGAGGTCCGCTGGGGTCCCCGGCCGCTCGACCTCGACGTGCTGCTGTGGGGGCCGCGCCAGCTCGCGTACGCGGGTCCGCCCGCGCTCGTGGTGCCCCATCCGCGGCTGGCCGAGCGCGGGTTCGCGCTGCAGCCGGTGATCGATCTGGTCGGCGCCGCGCTGCGCCATCCGTCCGACGGCCGGAGCCTCGGGGCGCTGCTCGCCACGGTGGCCGATCAGCGCGTCGAGCTGACCGGCTACGCGATCGCCGGTGCGGTGGCCGCGGTGCCGGCGCTCGATCCGAGCGCCGCGCCATCGATGGATCCGAGCGCGAGCTGATCAGCGCGCCACCAGCGGCGGACCTGCTCGATCGCCGAGGTGCGCGGCAACCCGACCGGCAGCGACGACAGCAAGACCCGACCGTAGGCCTTGGTCACGATGCGCGGATCCAGGATGGCGACGATGCCGCGGTCGTCGCGGCGGCGGATGAGGCGGCCAAAACCCTGCTTGAGCGCCAGCGCGGCGTGCGGCAACTGCAGGGTCGTGAACGGATCGAGCCCGCGTTCGATCAGCGCCGCGGCCCGGGCGGCGATCAGGGGGTCGGTGTGGGGCGCGAACGGCAGCCGGTCGATGATGACCTGCGACAAGGCATCGCCGGGAACGTCGACGCCCTCCCAGAACGAGCCGGTGCCGAGCAAGACGGCTCCCGACGTGGCGCGGAAACGATCGACGAGGGCGGCGCGCGGCGCGTCGCCTTGCCGCAGCACCGGGTAGGGCAGCTTGGTGAGCAGGCGGGCGGCGGCGTCGAGGGCGCGATGGCTGGTGAACAACACGAAGGCGCGGCCGGCGGTGATGGCGAGCAGCTCGACGATGCGCTCCGCGATCTGGGGCGGCAGGCCGTCGGCGGTCGGGGCCGGCAGATCGCGCGCCAGGTAGAGCATCGCCTGGCGCGTGTAGTCGAAGGGGGAGGCGACCCCGAGCTCGTCGACCTCGGCCCTGTCGAGGCCGAGCCGGGTGCGGGTGTAGTCGAATTCACCAGCTACGGTGATGGTCGCCGACGTGAACACCGCGGTCGGCGTGCCGTGGACCACGACCTTGCGCAACACCTCGGCGACCGAGATCGGCGCCGCCGACAGCGTCGTGCCCGCGGCGCGCGTCTCACCCCAGTACACGTGGGCCCGCTGGCGCTGCTCGGCCAGCTCGGCGAGGTCGGCGCGGACCGCCCGCGCGCGGCGGGCGAGGCCGACGAGCTGCTCGCGGCGCGCGACGTCGCGCTCGTCCTCGTCCTCGTCGGGTGGGGGTGGCAACGAGTCGAGGTCGCAGGCCCGGGCCAGCTCCTCGAGGCAGGTGTCGAGCGCGAACCAGGCGTCCTGGCCGGCACCGGCGAGCAAGGATGGCGGTAGCGGCACCCGGCCGCCGGCGGGCGCCGCCGCCAGCAGGGTCTTGCGCGCATGTGCGAACAGGGAGAGGGCGGCGCGGTCGACCCCGGTGACCAGGGCGTCGTGCCCACCGCCGGCCGCCGCCGTGAACAGCGTGCTGCCGAGGACGATCATGGCGTCGCGGACCAGCGCGCTCAGGCGCGAGGTCGACATCCGGATGCCGAAATGCTCGGTGGCCACGTCCTCGAGCTGGTGGGCTTCGTCGAAGATGACGGCGTCGTGGTCGGGCAACACGCGGGCGCCGGGAAACGCGGCGCGCAGCGCCAGGTCGGCGAAGTAGAGGTGGTGGTTGACCAGGATCAGGTCGGCCTTGTCGGCGGCCCGGCGAGCGATGGTCACGAAGCAACGCTCGAAGTACGGACAGCGCGGCCCGATCCGGGTGTCGGGTGTGGTCGTGACCTCGGCCCACACCGGCGCGTCCTCCGGCACCGACTCCAGCTCGGCGCGATCGCCGGTGGCGGTCTCGTCGACCCACGCCAGCACCGCGGCCAGCGGCCCGCTCACCTTGCGCGCGTCGCGGCGGACCTCGTCGAGCTTGCGCTTGCAGACGTAGTTGGCGACGCCCTTGAGCGCCACCGCGGTGAACGGCCGGTCGATGATCTGACGCAGCAGGGGCAGGTCGTGACGGACGATCTGATCCTGGAGCGCCCTGGTGCCGGTCGAGACCACGACGCGCTTGCCCGACCCCAGCGCCGGCACCAGGTACGCCAGCGTCTTGCCGGTGCCGGTGCCGGCCTCGACCAGCAGCGGCCGATCGTCGGCGATGGCGGCGGCGACCGCGTCGGCCATGCGGCGCTGCTCGGGACGGTCCTCGAAGTGGGGGATCGCGGCCGCCAGCGTGCCGCCGGGCGCGAGCGCGTCGGAGCTCATGCGGGCGGGTCCGCTTTCGGCGGCCGCGCCGCCTTCTCGTCGTGCCCGCTGACGCCGAACCGGCGCCCGAGCTCGCGCCACACCTCGGCGATCGGGATGTCACGCGCGACCAGCCCGACCATGACGTGGAACAGCAGATCGGCGGTCTCGTGGACCACCTTGGCGGGCGGGCCACCCGGCAGCTCGGCGGCCAGCTCGCCGTGTTCCTCCGCGATCTTGGCCAGGATCTTCGGCATCCCGGCGGTCAGCAACGATCGGGTGTAGCTCTGGTCGGCGCCGGCGTCCCGGCGCGCCCGCAGCACGCGCTCGAGGCGGTCGACCATGTGGGCCGGCGGCGCGCCGTCGTCGTCGCCGTCCTCGCCGTGGAAGAAGCACGCGGTCCGGCCGGTGTGGCAGGTCGGCCCCGCCGGTCGCGCCTTGACCAGCACCGCATCGTGGTCGCAGTCGACGCGCAGCTCGACGACCCGCAACACGTTGCCCGAGGTCTCGCCCTTGCGCCACAACGCGGCTCGCGACCGCGACCAGAAGTGCGCCTCGCCGGTGGCACGGGTCAGCCGCCAGGCCTCGGCGTTCATCCACGCCAGCATGAGCACCGCCCCGGTGTCGGCATCCTGCACCACCGCCGCCACCAGGCCGCGATCGTCCCAGGCAGGCTCGGGCAACGGCATGAGTGGTTGTCGACCTCCGATCGATCGCTGTCAAGTAATGCGGACCGGGAGGCCGCGCGCCGCCAGGTGAGCCTTGGCCGCGCCGATGGTGTGCTCGCCGTAGTGGAAGATCGAGGCCGCCAGCACCGCGTCGGCGCCACCGATGGCGAGCCCGTCGGCGAGGTGATCGAGCGTGCCGACGCCGCCCGAGGCGATGACCGGGATGGTGACCGCATCGGCGACGGCGCGGACCAGCTCGAGGTCGTAGCCGCTGCGGGTGCCGTCGCGGTCCATGCTGGTCAAGAGGATCTCGCCGGCCCCGAGCTCGGCGACGCGGCGACACCAGGCCAGCGCGTCGAGATCCTCGGGGCTGCGGCCACCGTGGCTGTACACCTCCCAGGTCCCGTCGCCGCGTCGCTTGGCGTCGACCGCGACCACGATGGCCTGGCAGCCGAAGCGTTCGGCGATGCGGGCGATCAGCGATGGGTCGCGGATCGCCGCCGTGTTGACCGCGATCTTGTCGGCGCCGGCCAGCAGCAAGCGCTCGGCGTCGTCGACCGTGCGCACCCCGCCGCCCACGGTCAGGGGCGCGAAGACCTGATCCGCGGTGCGCTCGACCACGTCGAGGATCGTCGAGCGGCCCTCGGGCGACGCCGAGATGTCGAGGAAGCAGATCTCGTCGGCGCCCTGGGCGTCGTACGCCGCCGCCTGGGCGACCGGATCGCCGGCGTCGCGGAGCTGCACGAACGAGGTGCCCTTCACGACCCGACCGTCCTTGACGTCGAGGCACGGGATGATGCGGCGGGTCAGCACCGCGAGCCCGGGCTCGCCGCGGCCACCGCCTCGGCGACGGTGAAGCGGCCGTCGTAGAGGGCGCGCCCGACGATCACCGCCGGCACGCCGGCGGCCGCCAGGGCGCGGAGATCGTCGAGCGAGTGCACGCCGCCCGACGCGATCACCTCGATCGTCACCGCGGCGGCCAGGGCCGCGGTGGCTGCGATGTTGGGGCCGCGCCCGGTGCCGTCGCGGGCGACGTCGGTGTAGAGCAACGCCGCCGCTCCCCACCCGGCGGCCCGGCGGCCGAGCTCGATCGCGGTGACGGTCGAGGTCTCGACCCAGCCCTCGACCGCGACCAGGCCGTCCTTGGCATCGACCGCGATCACGATCTGCCCCGGCAGCTCGCGGCACAGCGCCTCGACCATCGCCGGCTGCTTCACGGCGGCGGTGCCGAGCACCACGGCGGCGGCGCCGGCGGCGAGCACGGCGCGCGCGCCCGCCGCGTCGCGGATCCCGCCGCCGACCTGCACCGGCACCGGCGACGCCGCGCACAGCCGCGCGATCACGTCGGCGTGACGGCGGGCGCCATCGAACGCACCGTCGAGGTCGACGACGTGCAGGCGTTCGACGCCGGCGGCGGCCAGCTCGGCGACCAGCTCCTCGGGCCGCTCGCGGTACACGGTGGCCTGGTCGCGGCGGCCCTCGCGCAGGCGGACCGCCTTGCCGCCGAGCAGATCGATGGCCGGAAAGACCTTCATGCGCGCACGAACGACGCCAGCAGCGCCAGGCCGACCCGCTGGCTCTTCTCGGGGTGGAACTGGACCGCGAACACGTTGTCCTTGCGGATCGCGGCGCAGAAGCCACCGCCGTGATCGCTCTCCATCACGGTGACCCGCGGGTCGTCGGGGACCACGTGGTAGCTGTGGACGAAGTAGACATGGGCGCCGTCGCCGATCGCGTCGCCGAGCGGATCGGCGGCGGCGCGGCGGACCTGGTTCCAGCCCATGTGGGGGACCTTGATGGCGTGATCGGTGGGCTGGAAGCGGCGCACCGTCCCGGCCACCAGCCCCAGGCCCCGCTGCGGCCCCTGCTCCTCGCTGCTGTCGAACAGGATCTGCAGGCCGAGGCAGATGCCGAGGTACGGGGTGCCGCGCGCGATGACCTCGCGCAGCGGCTCCTCGAGCGCCCGCTCGGCCAGGCCGCGCGTGAAGGCGCCGAACGCGCCCTGTCCCGGCACGACCACCTTGTCCGCCTTCCGGACCGTCTCGGCGTCGCGGGTGACCGTGGCCGCTCCGCCCACCGCGGCCAGCGCCTTCTCCACCGAGCGCAAGTTGCCGGAGCAGACGTCGACGATCGCGATCACGTGGTCAGGGTTCCCTTGGTCGACGGCACCGCGCCCAGGGTGCGCGGATCGACGCGGGTCGCCTGATCGAGCGCCTTGGCGAACGCCTTGAACGTGACCTCGATGACATGGTGCGGGTTGCCCCCGTAGTGCAGGAGCACGTGGACGTTGGCCTCGGCGCGGGTCGCGAACGCGGAGAAGAACTCCTTGGCCAGCTCGCAATCGAAGCCGCCGATCCACTTGCCCTCGAGGCCGGCGACGTTCCACACGAACGCCGGCCGCCCCGAGAAGTCGACGGCGACCGTCACCATGGTCTCGTCCATGGGCAGCGTGGCCCAGCCGTAGCGCGCGATGCCGGCCTTGTCGCCGAGCGCGTCGCGGAACGCCTGGCCCAGCACCAGGCCGAGGTCCTCGACCGTGTGGTGGCCGTCGATCTCGAGGTCGCCGCGGGCGGTGACCGCGAGGTCGAACAACCCGTGGCGCGCCAGCGCGTCGAGCATGTGGGACAGAAACGGCAGCGGCGTGTCGAGGTGCCGGGTGCCGGAACCGTCGACCGCCAGCTCGACGGTGATCTGGGTTTCCTTGGTGATGCGCTCGACGCGAGCCGTTCGCGGGGCCACGTCCCCTTCTAGCATGGCGGGTCGCGGCGGGGCACGTTCACCGGATGAAGCCGTGTCAGCGTCGCAACGCCGTGAAGCGATCGCGGGCGGCGGCGACCTCGGCCGGCGACTGGGCGCCGAGCACGTCGAGGCTGGCGCGCTGCTCCTGGCCGGTCTTGGCGTCGCGGGCGCGGACCTGGAGGATGCCGGAGGCGTCGAGGTGGAAGGTGACCTCGATCGCGGTCTCGCCGCGCGGTAGCGCCGGCAGGCCCTCGAGCACCAGATCGCCGAGGATGACGTTGTCGTCGAGGCGGCGCGACTCACCCTGACAGACCCGGATGCGAACCGTCCGTTGCTGGTCGCGCGAGGTCGAGAACATCCGGATCATCTCGGTCGGCACCCGCGAGTTGCGCCGGATGATCTCCTCGCAGTACCCGGCGACGGTGCCGATGCCGAGGCCGCGCGGCGTGACGTCGACCACCGTGGGGCTGCGCGGCGGCGGCGCGAACGAGGCGGCCCCGGCCGCGGCGGCGCCCGCCGGCCCGGGCTGGAACGGCATCTGCGCCAGACCCGCGACGTTGGGGGGGCTGGCGCCGAACACGGTCGGGGTCTGCGACGGATGAACCGTCGCCTCGGCGCCGATCAGGGTCTGCGCCTGCGCCCGGCCGTCGCCGGCGATCGAGGCTCCGCTCGCGGCCGGACCGGCCAGTCCGATCGGGCCGGTCGCGAACGTCAACGTCGGCTGGCTCGCTGGCCCGAACGGGTCATTGAGGGTCGGCTCGGCGCGGGTGGTGTCGGTCCCCAGTCGCTCGTGGGTGACCTCCTCGACGCCCGACTCGTCGGCCGGCGTCACCGACAGCCCGATCATGGTCCGCTTCTGCGACGGCAGCGGCGGCGGCGCGGCGGCGCCCGGCTTGGTGATGCGTCCGATCGGCTTGGCGGCGTTGGGGTCGGTGAAGTGATCGACGGCGGCGCCGCGGGCCGCACCGCGCTCGGTGGTCGGCCGCGAGCCCGGCGGGCGGATCTCGGAGCCCATCGGCGCGGTCGTCCGCTTCTCGGACGTCGCGGCCTCCTCGAACGTCGGCGGCGCGAGCTCGGGGACGGCGGGCGCCGACGCCATGCGGCCGGTCGGGCGCCGCGACAGGATGCGCTCGAGCGCCGACGCCTGCAGCGCGGCGCCCAGCGCCACCGCCTCCTCGGGGTTGACGTCGGTGCGCGGCGCGCGCTTGAAGAACTGGCTCACCCGATCGCGGACGTACGGGATCTTGGTGGTGCCACCGACCAGCACCACGTCCTCGATGCCGGCCGGCGTCAACTGGGCCAGCCGCATCGCCTCTTCGCACACCGCGAACGTCCGCTCGATGATCGGCGTGGCCCGCGCCACCAGCTGATCGCGCGTGATCTCGGCCTCCAGGTTGATCGGTGCGCCGCCGGGGCCGTAGGCGATCTCGTCGACCTTGACGATGGCCCGGGTCCGCCGTGACAGCTCGATCTTGGTCTGCTCGGCGACCGCGCGCAGGCGCATCACGCCGATCTCGTTGTCGCGGACGTCGATGCGCTGGCTGGCCAGGAACTGGTCGGCCATCTGGTGCATCAAGACCTCGTCGATGTCGTCACCGCCGAGGAACGAGTCGGCGGAGGTCGCCAGCACCTCGTAGACCTGATCCTGGAGCCGCAGGATGGTGACGTCGAACGTGCCACCGCCGAAGTCGTAGACCGCGATCACCCGCGACAGCTGGCGCTGATGGCCGTAGGCCAGGGCGGCGGCGGTCGGCTCGTTCAGCACCCGCACCACCGTGATGCCGGCGATGGCGCCCGCGGTGGCGGTCGCCGAGCGTTGCGCGTCGGTGAAGCTGGCCGGCACCGTGACCACCGCGCGCGAGACGTCCTGGCCGATCGCCTTCTGGGCGACGTTGCGGACGTAGTCGAGGATGATCGCCGAGATCTCGGGGACCGCGAACTCGCCGCCGCGGGTGATGATCACCGGCTGCTGGTTGGCGCCCTCCTTCATCTGGTACGGCACCCGCGCGATCGACGCCTGGATCTCCTTGCTGCGGAACTGGCGGCCGATGAGGCGCTTCGACGAGTAGACCGTGTTGCGCGGATCGATCACCCGCCGCTGCTTGGCGTCGACGCCGACGATCACCGCGCCGTTGGGGTGGAACGAGACCACCGAGGGGTGGATCTTGGTGCCGCGCTCGTCGGCGAACACGCGGGGTTGCCCGCTGGCGTCACACAGCGCGACCACCGAGTTGGTGGTGCCAAGGTCGATACCGACGATCGGGTCAGCCACGGTCAGAGTTCCTCCCCGGCGGCTGGCAGCCGCGCGAGCACGCCGTCGTACCAGCGCTCGAGCGCGCGCCGGAACGGCCACATCCATCCGTAGGACGGACCGGTGAATTGTTGCAGCACATGGGAACGGTACGAAGCCCGACGCGGGTAGGCGGCCCCGTAGACGGCGGCCGCGGCGCGGATCGACTCTTCGTAGGCGGCCATCTCGAACCGTGAGCGAAAATACGCGACTCCGAGGGGCAGGGGCAAAAACAGGTACAAGAACGCCATGCCGGGCAGGGTCAACCTCTTGAATTGTCTGAGATGTACCGCCTCGTGGCGCAGGGTGCAGTAGCGCTCCAGCGGGTCGCGCTGGTCCCAGTCGGCGGTCACGTAGATGGTCCGGCCGATCGTGGTCTGGTAGCCGTCCAGGTACGACCGCATGCCGCCGAACGTCACGATCACCAGCGCGTGGTGGATGACCTTGTGCAGCGGTGAATCGGGCTTCTTGACGATGCGCATGCGAGGAAACTCGACGAGGAGCTCGGTGACCAGCCGCTCGTACTGCTGCTCCGGAGTCATGCGCCGCGCGATCTTAGCAGCCTGTCGCGGCGCACCGGGCAGCGCTCGGGTAGTGTGTTGGGCCCCGTGGCGGTCGATACAAGTCGGTTGAACGCTCCCCAGCGCACCGCCGTGAACCACGGTGGTGGGCCGCTGCTGGTGCTGGCCGGCGCCGGCTCGGGCAAGACCCGGGTGATCATCTACCGGATCGCGCACCTGCTCGATCTCGGGATTCCCCCCGACGCCATCGCCGCCCTCACGTTCACCAACAAGGCCTCCGAGGAGATGCGCGACCGCATCGGCCACCTGCTCGGCAACCGCAAGCAGGCGGCCAAGCTCACGATGGGGACCTTTCACTCGCTCGGACTGTCGATGCTGCGCGCCGAGCGCAACGCGCTCGGGTATCCGAGCGGCTTCGCGGTCTATGACCAGGCCGACCAGCTCGGCGTGGTGCGCGAGGTGATGCGCTCGCTCAAGGACTTCAGCCGCGACGGCGAGCGGCGCTGGGACGTGAAGGCGATCCTGACCCGGATCTCGCTGGCCAAGAACGGCTTCATCGCGCCCGAGGACTACCAGCCGCGCGAGGCCGACGAGTACGACGTCATCACCGCCGAGGTCTATCCGCGCTACCAGGCCGCGTTGCGCAGCTACGCCGCCTTCGACTTCGACGATCTGATCGTCGAGCCGGTGCGGATGATGCAACGCGACGCCGCCATCCGCGATCGCTGGGCGGGCCGCTTTCGCTTCGTCCTCGTCGACGAGTACCAGGACACCAACCGCGCCCAGCTGCTGCTGGTCAAGGAGCTGGTCGCCCGCCACGGCAACCTGACCGTGGTCGGCGATGACGATCAGTCGATCTACGCCTGGCGCGGCGCCGACCCGACCAACATCCTGCGCTTCGGCGACATGTTCGAGGGCGCGGTGGTGGTCAAGCTGGAGCAGAACTACCGCTCGACCAAGCTCATCCTCGACGCCGCCAACGCGGTGATCGGCCACAACGCCAATCGCCACGGCAAGACGTTGTGGTCGGAGCTCGGCGCCGGCGAGCCGATCACCCACGCGGTGGCCCAGGACGCCGAGCAGGAGTCGCGGTGGGTGGCGCAGGAACTGAAGCGCCTCAAGGACGGCGGCCGGCGCTGGCAGGACCTGGCGGTGCTCTACCGCTCCAACCTGCAGGCCAAGGGGCTCGAGGACGAGCTGCGCCAGCTCCAGGTCCCGTACGTGATGTACGGCGGCCAGGAGTTCTTCGAGCGCAAGGAGGTGAAGGACGTCATCGCCTACCTGCGCTTGGCGCTCAATCCGCGCGACGAGCTGTCGCTGCGCCGCATCGTCAACTACCCGGCGCGCGGCGTCGGGCCGGCCACGGTCGAGAAGGTGGTGGCGTGGGCGCAGGCGCGGCACGCCACCATGTGGGACGTGCTGCAGGGGGTGGCGAGCGCGGCCGACACGCCGGCGCTCGAGGAAGCCGGCCTGCGCGCCGGGGTCCGCAACGCGCTCGCCGGGCTGGTCGCGATCGTCGACGAGCTCGGCCGCAGCCTGCGCGCCGGCACCCCGGTGGCGGCGACGCGGCAGCTGATCGCGGCCATCGGCCTCCACGACGACCTGCGCGATGCCTCGCCGAGCGCCACCGCGGCCCAGCGCCGGATCGACAACGTCGAGGGGCTGCTGGGCTCGCTGACCCGGTTCGAGGCCCGGGCGTCCGGGGCCGACGCGCTCGCCGACTACCTGCGCAAGCTGTCGCTCGAGTCGGGCGAGGAGGCCGATACCTCGGGCGACCGGGTCGTGCTCACCACGCTGCACGGCGCCAAGGGCCTCGAATTCCCGGTCGTCTTCATGGTCGGGCTCGAGGAGGAGCTGCTGCCGCACGCGCGCACGCTGTACCCGCAGGCCACCGATGCGCTCGACGCCGATCACGCCTCCGACGTCAGCGAGGAGCGCCGGCTGTGCTACGTCGGGATCACGCGGGCGCAGCGCAAGCTGTACATCACGCGCTCGTGCACCCGGCTGTCGCGGGGCCGGACCATGGCGCGGATCCCGTCGCGGTTCTTGCTCGAGATCCCCGAGGAGCTCATCGACGTGAAGGATCTCGGCGAGGAGGCGCGGCAGGCGGTGCCGGCCTCCGAGCTGCGGTCGTTCTTCGCCACCTTCTCGGCCGACGATTGAGGCGCGTCGCGGCACCGCATCGCGTGCGAGCCACGACCAACCACTGGAATCCCAGGTCTATTCCTGGCCAGTGACTGTCAGCGCGGGTGGTGGTTTTTGGGCTCGGGTGAACCCGATTTCTGCTATTCCGCGGGCCATGAAGCGCAACGCACTCCTGTGCTCTCTCCTCCTCGCAGCCGCCTGTGGGGGCGGCAAGAAGTCGACCACCACGGCCGTCGGCGACCCGATCGGCGGTGACCAGGTCGAGGGCGAGTTGGTCGCCGATCACGACGTGGTGAGCGGCACCGATCGGGTCGTGGACGATCCGGCGCTCGCGGCCCGCAAGGCGTTCACCAACCCGGGCGGCATGTGGATGCCGCGCCAGATGGCGCTGCCGCAGCACGCCGCGCAGCTGCGCGCCATGGGCGTGAGCCTGCCGGCCGAGAACCTGACCAACCCGCTGGTCGCGCCGCTCAACGCGGTGGTCTCGCTCGGCGGCTGCACGGCGTCGTTCGTGTCGCCCGACGGACTGGTCATCACCAACCACCACTGCGTGCAGGGCGCGCTGCAGATCAACTCGACCCCCGACGACAACCTGATCGAGAACGGCTTCCTGGCCCGGACCCGCGCCGACGAGAAGAGCGCCGGGCCGACCCAGAAGGTGATGGTGGCCCAGGCGTTCACCGACGTCACCAAGGAGGTGATGGGCGGGCTCGAGGCCATCAAGGACGCGACCAAGCGCAAGCTCGAGCTCGAGAAGCGCACCAAGACGCTGACCGCGGCGTGCGAGAAGGACCGGCCCGGCATCCGCTGCAACGTCACCAGCTTCTTCAGCGGCGCCGAGTGGCAGGTCATCGAGTACCTCGAGATCCGCGACGTGCGGCTGGCCTACGTGCCGCCGCGCTCGATCGGCAACTACGGCGGCGAGGTCGACAACTGGATGTGGCCGCGCCACACCGGCGACTGGTCCTTCTACCGCGCCTACGTCGGCAAGGACGGCAAGCCGGCCGACTTCGCGGCCGACAACGTGCCGTTCAAGCCCAAGCACTGGCTCAAGGTCCCGCAGACCAGCACCAGCCAGAACGACTTCGTGATGGTGGCCGGCTACCCGGGCCGCACCAACCGCATCACCACCTACGCCGAGGTCGAGTTCGACGTCTCGTGGGGGTACGCATACACCATCGCGAACTATCAAGCGCGCTACGACCTCCTCGAGGCGATGCTCAAGTCTGACAGCAACGTCAGCGTCGGCACCAAGCTCAAAGCCGGGGTGATCAAGCAGGGGGTCCAGAACGGGCTGGCCAAGATCGGCGGCGTGCTCGCCGGCCTGCAGAAGGGCGACATCCTGGCCCGGAAGAAGGCCATCGACGACAAGGTCCGGGCCTGGGCGGCGCAGCCCGGCAACGAGTCCTACGCCACCGCGATCACCGCCATGGACGCCATGAACACCGACCGGCAGAAGACGGCGCGCGCCGACTTCGACCGCGGTCAGGCCGTCGGCGGCTCCGCCCACCTTCGCAACGCGCTGCTGTTCGTGCGCCTCGCCGAGGAGCGGACCAAGAAGGACCCCGATCGCAAGCCGGGCTACCAGGATCGCGACATGCCGCGCATGGAGGGCGGCCAGAAGCAGTTCGTGCGTCAGTTCGACGCCACCATCGACCGCGCCTTCTTCCGTCTGGCGCTGGTGCGCGCGCTCGCGTTGCCGGCCGCAGAACGCCCGTGGCTGGCGACCATCGTGGGCGCCAAGAAGGGCGCCTCGATCGACGAGGCGGCGATCGACAAGGCGCTCGACGCACTCTACAAGGGCACCAAGCTCGAGGACGAGGTGATGCGCCTCGCCCTGCTCAAGAAGGGGACCTCGGCCCAGCTCAAGGCGTCGAAGGACCCGTTCATCCGGGTCGCCGTCGCGCTGTGGCCGCTCGTCAAGGCGCAGGAGAAGATCGACGACGCCCGCACCGGCGACGCGATCGTGGTCAACCCGCGCTACGCCGAGGCGATGCATAAGGCGCTCGACGGCTTCCTGTCGCCCGACGCCAACTCGACGCTGCGCGTGACCTACGGGACGATCAAGCCGTTCGCGTCCGGCGCCCTGGCCGGCGGCCGCCCGTTCACGACCGTCACCGAGATCCTGGCCAAGGACAAGGGCGAGGAGCCGTTCGACGCTCCCAAGAAACAGCTCGCCGCGATCAAGGCCAGGACCTGGGGCCCCTACGCCCACCCGGCGCTCGGCGAGGTGCCGGTCGACTTCATCGCCGACCTCGACATCACGGGCGGCAACTCGGGCTCGGCGGCGCTCAACGAGAAGGGCGAGCTCATCGGCCTGGCCTTCGACGGCTACATCGGGGGCCAGGCCTCGGACGTGGTCTTCGACCACGCCACCACGCGCACCATCATCGTCGACATCCGCTACGCGATGTGGGTGATGGACCTGATCGACGGCGCCGACAACATCCTCGAGGAGATGGGCGTCAAGCCGTCGCTGTGAGCGTGGGATCGCCGGCCCGCAGGCGGTCGCGGGCGACGCCGACATAACGCGGGTCGGCGTCGCCGCACAGGAAGCGGCGATCGAGGCGGGCGGCGACGGCGGCGGTGGTGCCCGAGCCGACGAACGGGTCGACCACCAGGTCGCCGGGGCGCGACGAGGCCAGGATCAGGCGCTCGATCAACGCCTCCGGCTTCTGGGTGGCGTGCTCGGTCTTCTCGTCCATGCCGTTGCACAGGACCGGGATCTCGAGCACGTCGCGCGGCTTGGCGCCCAGCGGGTTGGGCAGCCAGCGGTCGCGGCGCTTGCCGCCGCCGCCGTACTGCGAGTTGACCGCCTGCACGCGCTCGGGGTAGCGCGTGGTGTGGGCGTTGTACGGGACGCGAACCGCGTCGACGTCGATGCCGGCGCCGCGGGCGCCGCGCAGGTGCAGGATGCTCTCGTGCGAGCGGCCCCAGTCGCGGCCGAGGTTGGCCTTGTTGCGGTAGTACCAGACCAGCCAGCGGCATTCGGCGAAGCGGCGCGCCGAGCGGACCTTGATCTCGGCCAGGATCTCGGAAAAGCCGCACACGTAGGCCGAGCCGCGATCGCCGATCACGCGGCGGACCTCGGTCAGCCAGGCGTCGCACCACGCGACGTAGACGTCGAGCGATTCGAACTCGTCCCACTCGGCCTTGCCGATCGCGTACGGCGGATCGGTGATCACCAGCACGGCGCCACCGTCGGGGATGCGGGCCAGCAGCTCGTGGACGTCGGCGCGCCACAGCTCGCCGGCCGGCGTGGCCAGCGCGCACACCGGGGCGGTGCCATCCAGGTCGGGCGGGACCTCGAGCTGGCGGGGCAACCGCGGCGGACGCTTGGGCACGATGCCCGAACGTACTCGGGGCGTGTGACGCTTCGGCTCAGGTCGCGATCAGGTCGATCGTGGCGCCCTTCGCGACGTAGCGGTCGCTGCAGCGCACGCACACCGTGACCCCGGTGCCGTCGAAGCCGGGCAGGCGCTCGCCGCAGCGGCAGGCCCAGCCGATCCAGCGCGCCGGCACGCCGATGACCAGCGCGTGCGGGGCCACGTCGGCGGCGACCGCGGCGCCGGCGCCGACGAACGCGTAGGCGCCGATGGTCACGCCGCACACCACGGTGGCGTTGGCGCCGATGGTCGCGCCGCGGCCGACGCGGGTGGGCGCGAACTCCTCGCGCCGCGAGACGTGGGCGCGCGGGTGCTTGACGTTGGTGAACACGCACGACGGGCCGAGCAGGACCTCGTCCTCGAGCGTGACGCCATCGAAGACCGAGACGTGGTTCTGGATCCGGCAGCCGTCGCCGATCGTGACGTTGCCGATGTAGCAGGCGTGACCGACGACGCAGTCCTTGCCGATGGTGGCCCCGGGCATGATGTGCGCGAAGTGCCAGACCCGGGTGCCGGCGCCGATGCTGGCGCCGCGCTCGACCACCGCGCTCGGGTGGATGAGCGGCGCGTCCTCGATCCGTTCGTCGATCCGTTCGTCCTGAGCGACGCCGCGCCCTTCGACTCCCAGCTGCGCTGCTCGCTCAGGGTGACCGGTCCATGGCGGAGTCGAAGGACGCAGCGACGGGTCATCGGGATCGGACATCGGCGGGACCATAACCAGCTAGCGGCGCGGGCGGTAGTAGTGACGGAGGGTCAACCACAGCTCGATGGGGTCGAAGCCGAGCATGGCGAAGGGATTGGCGCCCGACTCCTTCATCGCGGTGCGGGCCCGATCGGCGAGGTCGGAGGCGCGGTCGCGCGCGCCCTGCGGCAACAGATTCGCCAGCGCCATGGCCCCGCGCTGGGCGACGGCGGCGACGGTGGCGCCGCCGAGCAGGCCGAGCAGCCAGGTCGGCGCCGGATCGATGATCAGGCGGCGGGCGTTCATCTCGCGACCCAGGGTGTCGGGTGGCCCGACGATGATCTTGTCGACGGTGGCGCGCTCGACGAACAGGCTCACGCACGGCCGGGCGAAGCGCTCGCCGACCGCGCGGTTGACCCGCTTGTAGGCGGTGGTCCAGTCGCGGGCCAGCGCCGCCTCGCTGATCGCGTCGCCGAGCGCGGCGTGGCTCGCGACCTCGTTGATGTCGCCGCCGCGCTTGACCGCGATCACCGACGCGGCGACCCGGGCGCGGTCGTTGTCGATGACGTAGGCGGTGAGCGCGCTGTCGTCGGGGATCAGGAGGTCGAAGGTACGCTGCAGCGGATCGAAGGCCGGCGCCGGCAGCAGATCGAGCAGCGGCGGGTCGCTCCACACGCCCTTGCCGCTGCGCTGCTTGAGCGCGCGCAGGAGGAGCAGGCCCTGCGCCGCCACGTCCAGATCGATCGTGAGGTGGCTCTCGACCTCGGCGGCGACCTGCGCGATCACGCCGGCGTCGAGCACGATGACCGCGCCGACGTCGAGGCGCTTGGCGCACGCCTGCAGGTGGGCCGGGGTCGGTGGCAGCGACAGCCCCGCCGGGTCGACCGCGCCGCGCGCGCCGTGGCCGGCGACCACCAGCTTCACGACCCGGGCCGGCGCGCCCTCGATGATGGCCAGCGCCCAGCGCGGTCGGGTCCGGACCCCGGGCGGGATCAGCATCTCGAACCAGCCCGCCCAGTGGCGCGGTTCGATGTGATGCAGCGCAACGTCCCGGGACAGCACGAAGGGAAGCTACCAGGAAACTTGAATCCACCCCCGACCCGCGCCACCCTCGTCGCCATGAAGAAGAACCTCATGCTCGTGAGTGGTCTCGCGGTGTTGGCGATCGGCGCTGGAACCGCGTTCGCCGGCGGCTCCAAGGGTTCCGTCGGGGTGGGCGCCGAGCTGCAGCTCTCCGGCCTCGGTGGCATGTCGGCCAACTACGACATGGGCGAGTTCCATTTCGGCGGCTTCCTGGGCTTCAACGACGAAGGTGGCGTCGACGATACCGACATCGAGCTCGGCGGCCGCTTCTACTACCACCTGCACTCGACGGCGATGGCCGACTTCGGGGTCGGCGGATCGATCGGGATCGGGTTCATCGGCGACGAGACGCCCAACGTCGACAACGACCTCACCGTGGTCTTCATCGAGCCCGGGATCCAGATCCGCGCCTTCATCGCCTCGAACGTCGCGCTGTCGTTCACCGGCGGGCTGACGCTCGGCGTCTCCGATGCCGACGGCGTGGCCGTGACCGGCCAGTTCAACGGCGTCGGTGGCGTGCACTACTACTTCTTCTGAAACACGCGGAACATCCGCACGTCGCCGGCGGTCACGGCCACCGCCACCACGCCTTGCTCCTCGGTGAGCACCTCCTCGCCGAGCGCGTCGCGAAGCGAGGTGGCGAGCGGGACGACCAGCCGCGCGGTCACCGCGCGCTCGCCGGGATTGGTGACGAACAGGGCGCGCACCACGCCGGCCGGGTCGGCGAACACGCTGGCGAGGATGCCCGCCGGGCGCTCGACGTACCAGTCGTCGACCGGCGCCAGCGCCGCCAGGTCGTCGGCGAGCCCGGCGAGGTCGTCGACCGACCCCGGCCGCATGAAGCCGGCGCGGCGGGGCAGGGCGGCATCGTCGCCGAGCGGCTCGCCCCACTCGTCGAACGACGGCGTCTGGGGCCCGATGACCACCACCCGTTTCGCCGCCGCCGCCTCGCCGAGCCGCTTCCACAGCGCCCGATCGACGCGGTGCAACGTCGGCACCACGATCGCGTCGTGGGCCAGGAAGCGGTCGAGCCCGGCGCCCTCGTCGACGATCGCGTACGGGACCTGGGCCAGATCGAGGGCGCGGGCGGCGGCGTCGAACCAGCGGCGGTGGAGGGCGGCGGCCGGATCGCGCGCCAGCTCGGCGCTGCCGCCGGCACCCAGGCCCATCAGCTCGCCGACGATCGGCGGCAGCGGGTCGAGCACCGACGACGCCAGGCCGTGGCGGGCGTCGGCGCGCGACAGCACCAGCGCCACGCGGGTGCGGCGCCGCAGCGCGGTCCAGTCGAGCTCGGCGAGCGCGGCCAGCAGGCGGCCGACCCAGCGCGCGGTCGGCCGCGGCCGCGCCTCCTCGTCGAGAATGCCGCCCATCCACCGATCGCGCGTGACGCCCATGTAGAACGAGAACCCGCGCACCCCGCCGGCCAGCAACGCCAGCGTGACCGCGCGCTGGTCGTCATCGGAGAACGGCGGCGCGTAGGGCACGAAGCCACAGCCGAGCTCGGGGACCAGCGGCAGGTGCGCGGTCGAGCCGACCAGGTGCAGGGCGCGGCGGCGGACCTTGGCGAGCGCGCCGGCGCCGGCGTAGACGTCGATGCCGACCGGGCCACCGACCGCGCGCTCCAGGCGCGGCAGGTCGGTGAACCACGGCTCGCCGGGCGGCAGGTTGCCGAAGCGCGCCAGGCCGTCGAGCCCGGCGCGGTCGAGCGCGGCGCCGAAGCGGGTCAGCGCGTCGGCGAGGTGCTCGTCCTTCCAGCGCACCCAGCGGGCGCAGGTGGCGGCGTTCTCCGGCGACCACGCCCGGGGCGCGTCGTCATCGTCGCCGCTGGCGGCGCGCCAGGCGGCGAGGGCGTCGGGGTGGTAGTCGTGATCGAACGCGCCCGAGCGGAAGAACATCTGCGGCTCGTTGTCGACCTGCAGCGCCACCACCGGGCCGTCGGGCCACTGCCGCGGCGCCACCACCTCGCCGACGGCGCGGAACCAGCCCGCGACCTCGTCGTGGAAGCGGGCGCTGGCGTACGACGGCACCGGGAACGCGCGCGGCGGCGCCGGCAGCCACACCGGGCCGCCGTGAGCGGCGCGAGCCTGGATGTCCGGATCCCGGACGATGCGGTCCGGGAAGCCGAAGCAGGTCAGCTCGGCGTTGATGTGGGGCCCGGGGCGCAGCGCGGCCACCAGGCCGGCGGCGTGAACCTCGTCGAGCCAGGCGCCCAGATCGCGGTCGCCGCGCCAGTCGTACGTCCCGGCGGCGCGCTCGTGCACGCTCCACGGAACGTACGACTCGACCACCGTGACGCCCAGCCCGGCCAGCTCGTCGAGCGCGCGCCGCCACAGCGCCCGCGGCGTGCGCCAGTAATGCATGGCGGCGCCGAACAGCGGCACCCGCCTGCTGCCGCCCCCGGTCGCCCCGAGCGAGCCGCGCCCTTCGACTCGCAGCTGCGCTGCTCGCTCAGGGTGACCGGTGCCTGGCGGAGTCGGAGTCGGGCTCGGGCTCGGGCTCGGGCTCGGGCTCGAAGGACGCACCCCGCCCTCCCCACCCGCGAGGACTAGCCCGCGGTCGTCGAACCAGGTGCGGCGACGTTCTTCCACGTGCGGTCCTCGAGGATGAAGCGGCTGGGGCCGACGGCCAGCGGGTGATCGGCGGCCATCGGCGCGCTGTCGCCGGTGCCGGCGGAGACGTACTCGGGATCCCAGGGCAGGAGCAGCGCGAAGCCGCCGCCCGCGGTGGGGGCCATGCGCGGGATGATGGCGTGCGGCTGCGCGGCGCGCCGGCGCGCCAGGGCGAGGACGTCGTCGACCGCGGCGGTGTCGCACAGCTCCGACAGCGTGCGGACCTGCGGCGGCGGCAGCGCCAGCTCGGCGGCGCGGGCCAGCGCGGCGGCCGGCGTCAGCCACGCCTCGTCGACGGTCTCGCGGTCGTCGAAGCTCGGCGCCTGACCGGTCGGCAGCACGGCGACGAAGAAGCGGGCGCTGAAGCGCTTGGCCTCGATGCTCGGGGTGATCCAGTGCGCGAAGTAGGTCAGCGCGTCGGGGTCGAGCTGCAGCCCGGCCTCGGCCAGCAGCGCCGGGAGCGGTTCGCCATCGAGCGCGCGGATGCGGAGCGCGACCGCCTGCTCGCGTCCGACCGCCGTGGTGGCGAGCAGGACGCCGGCCTCCTCGAACAGCTCGCGGGCGGCGGTGACCCGCAGGTCGTCCTCGCCCTCGTCGCGCGCGCCCCCGGGAAACACGTACGCGCCGCCCATGAACGAGGCGTTCTTGCGGCGCCGCAACAGGAACACCTCGACGCCACCGCCGGCCTCGGCAGCGCGGATCAGGATCACCGTGGCAGCGTCGCGGATCACGACTCGCTCGTACCACGGCCGGGCGAGCGCGTGCTACGCCACGTTGGTGAGCCGCGCTTTCGTCACCTTGCTGGCGCTCACCGCGGCGTCCACGGTGTCCGCGGCGTGCAAGCGCTCGGCGGAGCGCAAGGTCGCGCCCGGGCCGGCCTCCGACGCTCCGGACGACGCCGCCGTCGATGCGCGGTCCGAGCCGGCGCCGGACCTGAGCTTCGTTCGCGGCACCATCTACATCGCCGAGGAGCGCGCCGGCCGCGTGCAACCGGTGCGGCTCGATGCGGCGACCGGTGGCTGGATCGCCCACGGCGGCGGCCCGGCCAACCTGTTCCCCAGCGGCCAGATGTTCCTCGGCGGCCTGCTGGTCATCGCCACCGAGGGCGAGTCCGAGGGCGATCACGTCGAGCAGCTCGCGATCGTGCGTGGTGACGCCGTCGAGCGCTTCGGCCCCCGCGCCGGTGCGGTGCGCAACCCGATCGTGTCAGCCGACGGCCACGTGGTGGTCGTCGAGACCAGCGAGCACGGCTTCCGCGACCTCTACCGCATCGCCCCCGGCGCCGCCGGCGGCCGCGTCGTCGCGGTGACTCGCCTGACCGACAACCGCGAAGGCAACTTCGATCCGGCGCTGTCGCCCGACGGCACCGTGCTCGCGTTCTCGTCGTCGCGCGACGGCGACGCCGAGCTCTACCGCGCCCCGAGCGGCGGCGGCGCGGCGACCCGCCTGACCGCGTTCCACAAGGACGACTGGTCGCCGCTGTGGTCACCCGCCGGTGACACGCTCGCCTTCCTGTCCGACCGCGAGGGCCCGCCGCGCCTGTTCCTGATGGCGCCCGACGGCACCGCGCAGCGTCGCGCCACCACCGAGACCGATCCCGACGTCGTCGAGGATCTACCGCGCTGGTCGCCCGCCGGCGGCGCCCTGCTGTTCACCCGCAGCGCCGGCGCAATCCTGGTCCTCCACGTGCTCGACGTCCCCACCGGCAAGGTGCGAAAGCTCACACCCGAAGGCGTCACCGACACCGACGCCGCCTGGAGCCCCGACGGCGTCTACCTGGCCGTGCTGCGGCGTGCGCTCAGCCCGGCGCAGACCGTCGCCGCCGCCGAGGTCACGCTGGTCCGCGCCGCCGACGGCGCGGTGATGGCGCAGCTGCCGCGGTCAGGTGGGGACGTCAGGCTGCTGCGCTGGATTCCGTGATGCCCGAGCCGTCGCCGATGCTGACCGCGCCCGCGCGCCGCGCGATGCAGGCGCTGGTCGCGAACCTCCTTGGCAACCCGGTGGAAGTCGCGGTCGACGCGCTGCCGTTGACCTTGGTCCGCCGCCACATGCTGGCGCCGCTGGCCCACCGCGCCGGTGCCGCGACGCTGCGCAACGACTTCATCGCGTCGGCGCTCCAGGCCGAGCGTCGCGCCGCGCTCGCGGTCGAGGCGCTCGCCGCCCTCGGCGACGCCGGGGTGGCGGTGATCTTGCTCAAGGGCATCGCCTATACCGGCACGCTCTATGCCGACCCGGCCGAGCGGCCGATGTCCGACATCGACCTGCTGGTGCGGGCCGCCGACTTCGATCGCGCCGCCCGCGCGCTGCTTCGCCTCGGCTACTGGCACGCCGGCGGCGCCGCCCAGATCACGGTCACCCGCCACGCGCTGACCCTCAAGCGCCGCGACAGCGCGATCGATCTCCATCGCCACATCCTCCACGCCGGCCGCAGCCGCATCGACCTCGCCGCGGTCTGGCATGACGCCCGCCCGTCGCACCTCGCCGGCGCGTTGCGGGCGGCGCCGCTCCACGAGTACCTGCTCCACGTCGCCCACATCGGCCGCCACGAGGGCGGCGTGCCGCTGATCAACTTCGTCGACGCGGCGCGCCTGCGTGCCCGCGTGCCAGCTGCCGAGGTCAACGCCCTGGCCGCCGCGTGGTCGGTGGCGCGCGCGACCGCTGCGGTGTCCCGCGCGCTCGAGGGGCTGCGGGCTGGGAGCGCCGATGGCGAGCCCGGAAGCGCCCGCGGCCTCGGCTTCCCGACGTCCGCCGAGCTCATCGCGTTCGCGTCGCCGCCGCGCTGGCTGCAGCTGGTCCGCAAGGTCCACATGGTCGACGACTGGCGCGGCCTGGTCGGTCTGGCCGCCGCGACGGCGCGCAGCCGCGTCGCGCCGCTGCGCCGGCGGTCGGAGTGACGACCCGCTCGGGCTACTGGAGCCCGGGCGCGATCACGACGACATAGCGGAAGTTGGCCGCCACGCCGAAGGTGCGGATCGCAACGGTGCCGCTGGTGTGCAGGCTCTCCTGGAAGCTCGAGCCGATAGTCGCGGTGGTTGTGGTAAGGCAAGCGTGCCGATCGCCCTCGCTAGACGCGATCATGCGCACGTTGCCTCCGGGGTTCATCCGCACCGGCATTCCATCGGCGTCGCCGCCGACCACAGTTCCGTCGTTCTGGAAGCGCGTCGAGATCTGGGTCGCACTGTTGCTGTCGAGTACATTTTGGAACGCGCTGCACAGGTAGCCGGTGCCGTAGATCGTGCTCGGCGCGTAGCGGGTCAGCACGGAAACCGAGCGACTAGGCGACAGAGGCGGGATATCGGGTGACAGCGCGATCAGGTCGAACGAGGTGTCGATGACCACGTCGGCCCACACTCCACCGGTGACCGACAGGATTCGATCGCCGAACTCCGCGCTCGGCTGGTGCAGCGCTCCGCCGCTGACGGTCCACAACCCGACGGGGCCCCACTCGGGCGGTAGCGCGCTACCGTTGAATCCATAGAACGCGGCGATGAGATCAGGCCCTGCGGGGTTGGGATCGCAGGCGTCTCCGACCCCGTCTCCGTCGGCGTTGTCCAGGGTGGTGTTGGCGACGTGCGGGCAATTGTCGCAGACGTCGCCGCGATCGTCGCTGTCCTCGTCGGACTGTGCCGTGTTGGCAGTCGTAGGGCAGTTGTCGTTGCCGTTGGGGACCGTGTCGCCGTCGTCATCGCCATCGGGCGGAATGCCGTCAGCCCCCGAATCCACGCTCGCGTCAGTCGGATCCCCTCCGGGGTCGAACCCGCACCCGACAAGGACGAGCGCCGGTGTGACCCAGGATAGAACGGAAAGGCGCCACATGCCGGCTCAAGCCTACTGCGTTAGCGCGTGCGCCGGAAGCGCTCGAGCCGGCGCGTGTGCGGCGCTTCACGCTGGCCCGTGGGTCTGCGCAGCCCATGCTACGTTGCTCGCCCATGCGGCTCGCAGTTATCGGCACGGGGTACGTCGGCCTGGTGGCCGGCGCGGGGTTCTCCGATTTCGGGAACGATGTGACGTGCGTCGACCTCGACGCGGCACGGGTCGCCGGTCTCCTCCGCGGCGAGATCCCGATCCACGAGCCGCAGCTCGACGACCTGGTCCAACGCAACCTCGCCGCCGGTAGGCTGTCGTTCACCACCTCGACCGCCGAGGCGGTGCCCGGCGCCGACGTGGTGATCCTCGCGGTCGGCACGCCGCAGAGCGAGGAGGACGGTGCTGCCGACCTCCGCTTCATCGAAGCCGCCGCCGCCCAGGTCGCGAGCGCGCTGACCGGATTTGCCGTGATCGTCACCAAGAGCACGGTGCCGGTCGGCACGGCCGACCGCATTCGCGCGATCGTGTCGGCCGGGACCACGCAGCCGTTCGCGGTGGCATCGAACCCCGAGTTTCTGAAGGAGGGCGACGCGGTCAACGACTTCATGAAGCCGGACCGCGTGATCCTGGGCGTCGATGACGATCGCGCCGCGCGAGTGCTGCGCAACCTCTATGCGCCGTTCGTGCGAACCGGTGACCGCATCATGGTCATGGACATCCGCTCGGCCGAGCTCACGAAGTACGCATCCAACGCCATGCTGGCGGTGCGCATCTCGTTCATGAACGAGCTGGCTTTGCTCGCCGAGAAGGTCGGCGCCGACATCGAGCACGTCCGCAAGGGCATGAGCACGGACCCGCGCATCGGGGCCAGGTTCCTGTTCCCGGGCCCCGGCTTCGGGGGTAGTTGTTTCCCGAAGGATATAAGGGCCCTGGCTCATGCGGCACGCCAGCACGGTAACCAGCTCGAGATCGTCGAGGCCGCCGAGCGCGCCAACCGACGGCAGAAGCGCGTCCTGGGCGAGCGCATCCGGGCCGCGTTCGGGGGCACCCTGGCAGGAAAGCGGGTGGCGATCTGGGGCCTGGCGTTCAAGCCCGAGACCGACGACATCCGGGAGGCGCCGGCACTGCAACTGGCCAGCGACCTGCTCGAAGCGGGGGCGACCGTCGTCGGCTACGATCCAGTCGCGATGGACAACGTCCGCGCGCAGCTCGGCGATCGCATCGAGCTCGCTCCCGACATGTACGCCGCGGCCCGCGGAGCGCACGCGCTCGCGCTGGTCACCGAGTGGAAGCAGTTCCGTGGCGCCGACTTTCGCCGCCTGAAGGAGGCGATGGCAGAGCCGCGGCTGTTCGACGGCCGGAACGTGTGGGATCCCGCGATCCTGCGCGATCTGGGGTTCACGTACCAGGCGATCGGCCGCGGCGGCCTTCCCTGAGGTGTGCTCGCCCTCACTGCGGGCATGAACAGGTGCCGGGTCCGAGGCAACAAATCCCACAGCCTCCAGAGGGCTGGGCGTTTGACGCAGGGCGAATCCACCCCTAGGATGACCCAGCCAGCCGCCACAGCGGCAGGAACCAAGCATGCGAAACAGCAAACATCTCGTGGTCGCACTCGTCGCGTTGGTCGGCCTGGGCATCGGGACCCTCTACGCCCAGCCCGCGCCCGCGCCAGGGGATGCCAAGAAGCCCGACGTGACGGCGTCCGGTGAGACCAAGGCAGATCTGTCGCCGCGGGAGATGGCCACCGAGACCAAGAAGTTGCTGGGCGAGATGGAAGGCTTCCACATCCGCGTGCTCCAGCTCCAGGGCGCGGCGCGCAAGGCCAAGGACGTCATCAAGCTCAACTGCGTCAACGAGAAGCTGCTGGCGGTGAAGCAGTTGCTCAACATCGGCGAGGTGGCGCAGAACGACCTCACCGAGGCGATCGCCAGCGGCGACCGGGACGCCCAGGTCCACCAGTACAGCCAGGTGAGGCTGGCCCAGGAGCGCGCCACCTCCGAGCGTGACGAGGCCGAGGGCTGCATCGGCGAGGAGATCATCTTCATCGGCCCCACGCAGGTCGACGTCAATGGTCCGGCGATGCCCGACGACCCGACCGCCGATCCCCACGATCCGTTCGACGTACCGAGCTCGGACTTCGAGCAGGTCAACACGGCGAGCCCCTGGTTCTGAATCGGATGACACGCATGCACTGGTCGCTAGCCGTTGGCGGAAGCCTGTTCGCCGTTGCCCTCGTCAGTGGCGCCGGGGTTGCCCACGCGCAGGACGCACGCGACGTCGCGGCGGTGGAGGGCCCGGGGTACCCGATCGGTGCCGGCACGGTGGTGCACCCGATCCTCGGCGCCGAGGCCGGCTTCACCGACAACGTCTTCTCCGCGTACCGCGCCAGCCAGCGCCATGCCTCGGGGCTCCTCCGGCTGGTGGCCGAGGCAGTGATCGCGTCCAAGCACGTGGAGCCGGTCGACGAGGCCCTGACCGACGAGGGCGCCGAGGAGTCCGCGGAGCCGGCCACACAATCCATCCAGTTCCGCGGCGGTGGCAGGCTCGAGTACAACGAGTACCTGTCGACTGACGAGGTGGTGCGCTCGCAACGCGGCATCGCCGCCGATCTGAGCGCCAACCTGACCGTGGCGCCCCAGGGCACGTTCTCGTTCGTGGTCAAGGACCACCTGGTTCGCGACTCCCGCCCGACCAACTTCTACTCCTTCGACGGCACCAACCGGATCGCCAACACCCTCGGCCTGGCACTCAACTACCAGCCCGGCGGCCGCACCATGAAGGGTGGGCTGCGCTGGGAGAACCAGATCGACTACTTCGAGGACGCGGATCAGCAGTTCGGCAACCGGATGATCAACGCGATCCACGGTGGCTACGAATGGCAGATTTTCCCGTACACGAAGGTCTATGCCGACGCCAGCTACGGCTTCATCGGGTCGCTCGGCTCCGATGGCGCGATTCCCGCGACCAAGCGGGGCGCCCAGCCGATCCGCGGTGGCGCCGGGATCGCGACCGCGCTCACCGAGCTGTTCACGGTCAAGGCCCACCTGGGATGGGCCTACGCCAGCTACAGCGGGGGCTCGGGCTACAACGCGCCCCTCATGGGAGCCGAGCTGGGTTACCGCTACTCACCCGTCGGTCGGATGGTGGTGGACTACAGCTGGGACCACTACGACTCGCTCAACGGTGACTACTATCGCGACCACAAGCTCGGGCTGAAGGTCGACCAGCAGATCAGCCGCGTCGTCGCCAGTGTCGGCGCCGAGGTCCGGCTCCGACACTACGACGGCATCTCGATGGCGATCGGTGCGCCGACCCGTGACGACGTGATCTTCGCCGTGGGTGGCAAGGCCACCTACGTGTTCAAGGACTGGCTGGCCGCGGTCGCCGACTGGCGCACCGAGATCGACGACACCAGCTACCTGTCGAGCTTCGGCGGCGACGTTCACGACCCCAGCTATGTCCGCACCGAAGTGACGGCGGGCGTTCGCGCCGCGCTCTGAGGACGGGGCCCGGTTGCGCCGTACCCGAGTCGCTGTGGTCGGGACCGGGGCGTGGGGGCTGTCCCACGTCCGTACGTTCGCTGCCGAGCCGCGCGCCGAATTGACCTGGCTGTGCGACACGGATCCGTCGGCACTGGCGCGTGCGGTCGCGCTGGCGCCTGGAGCCCGCGGTACCCGCCTCGTCGCTGACATCATGGTCGCGGCCGATGTGGACGCGGTCGTGATCGCCACCCCGGCCATCACCCACGCCGAGTTGGCGGTGCGCTGCCTCGAGCATGGTCATCACGTCCTGGTCGAGAAGCCGCTGGCGCTTTCGACCGGCGCCGCCGAGGCGCTCGCCACCGCCGCCGAACGCGCCGGCACGGTGGTGCTGGTCGGGCATCTCATGCTCTATCACCCGGCGGTCGAGTACCTGCGCAAGCTGGTGATGTCAGGCGAACTCGGCGAGATCTTCTACCTCTCCTCGGTGCGCGCCAACCTCGGCCGCCTGCGCCGCGATGAGAGCGCGCTGTGGAGCTTCGGGCCGCATGACCTGTCAATGATCGAGTACCTGGTCCCCGGCGCGCCGGTCACGGTGTCAGCGCGCGGCGCGAGCTACCTGCAGCCGGGCATCGCCGACGTGGTCTTCGTTAACCTCGAGCTGGCACCGGCCGGCGGCGCGCGCCCGGTGATGGCGCAGATCCACCTCTCGTGGCTCAACCCGCGGAAGGAGCGGCGACTGACCGTGGTCGGCTCTCGCAAGATGGTCGAGTTTGACGACTGCAGCCCCGAGAAGATCCGCCTCTATGACCGTGGCTACGATCGGCCCCCCGAGTTCTCCAGCTTCGCCGAGTACCTCACTATCCGGAACGGGGACATCTACATCCCCGAGGTGGCGATGGAGGAGCCGCTGGTGGTCCAGGTCCGGCATTTCCTCGACTGCGTCGAGCAGGGGCGTCAGCCGCGCACCGACCTCGCAAGCGGGATCCGGGTGGTGCGACTGCTGGCGGCGGCCCAGACTTCGCTCGAGCGCGACGGGGCCCCGTTCCGTGTCGGCTGACCAACTCGAGCGCCGCACCCGCGAGTTCGCGCATCGCGGCGAGCTCGACGACGACTCGCCGGCCGCGCCCGCTGTTGGCCTTGCACAGCACATCGTCGACGCGCGCTCTCCAGTCGCTGACGCTTATAGGGCCGCGGCTGCCGTGTACAGAGTCCAGGCTGGCGGCTGGCACCTCCTTCACCCGCCTGGTCGACACGATGCGCGGCATGTAATACCAGACCGTACCGCAGCACGAAGTCAAGCTGACCACCTGCGTGCGCGGAGCGATCCGACCTGCACAGTTCACGCGTTCGCAGCAAAGGATGTTCACCGATGATCACGATCGATGAGGCGACCGGAGAGTTCACGTTCGAGCGCGCCGGAGTGCAGGAGAGGGTTCCGCTCGGCAGCGCGGAAGGCTTTCGCATCCTCTCGAAGCTGTGGCTACGCGCCGGCTGGGACAACAAGTACGTGTACTCGTTCACGTGGCTGGGCCGCCCGATGATCCAGCTTCCCGAGGACATGATCCGACTGCAGGAGGTCATCGTCGCCGTCCAGCCGGACGTCATCATCGAGTGTGGTGTCGCCCACGGCGGCTCGTTGGTGTTTTATGCGTCGCTCTGCCACGCGCTCGGCCGCGGTAGAGTGATCGGTGTCGACATCGAGATCCGAGCGCACAACCGCGCGGCAATCGAGGCTCACCGGCTCGCGAGCTACATCCATCTCGTCGAAGGGAGTTCAGTCGCGCCCGACGTGGTTGACCAGATCAGGGCGATGGTGCACGCCGGCGAGTCCGTGATGGTGTTCCTCGACTCGCTGCACACGAAGGCTCACGTCCTCGCCGAACTCGCGGCCTACGCGCCGCTGGTGACGCTGGGCTCGTACGCTGTTGCGATGGACGGGATCATGGGCGAAGTCGTCGGCGCGCCGAGGACACAACCCGACTGGGAATGGAACAACCCGCGCGAGGCCGCGATCGAGTTCGCCCGCTCCAACCCGGAGTTCGTCATCGAGGCCCCGGCGTTCCAGTTCAACGAAGGAACGGTCGAAGACCGGGTCACCTACTGGCCGAGCGCCTACATCAAGCGGGTGAAGTGAGCGCGAACCGAGAGACCAGGCCGGGCAGATCATCGAGCAGCCGACGCGCAGGCACGCGACCGAACGTGTCATGCAGTCGCTGGGTGGAGATCCGCGGGAAGCTCACCAGCGGTGCGTCGTCGGCCCACGAGACTTCGCAACCGGTCGCGCGCACCAGCGTGTCGGCGATCTCCTGATGAGAGACATTGATGCCGGTCGCGACGTTGTAGATCGGGAGCGCGCCCTCGAATGCGATGGCGACCAGAGTCTCGACGACCTCGTCGAGGCATACATAGTCCTTGGCCGAGGCCGGCGCTGTCCCCATCTTGAGACGGCCCATGAGCGCCGAGCGAATCACGCGCGTGAGAAAGTTGTCCGAGGCCTGATCCAAGCCATAGACGTTGGACAGGCGCGCAACGCGCACGCCAGGCCGCCCGGATGACAGGCAGAGCGATTCGCCCATCAACTTCGACACGTTGTACAGGTCGTCAGGCGCCTGGGTCGCGACCGACAGCACCGCGTCCTCGGCGCCGTGCACGCTGCGCTGATAGACCCTCGTCGACGACACGTAAACGAACGAGTCGAAGCGACCGGCCTGCAGCCATGGGATCACGTCGCTGACGTGGGCGGCGACCGTGTCGAACGGGCGCTGGCGGAAATCGGCCGTTACGCCGGCGCACCAGATCACGTGACCGAGCGCCGCATCGCCCGGCGCCTGACCCCGATTGATCGCGTCGCACCGTCGACCCTGCGCGCGCAGATAGTTCACGAGATGGGCGCCGATGAAGCCTTTCGCGCCGAACACGGTTACCTTCATCGGCGGTAGCCCGTGACTCGCAGCGGGTTGCCGACGTTGATCGAAAAGGCAGGGACCTCGCCGCGGACCACGGAGGCAGCGCCGATCACGCAGCCACGACGCAAGATCGCACCGTCTAGGACGACGACGTTGGCGCCGATCCACACATCGTCCTCGATCACGATGCCGCCGCGACTGGGCATGAAGCGCTGGTCGACGATCAACTTGTCGCGGGCGCGGAATTCGTGATTCACGGGAGCCAGCGTGCAGTTCGCCGCGATGGCAACGTGCTCGCCGATCACGACGCCGTTGCCGGAGTAGATCACCGTGCCCGAGTTGATGTGGCAGAAGCGCCCGATCCTGATGTCCCCGGAGCCGCCCACGGGCTTCACCTTAACGAACGCATCGATGACGACGCCATCCCCGATCTCGATACGGCTGCCGCGGACCGAGTCCTCGATGTCGGCGAGGGGAGAGATTCGAGCCTTCGCGGAGATCACCAGCATTGGAACGCACCTGTAAACGTATCATGGGGGGCCGGCCAACGAAGTGATGTCCTCCCCTCCCCGAGCGCGGCTCGGCATGCGTTCGCCTGCTTCACCTGCATCACAGAACTGGGATTTCTCGGGTTGAAGCCTGTGGTTCTCGCACCCGGCGTCGGGGCCAGGCTCGCACCTGGCGGCAGGCGACGTTCTGGCCCTCGGCACACCTGCGACGCGTTCAGGATGCGCAAAGCGGGTAGCCACCGTCGCGCGCGGAGATAACGCTCGGCGGATGAGGCCACGCAATCGCGAAGGCCGGGTCGTCCCAGCGGACGCCGCGTGCCGACTCCGGGTGATAGCGCTCGAACATCTGGTAGAGGACTCGCGCACCGGCGGTCAACGTAAGGAAGCCGTGGGCGAAGCCTTGCGGGACGTACAGCATGGTCAACGCGTCGGCGGTGAGCTCGAGGCCGAACCATCGATGGTACGTCGGCGACCCAGGCCGCAGGTCGATGATGGCGTCGTAGATCGCTCCCTGCGCGCAGCTGACCAGCTTGGCGTCCTCGTGCGGCGCGGCCTGGTAGTGCATGCCGCGCAGCGTGTGCGCGGCGATGTTGTGCGAGACGTTGCACTGCACCGGCGTGGTCTCGAGGCCGAGGGCGGCGAACTCGTTCCGACAGAAGCTACGAGCGAACAACCCGCGCTCGTCGCGCACCAGTTCCAGGTCGATCACGAATGCGCCCGGCAAGGGGGTCGCGGTGAATTTCATCGTCAAACGATCCGGACCGTGGGCACAGGGATGATAAATCGGCCGCCAGCCCGCCGGTAGCGCTCCTGCTGCGTGAGGATCTCATCGGCGAAGTTCCAGGTGAGCAGCAACGTGTAGTCAGGCAAGTCCTCGACCAGTCGCTCGGGCGGGAAGATCTCGAGATGCGCGCCCGGCGTAAGCTTGCCCTGCTTGACCGTGCTGCGGTCGACGGCGTATTCGAGAAGGTCGCGGCCGATGCCGAGGAAGTTGAGCAGCGTGGACCCCTTGGCTGAGGCGCCGTACGCGGCGATCCGCTTGCCCGACTCTCGCAACGAGCGCAGCGTTGACAGCAGGTCGGTGCGGAGCCCAGCGACGCGGTCGCCGAACGACGCGTAGAAACCGGGATGGTCCATGCCTCGGGCGCTCTCTTCAGCGAGCAGCGCGTCGACGCGCCGGCGGCCAGCGTCGTCGGCGATCCGCGCGCCGGTGATGCGGAGCGACCCTCCGTGGATCGGGATGCGAATCACGTCCGACAGCGCCAAGCCATGACGGAGCAGCAGGTGCTCGATCGCATGGACGGAGAAGTAGCAGAGGTGCTCATGGTAGATGGTGTCGAACTCGACGTGATCGACGAGGTCACCGACGTAGGGGAACTCGAACTCGACGATGCCGTCGTCGGTGAGCAGGTGTGCGGCGCCGGCGACGAACCCATTGAGGTCGGCGACGTGGGCAAGGACGTTGTTGCCGAGGACGACGTTGGCTCGCACGCCCTCGTCGCCGAGGCGTCGCGCGAACTCGAGGCCGAAGAACTCGGCGCGGGTCGGGATGCCGCGCTGGTTCGCCAGCTCGGCGATGTTGCGCGCCGGCTCGATTCCGAGCACCGGCACGCCCGCGCGCTGGACGTACTGGAGCAGGTAGCCGTCGTTGCTGGCGACCTCGACGATCAGGTGCGACGCGTCAAGGCGCCTTCGGGCGACGAGCTCAGTCGCGTGCTGCTCGGAGTGGCGCAGGGTCGCGTCGGAGAACGACGAGAAGTAGAGGTAGTCGCGGAACAGCTCCTCCGGGCTCACGGTGTCCGTGATCTGCACCAGCGTGCAGGCCGGGCAGAACACGACGCGGAGCGGATAGCGTGGCTCGGGCGTGCCAAGCTGGTCGGGCGCGAGCAGCCGGTTAGCCAGCGGCGTCTCGCCCAGGTTGAGAACTTCGGTCCGCTCGACCCCGCCGCACGACCGGCAGCTGTCCTCGTGTACGCACAACGCTGTCACGAAGCTCCTCGCGCCCATGCCAGGTCTCGGGCCCCGGCGTGACTGTCATACGCGTCGATCTCCTCGTCGAGCAGATGCCGAATCGCGGCGGGGTCGCGGCCGGCGTCGACCATCCGTCGACACCTGTTGACTGTCCGCCGCGCGGTGTCCTCGAATCCCCTCACCCTGTGGGAGGCCGAAGTGGCCGGGCCGAAGTTCCATGCCTCGGCGAGCGTGGCGGCGCGCTCGCCGAGGAACTCGCGGCCCAGGGCCAGGTAGCCGGAGACAGCACGCGCTTGCCGGCGTACACCCCTGCGAAGGCTAGTGCTCCCATACCTTCCACGGTGCTCCGCGTTCCCATAGGTTGTTGAGGATCGTGCAGTCACGGAACGTGTCCATACAATGCCAGAATCCGTCGTGCTGATAGGCCATCAGCTCGTCGTTCTTGGCGAGTGTCTCGAGCGGCCCGGTCTCCATTATGCAGCCCTCGTCACGGTCAAGCAGGTCGAGGAAGCGGCGTTCGAAGATGAAGAAGCCGCCGCTGATGTGCGTGTTCGTCACCTGAGGCTTCTCGCTGAACGCCTGGACCCGGTGGCCCTCGATGAGTAGCTCGCCGAAGCGCGCTACAGGGCGCACACCGGTGACGGTGGCGATCTTGCCGTGGGCCAGGTGGAACTCGAGGAGCTTGCGCAGATCGAGATCCGCGACGCCGTCGCCGTACGTGAGCATGAAACGGTCACCGTCGAGGTACCGGGTGACCCGCTTGACTCGCGCTCCGGTCATCGACTCGAGGCCAGTGTCCGCCAGGGTAACCTTCCAGTCGACCGTCGGCTGGTTCTTGTGGCTGGTGAACCGTTCGGCGCCCAGGTCGACCGTGAAGTCGTGGTTGAGCATCTCGAACTTGTGGAAATACTCCTTGATGTACTCGCCCTTGTAGCCGAGGCAGAGCACGAACTCATTGAAGCCGTGATGTGCGTATAGCTTCATGATGTGCCAGAGAATCGGCCGGTCGCCGATCATGACCATCGGCTTGGGGCGGAGGTCGGTCTCCTCGCGTAGCCGAGTGCCCTTGCCACCGCAGAGGATGACGACCTTCATCTCGTCGCGCTCGCTGCCACGCCGGTATTCTAACACGGCCCTGCACCTCGAGGAACTGTGCGATCGGTAACGACTTGACACCGCCTCCCCGCTGGCAAACAGTGCAGGCTCCCACGGCATGTCGCGGGTCGGAAAGAACATCCTGCACAACGTCCTCGGTCAGGGGGCGTTGATCGTCGTCAGTTTTGTTGCCGCGAAGGTCATCCATCGTCAACTCGGCCTCGATGTCCTCGGGCTCTACTTCTTCAGCCTGGTGGCTGGCGCCGTGCTCACCGCCGCCCTCGAGTTCGGCCTGTCCTCGACGATCGTGCGAGAGGTCGCCGCGCACGCCGACGACGAGCCCGACTATGTCCGCGCTCTCGTCCGATCGGCGTGGACTGTGTACGCAGGCTCGGTCGCCGTCCTTGGCATCGTGTGTTGGGTGCTGGTTCCGCTTGCGATCGGGCGCTGGGTCGATGTCGAGCAGCTCCCGCGGGACGAGGCTGTCATGGTCCTCCGCATCTTCCTGATCTCTGCGGTCCTGAACCTCCCGCGCCTACTCTTCACCAGCGTTCTCCAGGGCCTGCAGCGGTTCGGTACCAGCAACCTGATCGCGCTCGGGGCAAGCCTCGTGCAGCAGGGCGGGACCCTCGTCGTGCTGACCTGGTCGGGCAGCGCAGTCGTCCTCGCCGGCTGGTACCTGACGACGGCCGTCGTCTCGATAGTGATCGCGGCCCGGGCCTGTACGGCCGCGCTCGGCATCGCTATCCTCGTCCCCGGAATACGTCGCGACGCCGTCCGGCGCACTCGGCGGTTCGCGGGCTACGCGATGCTAACGAGCCTTCTTGCGACGGTGGTTACGCGCATCGATCGGCTCATCCTCAGCTCGTTCCTCCCGATCGCAGCCCTCGGCTCGTACGGTCTCGGTCAGACCGCGGTCTCGAAGGGCCAGGGGATGGTGAACAGCATCTCTACCGCCGGCTACCCGGCGCTGGCCAAGGCATATCGCGCTGGAAGCCTGATGGAGCGCTATCACAAGCTCGACGACCTGATTTGCATCCTGGCGGTCCCGCTGTTCGCGGCGATCGCCATCGCCGAAGAGCCTCTTTTCACATACGTGTTCGATTCGAAGATCTCGCGATCGCTCCAGTTGCCTGTGCTACTTCTGTGCGTCGGATCGTTGATGAACGCAACGATTTCCACCAGCTACGCGAGCTCTCTCGCGACCGGGAAACCCGAGATCGCCGCGCGGCTGAACATGATCGCGGCCGTCGTCATCTTGCCCATCACGATCGTGCTCGTCAGCACACTCGGGTCCGCCGGGGCCGGGGCGTCGTGGATCGTCTATCATCTGCTTGCCTATGCCTACGCGACCCCTAGGTTCTGCAGACATTGCCTTGACCAGATGTCGCCGTGGGTCTGGTACCAGCGCGTGGGCAAGCTGCTGGCTGTGACGGGGCTCGCGTACGGCCCGGTCTGGGCGGTGCTCGTCTGGACCGACTCGACGTCGCTGGTGGCGCGGGGGTGCGTCTACGCGCTCGGGACGAGCCTGTTCCTTGCCGGCGCGTATGGCTTCGTGGCCAGTGAAGGCTTTCGTACGCTGATCCGCACCAGCCTGGCGTCGATCTGGAGCACCGTCACGTGCCGCTAATCACGATCGGAATGCCCGTTTTCAACGAGGAGACCTTTCTCGCCGAGGCGATCGAGTCGCTTCTCGCCCAGGAGGAGGCCGATTTCGAGCTGCACGTCAGCGACAACGGTTCGACCGACGCAACCGAGGACATCGCGCGGTCGTACCTGCCGCGCGATCCGCGGGTCCGGTATCACCGTCATCCGAGGAACGTCGGTGCGGTGGAGAACTTCAACGGTGTCGCCCGCGCGGCGAACGGGAAGTACTTCATGTGGGCCGGTGGTCATGACCTGTGGCACCGTCAGTTCCTCCTCAGGTGCCTCGAGGTTCTCGAGGCGGACCGCGAGGTCGGGCTCTGCTATCCACGCACGCGCTGGATCGACGCCGATGGCTCCACTGTGCGCGACGTCTCAGATGGACTCGGTACTGATGGCCTCGGCGCGGTCGCGCGCTTCAACACAGTGATCTGGCGGACCGTGAAGTGCAGTGCGGTCCACGGCCTCATCCGGACCGAACTCCTGCACCGGACGCCGCTGATGCGGAGCACGTTTGGGTGCGACATGATTCTGCTCGCCGAGTTGGCGTGTTACGCGAAGTTCATCGAGCTCCCCGAGGCGCTCTTCATGCGCCGCCAGAACCGTCCTCCGGAAGGCGATGCGCAGCCGCAGCGCATCCAGGCCACACTCTTCGCAGAAGGACCGAAGCGGCCGCGCCGGAACACGCCGTATGCCGATCTCGCGCTGAGCTACCCCCGTATGGTGATCGCGGCAGATCTCGGGATCCCCACCAAGGCGGTCATGCTGGCGAGTCTCGGGCTGTGCGTCTCTTCGCGGTACGGCAGCCGGATCCTCGACGAGCTCCTCGGGCTCGTCCGGCGATAGCCGGCGGTCAGCGCACGACCTCTTCGTAGATTTTCGCGATCTCGTCCTTGTGGCGCTCGAGGACGAACCGCTCGCGCACCCGCGCCGCGCCCCGCACACCCAGTCGCTCGCGCAACTCGACGTCGTGGTAAAGGCGGTCGATCGCCGCCGCCATCCCGCCCGGATCGCCGACGGCGGTTAGGTACCCAGTGGTGCCGTGCTCGACGACGTCAACCGGACCGACGATCCGCAGCGACACGACCGGGAGTGCGAACGCCTGCGCCTCGACGGCGAACCGCGACAACCCCTCGCGCGCCGACGCGATCACCGCGAGGTCGGCGGCGCGGTACCAGCGGTACACGCCCGGCTGCGAGCAATAGCCGGCGAAGGTAACCCGCCGCTCGAGCGCGTGTGCGGCGACGGCCGCGCGACAGCGGGCGACGTAGTCGGGGTGGATGAAGCCGCCGATGAATACCATGCGCAGCTTCGGGCAGGTCGCAGCGATCGAAGGCAGGACTTCCTCAATGAACTTGAGCTGTCCCTTCTTCTCGTTGACGGCCCCGACCATGACGGCGACCACCTCGTCGTCGGCGAGTCCGAACGCCGCCCGCGCGTCCTCGCGTCGGTGCCGGGCGGTAAACTCATCCATCACGTCGTATTGGAAGCCGTTATAGACGGTCACTACCCGTCGCTCCAGGACCCCACGCAGCGCGCTGGTGGCGGTGGACACCAGGCTCTCGCGCAACGAGTCGGAGATTGCGATCGTGCGGTCGGTGAGGAGCATCGCCATCTCCTGGTACCAGCGTGTGTGCCCGGCGCGGCTCACGTCGCGGACGTGGAACACGAGGCCAGCGCGCGCGGCGCGGGCGCCGGCCCAGGCCGCGAAGAACTCCGGCATGCTCGCGACGTGGACGACCGCGCGCGCCCTTCCGCTTGCCATCCGGAACACGCGCGCGTTCAAGCGCGCGAGCTGCCAGGTCCGGCGGACCTTCTCGAGCAGAGGCGCGTCGCGGATGCCTGCGATGGGATCGCCGAGGGGGAGGACGTCGAACGCGAGCCCGGCGGCCTGGATCTCTTTCGCGAGCAGGTCGTCGGCTGTGACGAGGAACCGCGGCTGGTGGCCGCGCTCGGCGGCGCCGCGGGCGGTAACGATCGTGCTCTTCTCGCCGCCGTAGACCTCACCGGTCACCGCACGGAGCATTACGTAGACCACCTTCATCGCCGGCACTGGGCGGTAACGATGTCGAGCACCGCGGCGATCACGTCGTCGACGTCGGTGTCGGACATCCGGCTATAGAGGGGGAGCGAGATCTCGCGCTGGTACTCGCGCCAGGCGACCGGCAAATCCTCGGGACGGTATCCGTAGGTCTCGCGGTAGTAGGGATGGGTGTGGAGCGGTATGAAGTGAACGCTCGCACCGATCTGCCGTCGCTTGAGCTCGGTCACGAACTCGGCGCGATCGATGCGAAGAAGTTCGAGGTGCAGGCGCAGCATGTAGAGGTGCCAGGCGTGCTGCTGATCGGGCGCTTGGGTGGGGATCTGGAGCTCGGCGAGCCCGGCGAACGCTTGGTCGTAGCGGCCGGCGATCTCGCGACGGCGGGCCCACATCGCGTCGACCTTGCGCAATTGCGCGAGCCCGAGGGCTGCTGCGATGTCGGTCAGGTTGTACTTGTACCCGGGTGCGACGATCTCGTAGTACCAGGACCCGTCGGCCATGTAGCGCTTCCACGCGTCGCGGCTGATGCCGTGAAGGCTCATGGTGCGGCACCGCTCGGCTAGGGCCTGATCCTCGGTGCACAACATGCCTCCCTCGCCGGTGGTGAGCGACTTGGTGGCGTAGAAGGAGAAGCAGGTTACGTCGGACGACGAGCCGATCAGCTTGCCGTCGAGCCGAGTCGGCAGCGCGTGGGCCGCGTCCTCGATGACGCGGGCCCCGTGGCGGCGCGCAATCGCCTGGATCTCGGCGAGCCGGCAGGGCGCGCCGGCGACGTGGACCGGGATCACGGCCCGTGCGCCGGGCATCACGGCGTCGAGGTGTGCGGGGTCGATGTTGAGTGTGTAGGGCTCGACGTCAACGAACACCGGGGTTGCTTGGAAGTAGCGGATCACCTCGGAGGTGGCGGCGAATGTGTACGGGGTGGTCACGACTCGGTCGCCGGGACCGAGGCCGATCGCCTCGAGCGCGAGGTGCAGCGCGGCGGTGCACGAGTTGACGGCGACCGCGTGACCGGCTCCGATGTAGGCCGCGAACTGGCGCTCGAACTCGCGCACCTTCGGGCCGGTCGTGATCCAGCCCGATCGGATCACCTCGATAACCTCAGTGATCTCCTCGTCGCCGATATCGGGCAGGGCGAAAGGCAAGAAGGTGTCACGGGGTGGCGCCATGGCGAGGTTCTGACTATACCTGCGGGGGCCTCATGGTCGCCAACTCGTCGGCACCGGTAGCGGAAGAACGGATCCGGATCGCGCACGTTTGGTCGCACGACCTCGGCATCCCGGCATCGATGCCGTTCGTGATTCCGCTGGTCGAGCGCGGCTGGGACGTCTCGTTCATCTGTCCGCCCGGGGAGAACGCGGCGATCGCGGCACAGCGCGGAATGCGCGCACATCCGCTCGCGCTGCGGCGAGACTTCCATCCGCCCTCGGATCTGGTCGGCGCGGCGCAGCTTCTGCGCCACTTCCGTGGTGAGCGTCCGCACATCGTCCACACCCATGCGTTCAAGACAGGGCACCTCGCGCGTGTGCTCGCCTACGCGACGCGGGTGCCAATCGTGATCCACACCGTCCACGGTCAGCCGTACTCGCTCGAGACGCCGGCGCTCAGGCGCCGAGTCCTGGCAGCGATCGAGTGGCTGGTCAGCGTACGGGGCGACGCGGTCCTCGTGCAGGGAGAGGAGGATCGCCGCACGCTGGTCGAGACCGGCGCGGTGCGGCCCGAGCTGATAACCTGGATCGGCAACGGAATCGACCTGCGCCGCTTCGAGCTGGGGCCGGCCTCGGAACGCGATCGGATCGAGGCGCGCACCGAACTCGGCCTGTCGGGCGACGAGGTACTGTTCTTGTCGGCCGGCCGGTTGGTGCGCGAGAAGGGCTTCCTCGAGCTGTTCGAAGCGGCGGCGCGTGCGCGGCGCCAGGACCGCCGGGTCCGGCTCGCGGTCGCCGGCGATGTCGACACCGGCAAGATGGATGCGCTCGATCCGGCGGCCCTCGCCGCTGCGCGCGCGGCCGGCGTGCTGCTGCTCGGCCGGCGCTCGGACATGACGCGGCTGTATGCGGCGTCGGACGTGGTCGTGCTGGCGAGCTGGCGCGAGGGCTTGCCGCGAGTGCTGATGGAAGGTGCGGCGATGGGCAAGCCCTTGCTAGCGTCGGACGTGAGGGGGTGCCGCGAGGTCGTGCGGCCGCCGCACAACGGGCTGCTCGCACCGGTCGGTGACGCGCCGGGGCTCGCGCGCGCGATGCTCGAGCTCGCAGCCGACGCTGCGCGGCGCGCCGTATGGGGTGCCGACAACGCCCGCGAGGCGAGGGAGCGCTACGACATTCGTGCTGTGGTACCGCGCGTGCTCGCGGTCTACGATCGACTCCTGCGCGAGAAGGGCCTGGCATGACGTCTCCGGGTGCACGGCAGCCGGTGCAGTGGGCGATCAAGCGCGCGGTCGACGTGACCGGCGCGGCGGTCGGGCTCGCGGTGCTGTCGCCCGCGCTGTTGCTGATGGGGGCGGCGGTCCGGCTCGGCAGCTCCGGCGGTGCGCTGTTCCGCCAGGAGCGGGTCGGGCGCGGCGGGCGCACGTTCGAGATGCTCAAGCTCCGCACGATGCAGTCGGGCGCGCCAGTGCAGTTCAACGCCGATGGGTCGACCCGGGTGGCGGGGCGGGATCCCCGGGTGACGCGGATCGGCCGGTTCCTGCGCGGGGGGCTCGATGAATTGCCGCAACTCGTCAACGTGCTGCGCGGCGAAATGAGCCTGGTCGGTCCGCGCCCCGACATGCCGGTCCACGCGGCGACCTACACCGAAGTCGAGCGCGGCAAGTTGGTGGTGCGGCCGGGCATGACCAGCCTGGCCGCGGTGCTCGGCCGCAACGAGATCGTGTGGCGCACGCGGATGGCGATCGACCTGCGCTACGTCGCGCAGTGGAGCCTGGGTGTCGATTTGCAGATCATCATGCAGACCCTGCTCTTGCCGTTCGGCTGGCGGCCCTTCCGGTTCCGCAGAGTGCTCGGCGAAGTCGACCTCTCCACCGGCGAGCAAGCGGATTAGCGCGCGCGAGTGGCGTCGACGACGCGGCGGGCCAGCGCGCCGAGGTCGGCGCAGGTGATGTCGGGTGTCGCCTCGGCGTCGTCGGCGCGGTCAGCGAACTCACCGGTGAGCACGCGGGCCGCGATCGCGCCGGCGCGGCGGGCCATGACGACGTCGTAGCGCGGGTGGTCGCCGACGAAGAGCAGCAGGTCGGGCGACACGCCAAGCAGTCGGGCGGCCTCGACCAGCCCGGCCGGGTCGGGCTTGGCGGCGCCCAGGGCCCCGCAGTAGACGATGTGATCGACCCGCCCGGCGAGGCCGAGCGCGGCCACCTTCGACTCCTGGGTCGACGCGCGACCGTCGGTGACGATCGCGGTCGGAATGCCGGCGTCGCGCAGCGCGACGAAGGCGTCGGCGACGCCGGGGCGCAACGCAAGCGGCGTATCGACCCGGCCGTGGAACGCCTCGACGCAGCGGCGGACGTGCTCGGGCGAGGCCAGCCGGTGCGGCCGCAGCCAGGTGTCGAAGATGTGATCGTGGTCGCTGCCGAGCGCGTGCCAGGTCTCGAGGAGGGACGCCTCGAGGAGCGCGCGGTCGAGGCTCGCCGCGTCGGCGATCGCGGTCGCGACGTTCGCGAGCGCGGCAGCGAAATGGTCGCGGCGGTCGAACAGGGTCTCATCGAGATCGAAGGCGACCGCGCGGACCCGCTCGATCGGATCGAGGTAGGTCTCGTGCCAGCTGCGCAGCATGATCACGCCGGCGCGGTAGCGGACCTTGCCGATCGGTGCCTCGCCGCAGAGCAGGCGCACCAGATCGTCGAGGATTGGCGCCCCCGCGGCGACCGAGAGCACCGTGCCACCGCCGAGGCGAGGGTTGCAGTCGGTGAACCGGATCTTGCCCTCGTGGTCGAGGATGCCCTGCAGGCAGCACGGGCCGATGATGCCGAGTCCCTCGACGACGCGTCGCGCGAGTTCCTCGAGGGCCGGCCACTCGAGCGTCCGACCCTTGACCGAGATGCCGGAGTCGGTCGCGAGGCGCTCGCGGATCGACGCGTACAGGAAGCGGCCATCGAGAGTCGACAGGGTGTCGATGGTGTACTCGCGGCCCGGCAGGTACTCCTGCACCAGCGGCTCGGGGACGCGGGCAAGCACGAAGTCGAGTTCGGAGCGGTCGCAGGCCTTGTGAGTGTGGGCGCTGCCGCGCCCTGCGCGCGGCTTGACAAACACCGGGAACGGGAGGTTTCCGGACAACTCCTCGGGGTCGAACACGCGGGGTGCGGGAAGGCCGAGCCGGGTCAACTCGTCGGCGAACCGGCGCTTGTCGGTGCAGCGCGCGAGTACGTCCTCTGGCGACAGCAGCACGCGCACGCCGAGTTGTTCGAACTCGGCGCGGGCGCGGGCGACGGGCAGCAGCTCCTCGTCGACATCGGGGAAGACGACGTCGACCTGCTCGCGCCGGCACGCGTCGAGCAGCGCCGGGATGAACGAAGCCGAACGCGCGGCCGGGATCGCGAGCGCGCGATCGGCGAACTGAAAGCCGACCGACAGCGGGTTCATGTCGGCCGCGACGACCCGGGCACCGGCCGCGCGCAGCGCAGTCAGGACGAACGGGGCGACTGCCGAGCCCGCGCCGGTGCGCAGGATGGTCAATGGCTTCATCGATGGGCCTCGGTCGCGCGCACCGGAGGCGTGTGCCCGCCCTCGATCGGGCTGTCGAGGGCGGCGAGCGCGCGTGTGATATCGCGGACGGCGGCATCGTCGATATGGCGGTGCAGCGGCAGTGTGAACAGGAGATCGAAGAATCGGTTGGAACTCGGGTACGCCGGATCGCCGTAGGTCGGGTAGTCGGTGGCGTAGCCGCGGATCACGCCCAGGCGATCGAGCGCGCTTCGCTGTGCGGCGGACACCTCGGCACGTACGACAACCGGCGCCTTGATGCAGGTGCCGGCGGCGGGATACGGCAGGATCTCGACCCGAGGGGCGCCGGCGAGCGCGCGACAGAACGCCTGGTACCGCGTCATGCGCACGGCGCGCACGTGCGCGGCGCGGTCGATGATCGCGACCCCGCACAGCTGCTTGGCGCGTCCGAGCGGCCGCAACTCGGTCTGCTCCTTCAGTGCCCGCGCGCGCCCGGGCCGGAATACGACGTGGCCGCCGGCGTCGCGGACGAGGTCGTGGCCGACCTCGTCCGCGCGGGTCGGCTCCATGGACAGCCGCTTCTTGAGGTCGGCGCCGGTCGCCTCGCGCAGCAGCCGGTAGGCGGTGTAGCCGAAACGCGACGACCCGGCCCGGTACACGACGAGGCTGAGCAACTCGCGCAGTGTCGACGCCGCCGGGCGCTGACCAATTCGGGCGCGGACCGCGGCGATCGCGTCGACGCCGTCGGCGTGGTTGCACACGACCGCGCCGCCGCCAACCGGGACGATCTTGCCCTCGGAGAAGTTCAACACGGCAAAGTGCCCGTAGCTGCCGAATCGGCGCCCGTCATGATCGGCGCGACCGAGGAACGTGTAGGTCGCGTCCTCGACGCAGACCACCCCGTGCTGATCGCACAGCGCGCGGATTCGCGCGTTCTCGGACTCGCGGCCGACGTTGTTGATCGCGAAAGCGGCGAGAGTCCGCGGGCCGATCGCGGCGGCGATCGCGGCGGGATCCGCGGCTAAATTGGGCTTCAGATCGACGTAGCGCGGCTGCAGGCCGGCGAGCAGGGTCGCCTTAGTGAACTCGTTGCACGAGTAGCTCGGCAGCACCACCTCCCGCCGGCCGTGGGTATGCGCGGCGAGCTCCTCGAGGAGGACTCCCAGGACGACGACCCACGACGTTCCGGCGGCGGCGGCGCGGCTGCCGAGGAAGGAGCAGAGCGTGTCCTCGAGGGCGGTTCGGTCGCCGCGGAGCAGGCGGGTCACGACGGCACGCAGGAACACGTCGGAGACCGCTGGTGGAAGGAAGCCCCACATGCTGGTTCTTCTACCTCATACCCGCCGCCTGAGCGTGAAGATCGAGTCGCCCGGTGCGAATCCGACGTGCTGGTACGCACGGATCGCGCGCACGTTCGCGATCTGCGTGCCGATCCCGAGGACCTCCCACGCGCGCGCCGTGGCGTCCTCGAACAGACGCGCGGTAAGCGCCGCGACGACGCCGCGGCCGCGCTTGGTCGCCGCGACCGCGACCAGCTCGATCCGTCCGTAGCCGAACCCATAGGCCGAGCGCGCGCCGGCCATGTCCTTGCAGGAGAGGAACCCGGCAATCGCGCCGTCTAGCTCGGCGACCAGCGTTACGTCGTTCAGCCCGAACGCGAGATTGGTGCCCCAGTCGCGGTAGATCGCGCGGCCCAACTCGACCCCGATGGCTGGATCGCTGTGGAAGCGGCTCATCGTGAACGCATCGGCGGCGAGGACACCGAGGGCGTCGCCGTCGTCGGCACCGACCTGCCGCACAGCGACGTCGGCTGGCGCCGCCGGCGCCGGCGCCTCGGCTGGCCGAACGTACTGCGACAGGATCGCGTCGACGACGATGAACCCGGCCTGCTCGAGGAGCTGGACCACCTGGAGGTCGTTGGCATCGAGACGCGTGACCAGGTATCGGTAGCCCTCGCCGTCGAGGGTCGCCAGCGTGCGGGCGACGAGCTCGGCCGCGCCGCCGTGCGCGCCGGGCGGCACCGCGACGTAGATCCTCGCCGATTTCACGCCGAGCTTGTCGCTGTCCCACGGCGCGTCCTGCAGCGCGACCAGCGCGGCGGGCGGCCCGTCGTAGGGCCAGCTGAACCAGCGGGCCCCGCCGAGCATCGACGCAGCGTAGCGAGCGACCTGCCCCGGGGACGCGCCGCGCAGCGCGTGGAGCCAGTACGGAAAACGCTCGAGCACATCGAGGACATGGCGCTCGTCGAGAGATTGGCTCACGCGCTCCCCCGGGCGGCCGAGCGGAGCGCGGCGGCGAGCCCGGCGGCGGCGCCGTCGACGGTGAACCGGGTGCGCGCGGTCTCGCGACCGGCCTGGCCGGCGGCCACGCGCCACGCTGGATCCGACGCGACCCGGACGAGCGCGTCGGCGAGGGCGAGGGGATCGCTCGGCGGCACGATCAGCCCGGTGACGCCATCATCGATCTGCTCGACCACACCCTGGACGCGGGTGGAGACCGTCGGCACGCCGAGTGATAGCGACTCGAGGATGCTGCGCGGCAGGCCTTCGGTGCCGTGGACGTCGAGAACCTCGCCGTCGAGTTCGAGTCGTTCGTGATGCACCGAGGGCACGACGACCGCGTCGGCCCCCGCCATGAGCGACAGGGGATCGGGCACGAAGCCCAGGACGTGCACGAGATCGTCGAGCCCGAGTGCCGCACGGCGCGCGAGCAGCCATCGCTCGTAGCGTGTGTCCCCGCCGCCCCCGGCGAGGACGTAGCGGGCGCGGACGCCACGCTCGCGGAGGATGTTCGCGGCCGCCAGCAGGTGATGGAGGCCCTTGAACGGCGTCAGCGACGATACCGCGACGAACAAGGTCTCGTCGGAGCTGGCGAGATCGGACCTGCCGATCCGCTCGCCGAGCGCGCGTCGCGCCGCGACTCGATCGCGGGGAGGCTGCTCGACGACGCCATTGTAAACCACCACGGTGCGACGCCGGAACGGTGGAGAGATGCCGCTCTCGAGCGCCCGCGCGACCAGGATGATGCGGGTGGCCAGCAGCTGGGCGATCGCCCAAAAACCGCGGCCGAAGCCCTCCGGGGCGCCGCGCAGGTGAAGCACGGTCGCTCGCCGGGCGAGCTTCGCCGCCGGGCCGGCGAGCAGGATGCCCCGCGAGGTGTTGAAGTGGACCGCGCGGAAGTCTTCGTCGCGGATCAACCGGGCGAGCCGGCGCGTGTACGGCGCCAGCGCGCGGACCAAGACCTCCGCGAGCTGGCGCGTGCTCATTGCGAGCAGCCGTTTGTTGAAGAGCAGCAGGGCCGGCGGTGCGTCGACGATCCGGGTCGGCACGCCGGCGGCCCGGTAGGCCTCTTCGACAGCGCCGGGACCGGGGAAGATTACCAGCGGCTCGATGCCGTGCGAGCCGATCCGGGTCAAGGCCGCGAGGAGGCTCCGCTGTGCGCCGGCGAGCCGGTGGGGAGTATCCCCGAAGAAGAGCACGCGCACGAGGGCGCCAGTATGCGCGGCCTCAACGATGTGGTCCAGCGTCGGGACGTGACGTGGCCACGCGAGCGCGAGCGCGGGTGGCGCTGCAAACACCGATCAGCGCATACCATCCTACATCGGTTCACGGCCACACGGTCGGCAGACGCGCCAAGACAGCGGCGCGGACCTCGGGCGACGGCTCGATGTCGCGATCGGTCATCACATACGGAAACGCGCCGAGAAATGTCTGGTAGCGGCCGACCCGGCCGTCCAACTCGACCTCCGGATTCATCTTGTGAACGAGCGGAGTTCCAGGATGCGCCGGATCGAACTGCCACACGAACGATGGTAGCGGGTGTTCTTCGGCTAGGAACAGCGCATATTCGACATCGGTCGCGGCGGGCGGTATCGATGCGAACCACCAGGGTCCCATCACCTGCTCGACGATGTCGAGCGACCGGTGGGCGCCGGCCTCGGGGTTCCTCACGATGACGCCGCTCGACGCGAACGTAACCGATGCCATCCAGCCAAGGCCGTGCTCGCGTTCGCCGGCAGCGCTCTGGTGCGGATCCCACTCAACCCACGATCCCCACGTCAGTGTCGGGTTGGAATGGTATCCGACGAAGTAGCCCGAGCCACACCGATCGACGCGAATGACCTTGGTGAAGGTCACGCGACGGATAAACTTTGGGACATCGAGATAGTTGTGGGGAAAGATCGCACCACCCTCGAAATCGAGCGCGGCGACCCCACACCCCTCAAGATAGCAACGGCAGGATGGAGAGGCATTGCAAGGCCCTTGGCTGATCTCGTCCCACCATCTGGGTACATGGCCGAGGGTCGAGGAGCCACCCGGATGATCCAGCCAATGATCGAACTCGAAGGCGACCTCCACGACGTCCGGTGTCTCGGTCAGCACGTGTGCTGTATGCGCCGGTTCGAAAAAGGGCGCCCCGAAAAATGTCCAGTCTCCGTACCAGCTGGTGAGGACCGGTTTCCATTGACCAACGATGTTCAGTTCCAGCATGTGGGCACCGAGTTGATCCGAGCCGCTCACGAGTTGTGGATACGTGACGCGGACGAGGCCGTTGTCGATCGCCAAGGAGCGCGGGAAGGCCGGGTCACCGACGAGCGTGACCGGCGCGCCGTCGCAGTCGCCAAACGTCAACCCGGTGGTCGACGTCGCCATCCGCCGCGCGTCACAGCCGACCAACACGAGCGCACACGTGGCCCACACGATGGGCATGGAATGGAGCACGCGCGCTCCGATTCGACTACGAGCACTCGAAGCACTCATGCGATGAGCACAACTACTTCTCATGGATGATGGATAGTAATCGGCCAAGTCTCAAGACATTGAAGCCCGCGTTCAATGCCGCCAGGCCGAGCCGACAAGGCCCGCCGGTCGCCGGTCCTGGCGCCAGCGCACTGCGGGCAGAGCGTTGCCGCGGGTCGTGAGCGCTGGCATCGGCCGCATGACCGGCAACAATGCCAGAACAGCTGTAGATCAGCCGTCGAGGGCGCTGCGCTCGCAAAGGGAATCGACGGGGAGCGGCCGGTGAGGTAAGACACCCCGCCGATGTGTGGATTCAGCGGAATCGTGGGACCTGTCGAGGACAGGGTCGCGACCGTCGCCCGGATGACGGCCGCGATCACCCACCGCGGGCCGGACGATCACGGCTACTTCGCCGATCCCCACTGTGCGCTGGGGCATCGCCGGCTCTCGATCATCGATCTGTCGCCCGCGGGTCGGCAGCCGATGACCAACGAGTCCGGCACCGTACAGCTCGCCTTCAACGGCGAGATCTACAATTTCCAGGAGCTCCGGCGCGATCTGGTCGCGCGCGGACACGTGTTTCGCTCGCGCACCGACACCGAGGTAGTGGTCCACCTCTACGAGGAGCGCGGCGACGACCTGGTGATGGCATTGCGCGGCATGTTCGCGTTCGCGCTGTGGGATGCGCCCCGTCGCCGGCTGCTGCTCGCCCGCGATCACTTCGGCCAGAAGCCGCTGTTCTACTCCCAGGTCGGGGACGCGCTCCTGTTCGCGTCGGAGATTAAGGCTTTGCTCGCCGCAGGGGTGCCGGTGCGCCCTGATCCGATCGCGATCGATCTCCTCCTCCGGATCCAGGTCGTCCCGTCGCCCTACACGTGCTTCGAGGGCATCCGCCGCCTCCCGCCGGCGACCCTCGCGGTGCTCGAGCCGGGCGCGCCACTGCGCCAGCGGCGCTACTGGACCTTGGCGGGGATCGCGCCCCGGAGGATCGGCATGGAGGAGGCGGTCGAGGAGGCTGCGACCCTGTGCCGCGCTGCGGTCACCGAGCAGCTGGTCGCCGACGTACCGGTTGGCGTCTTCTTCTCGGGCGGCATCGACTCGTCGATCGTGTTGGCCGCGAGCATCGTCGACGGCCGCCGTCCGCCGAGCTTCACGCTCGGGTACGAGGAGGAGGCCTACAGCGAGGTCGCCGCGGCCCGCCGGGCCGCCAAGGGCCAGCCGACCGATCACCACGTCGTCATGATGCGGGCTGCCGACGCCGCGCGGCCGGAGCAGCTGGTCGAGATGTTCGACGAGCCGTTCCCCGATGTTGCCGCGCTGCCGCTCGCGCACCTCGCGCGCTACGCGCGGGAGCACGTGAAGGTCGTGCTGACCGGTGACGGTGGCGACGAGCTGTTCGGAGGCTACGAGCACCACGTGGTCGGCTACTGGCTCGACCGCCTCTCCCCGCTCGACCGCATCCGAGCCACCGCCGCCCGTTTGCTCCTCGGTGCGGCGCGGCGCGGCGGTTCGCGTGCCGACCGCGCGCGGCGTGTGCTCGGGCCGATGTCGGCGCCGACCTGGCGCGACGCGGTCACCGCCATGCGCACGATGGTTCCCGACGTCCTGCGCACCGAACTCTACACCGCCGGCTTCCTGCGCGCGGTCGACGGCGCGCCGGCCTCAGCATACCTGTTCGGCGACGCCGGCGGGTTGTTCGCGGTGTCGGGCGATCGTTTCCTCGCCGACCGCCTGCTGATGAAGACCGACCTCGCGACCATGGCGATCGGCCTCGAGAGTCGGTGCCCGATGCTCGATCTCCGCCTCGCCGAGCTGGCCGCCGGGCTGTCGCCGGAGCTCGCGATCTCCGCGCTCGCTGGCAAGCAGGTGCTGCGACGCGTGCTCGCCCGCACCGCGCCGCCGGTGGTGTGGAAGCGAGCGAAGCGCGGCTTCACGATGCCGCTCGACCGATGGCTCAAGCACGAGCTACGCGCCGTTGTCGCCGACACGTTGCTCGCGCCCGGCGCCCGCGTCGCCACCTACCTGCGCCCCGAGGTCCTGGCGCGGATGTACCGCGAGCACTGCGCGGGCACCGCGAACTGGCGACGCGTGCTGTGGAGCGCGCTGCTGCTCGAGCTATGGCTGCGACGGTTCGCGCGCTGATCCGTCGACCGGCTCAGCGGTGACAATCGTCGCGACCTGGTGCCCGAAGTTCGACGACGCCAGCACCTCGTACGCGAGCCCGTACGCGGCGACGAAGTCGTGGAATGCGCGGAACACGTGAGTCGGGTGGCGCATCGAGCAGAAGTCGGCGAGCAGGAGTACGTCCCCCGCGGTGAGCCTCGGCGCGAGCATGGTCAGCACAAAGAGGGTCGAGCTGTACAGATCGGGGTCGACGTGAACGACTAGCCGGCGGTTCGCTCGCGGCGCCCGGAGGTATCCGGGCAGCGTCCGCGCGAATAGGCCGACGTGGAACGTGCATCGCTCGTCGTCGACCTGGGGCGCGGTTCCCCCCTGGGTGAAGGTCCCGGCCTTGATCCCGCCCCAGTCCTCGGGTAAGCCGGTGAACGTGTCGAACGAGTGGAACTGCGACGTCGGGTGCCGGTTGCGGGCGAGCCACCAGCGCAGCGCCGCGCCGCCGGCGGTCCCAAACTCGAGGTAGTCGATCGGCTCGTCGTCGAGCCCGCGGGCTTCGGCGACCCGGGCGAACAGCTGAAAGCGGTCGTAGCCGACGTCGAGGTCGAGGTCGAGGTGACCGCGAATCCAGCGCGACATCTCCATCAGGTACGACCACTCGCGCGCGGCGCGCACCAGCGACAGCGGCACGACGCGGTGGGGCTGGAGTCTGGCGAACAGGCTTCGCATACCCTCGTTGAAGAACTTGCCGACGATGTCGGCAGCCTACGCCAGTCGTCGTAGGCTGTCGAGGCTACCCGGTCGAACGGCCGGCCACGCGACGGAACAGCGCGGCGTACTGGGCCGCGATCTTGTCGACGTGGAAGTCCTGCGCCCGGGCCCGGCCGCGCTCGGCCAGGGACAGGGCAAGCGCGCGATCCCCGAGCACGCGGCGGATCGCCGCGGCAAGTGCGACTGGATCGGCGACGGGGACGAGCAGGCCGTTCACGCCGTCGGTGATGATCTCGCCGGGGCCGTGCGGACAGTCGGTGGCGAGCACCGGCGTGCCGACCGCCATCGCCTCGACCAGAACGTTGCCGAAGCCCTCGTAGAGCGACGGCAACACGAACAGGTCGGCAGCGGACATGTACGCGTACGGGTTGTGCCGGAACCCGAGGAGCCGTACCGCCTCACCGAGGCCGAGCCGCGCGATCTGAAGCTCGATCTCGCCACGGTCGGGGCCATCGCCCAGGATCCACAGGTGCGCCCCGGTGGCGCGGTGGACTTGGGCGAATGCATCGAGGAGGTAAGGGTAGCCCTTCTGGCGCGCGAGCCGGCCGCACGCGACCACCAGCGGGTGCGGCACCGGCGGGGCGTCTGGATCGAGCGGCTCGGCCGCGCGCGGTGTCAGCTGGTCGTCGAGCCCGGCGTTGTGGATCACCGTTACCAGCGGCGCCACGGTCGGGATGTGATCGACCAGGTCGGTTGCGACGCCGTGGGACAGCGCGACGATGCCGTCGAGCCGCGGGTAGGTCCGCTTCACCAGCGCGAGGACGGTCCGCTTGACGAGGTGGGTCGTGTCGCCGAACTCCTGGCTCATCGTGTTCTGGACGCACGCGATCATCCTCGGGGCCGCCCGCGACCGGGCGACTGACATCGCCGCGACCACGTTCGCTCCGTCCATGAATGAGCAGACCACGTCGGGCGCGAGCGACCTCGCCAGGTGCCGGAGCGGCAGGGCGCCGATGACCAGTCCCGCGGTGCTGGAACGGACGCTCGCGGGCGCCAGGTGGTGCAGCCGGACCGGGGGCGCGAGCAGGCGCTCGTACTCGCCGCCGTGGCGGCAGACTGCGACGTCGACGCGAAACTCGGCCGGATCGAGCGCGTTCGCGATCCGCAGGGCCTGCATCTCGGCGCCGCCGCCCCCGAGTCGGGTCGTGAAGAAGAGCACGCGGATCGGTGCCATCCCTCAGTTTCTCCGCGCGAGCACCAGCAAGTTGTGGTCGCCAACCAGGCTCTGGAACGTGCGCATCATCCGCCGGGCGACGCGCCGGCGCAGCTTGCCGCCGGTGGTCGGCGTACGCATTCCGCGCGGTGGAAGGAACTCGAGCCCGCGGTAGCCGACGCGGGTCAGGAGCGCGGCCAGGCCGTCTTGCTGGAAATACTGCACGTGGCTCGGCGACTGCAGCAGCGCGCCCGCGACCCGCGGCACCGCCGCCGCGACCCGGACGCTCGCGGTCGACGTGCGCGGCGTCTTGATCAGCACAAGACCGCCCGGCGCGAGCAGTTCGAGCGCGCGGCAGAGGAAGCTCGCCGGATCCGGCAAGTGCTCGACGACGTCCCAGAACGTCACCAGCTCGAACCGCCGATCCGGCCCGATGACGTCCTCGGACCGGAAGTCGCCGATCCGGGCGTCGAGCCCGCGCCGGCGGCACATCTCGCCGGCGGCCGGCGACACGTCGACGCCGATGGCCTGGTAGCCGGCATCGCGGGCAATCGCCAGGAACTCGCCGTTGCCGCAGCCGACGTCGAGGAGGCGGGCCGGCGGCGGCACGCGCCTGATCAGCTCGTCGGTGACCAGCCGGGTCGCCTCGCTGCGGAAGACCGGGTCATCGCGGAACCCGGCGTAGTGATCGTTGTAGAGCGCCTCGATCGTCGCCGGTGCCTCGATCTGCAGGAAGCTGTGGCCGCAGTCACGGCAGCGCCGCAAGGGATGGTCGCGGATACGAGCGAGGGCGACCGTCGAGGCGCCAGCACAGATCGGGCACGCCGACGATGCATCATGACCTGTCATCGCGTGGTGCGGGTATACTGCGTCCGTCCTCGATGGTCCATCCATGAGAGTCCTCGTCCTCGCCTCCCATCCCGACGATGAGCTGCTAGGTGTCGGCGGCACGATCGCCCGCCACGCTGACGAGGGTGACGACGTCTCGCTCGTCGTGTGTTCCGAGGGCGCGACCGCCCGCTACGAACCGGAGGCCGCCACTGCGCTGCAGGACAGCGGGCGCCAGGCCGCCCGCGTGCTCGGCGCGCGAAATATCCGCTTTCTCGGCATGCGGGACCAGCACCTCGATGCTCTGCCGATCCTGACCGTGATCCGTGCGGTCGAGGCGGTGGTGCGCGAGTTCGCGCCCGACGTGGTCTACACTCATCACTGGGGCGACGTGAACCGTGATCACAAGGTCGTGGGCGAGGCGGTGATGGTCGCGTGTCGACCGGTCGGCGAGAACTACCCGCGCGCCGTGTACCTGTTCGAAACTCCGTCATCGACGGAATGGAGCTGGCCCGACCCAGCGTCCGCGTTTGTTCCCAACCACTTCGTCGACGTTTCGTCGACCCTCGAGCGCAAGCTCCAAGCGATGGCCTGCTACCCGACCGAACTCCGCCCGGAACCGCATCCGCGCTCTCTTGCCGCGCTGCGCAGCCGCGCGGCCTACTGGGGGCAAATCATCGGCCGCGCCCACGCAGAGGCGTTCGTCGTCGCCCGTCAGGTCCGTTGAGCGCCGGCGCGCGCGACCCGGCGCTCGGCGCGTCGCGTGACGCCGACGATCACGAGCAGGCTCGCTGGCACAACGACCAGCGCGGTCGCCTGCATCACGGGGGAGCCGCGCAGGATCGCCAGCGCCCCGGCACCGCCCGCCGCGGTCAGCGCGACGTAGAGGACGCGGACCCGATGGTGGGGCCACCCGGCGAGTGCGAGCCGCTGGTAGAAGTGGGTCCGGTGGGGCCGAAGGGCCAAGCCACGCAGGGCGCGCCGGACGACGGTGAACGTCGCGTCGAACCCGAAGCTACCGAGTACGAGCCCGCTCGCGACCAACGGCACGCCGGCGACATCGTCACGGGCAAGCGCGATCGCGAGGCCACCGAGCAACGCACCCGCGAACAGGCTACCGCCGTCGCCCATGAAGATCCGCGCGGGCGGCAGGTTGTAGCGGAGGAATCCGAGCAGTGCGGCCGCGGCCGCCACGGCGGGTGCACCGACCGCGGCGGCGCCGCCGAGCAGCGCGAACCCGGCCATACAAGTAAAGAAGACCGCGCCGCACTCCGCGGCGAGCGCGTCGATCCCGTCCATGAAGTTGAAGACGTTCGCCATCCACACCAGCCACAGGACGCAGAGCGGCATCGCGAGCGGACCGAGCGCGAGCGTTCCCAGCGGCGGCACCGCCACGTTCGACATCCGCAACCCGAGCGCGACCGCGGCGCTCGCCGCGACCAGCTGGATGGCGAGTTTCATCCTCGGCGACAGCGCGCGGTGGTCGTCGATCAGGCCGATGAGCCCGTTGGGAAGCGCCCACACCAGCACGAGGACGGTGAGCAGGCGGCGCTCGACCGGACCCCCGAGCGCGACGGCGATTGGTAGCGCCGCGACTCCGGCGACCACGATCCCGATCCCGCCGCCGCGTGGGGTCGGGGCAGCGTGGAGCCGGCGAGTATCAGGCAGGTCGAACGGCAGGGCGCCGCGGCGCGCGCGGACGAGCATGCCGGCGGCGCCGCCGAGGCCGGCCGTCAGCCCCACCGCACCGGAGAGTACCAGCCATGTGACGGGGCTCATGGCGGCACGGGGAGCGGGCCGCGCCGCGCCGGGCCGCTGCCGAAACCGAGGGCGCCGACCCCGACAAGGATTACCAGCATCGGCACCTGGACCAGCAACCACTGCACGAACGAGAGACCCGACGGATCCCGGAAAAGGAGGAGGGCCGACGCGAACAGCGCGATCATGGCGGGCTGCCTAGGGTGCCGCATGTACGCGCGAGCGAGCCAGTTGTGGAAGATGCCGAACGCGACGAAGACCGCAATCACGCCCGGGATATGGAAGTTCCAGTACGCCTCGCCGACCCCGCCAGCTGGTACGCCGGCGTCCAGGCCGAAAAACACGCGCCCGACTTGCCCATCGATGAGGGTGGGTTTCTCCGGGAACAGCCCGCGCGGGATTGGCAGGGTCACGATCGCGAGGTACGAGCTCCCGTAGAGCAGCGGCACCTCGTCGGGGACGCGCGCGAAGATCGGGAGCGCGCCATCGGAGTTGGTCGCCCGTTCTGCAAGTTCTCCCTGCCCACCGATGACGCTCTCGACGATTGGCGTCTCTGTCGCCGCGTCCCAGTCGGCCTCACCGTACCACCCGCTCCGGCGGAAGCTGCCGAGGACCGTGATTGCGTACAGGGCCACCACCGCGAGTGCGACGATTCGTAGGTACGGGACGCGTTGCTCCCACATCATCCAGATCATGAGGCCGACGATGACGGCGTAGACGCCCGTGCTGCGGCTCCCGGTGAGCAGGAACGACAGCGCCAGTGTCAGCAGGACGACGATCCAGAACAGCGGTGACCGGACCGCATCTCGGCGCAACGCGATCCAGATCCAACACACCGGAATCCCGAGTTGGACGATCGCGAACCAGTAGTGCTGACCGGCGATCTGCTCGTGGCGGCCCCCGGCCCAGCTCATGATGTGCGCATTGAGGCCACCCTGTCCGGCGATGTACGCGCCGAACGCCACCAGCGAGATCAGGGACACCACGAGGAGCTTCGGGACCAGCGACCGCGGTGAACCGAACCAGATCCGCGGCACGGGCAGGCGCGGGCCGAAAATGTACCCGACGTAATACGAAGCGACCGCAAGCGAGTGAAGGAGGAGCTGGAACTCGATCAGCTCGCTGAGCTCGTCCGCAGACGCGGGCAGAGCCCGATGCCAGTCGAGGCCCCAAGAGTACATCGCGAAGCGGCGGAGCAGATCGACCATGCGCATGATCGACGAGAACACCAGCGGGTGGAACCAGCCGACCGACGAGCGCAGGAAGAGCAGTGGCGCTGTGACAAGGCCGAGGTAGAGCGCCAGCGTGGCGGGGATCCAGTCCTCGGTCGGGGTCGGATCCTGGGAGCGCGCGATCAGGATCATCACCAGGTACGCGGCGAAGGTGGAGAGCAAGACCAGGCGCTGACGGTGGCTCAGCGCCAGGAACGGGGTCGCGTTCGCGTCCGCGGTCCTACGCATGCAGGCGCTCCCCACCACGGTACCAGGCAACAGTGGTCCGGATCGCCTCGGACCATGAGACCCGCGGCCGGTATCCGAGGGTCTCATCGAGTGCCGCGCCCGAGAATACCGTGGACCGCGTCAGACCGCGGACGCGCTCGTGCCAGCTGGGCCCGGCGGGTGCGCGACCCGCGCGTCCAACGACGTCAGCGAGGGCGGCCGCCGTGAGGACCGGCCAACGGGGGAGCGCGAGCGGCGGCCGCCGGCCCAGCGCGCGCGCTATCTCCGCGACGATCTCGGCCTGCGTCGGCGCCGGCTCGTCGGTGGCGATCCACGTGCCGGTCAGGTCGCGCCGCACGATGCCCTCGAGGATCCGGTCGGCGAGATTCTCGACGTAGATCATCGACTTGCGATTGCTGCCGGGGCCGACGATCAGCCCGAGTCGGCGATCAACCATGCGAATCAACGCCACGACGTTGCCGCGATCGGACCGACCGTAGACCACGGCCGGCCGGAGGACCAGAACCTCGGGGCAACTCGCCACCGCGACTGCCTCGGCCTCGAGCTTGGCGCGACCGTACTCGGACTGATCGAACACCGCAACCGTCGAGGTCACCACGAGACGTGCGCCGAGGCCGGCCGCGACAACCGCGACCGTGCCGGTCCCGCCGACGATGCTCGACCGCAACTCGGCCCGATCGCCGTCGTCGCGGGGCACACGGTGGACCCAACCGGCGAGGTGGACGATCGCGTCGCAGCCCGCTGCGACACGCGCGACCGCCGCCCGATCGCGGACATCGCAGACCGCGACCTCCACGCCGTCGGCCCACGGCGCAGCAGGCGCGTGGCGTGCAAGACCGCGGACGTGCCAGCCGCGCTGCTGCGCTGCGGCGACGACCGCACGGCCGATGCAGCCGGTCGCCCCGGTGACGAGCAGCTCCGTCATCGGGCGAGCAGCTCCTCATAGAGCGCCTCGATCGCGCGGACCATGGTTTCGCCGTCGAACATGCGCCGGGTCAGTCTCCGACCGTTATCGGCGAGCCGTCGCGCCTCGGCGGGCCGGTCGAGCAAATCCAGGATCGCCCGCGCGAGCGCGTCGGCGCGCCCGCGCGGGTAGAGCAGGCCAGTCTCGCCATGGTGGACGACCTCGGGGATGCCGAAGATCTCCGGCGCGACAACCGGCACGCCGACCAGCATGGCCTCGGTCAGCGCGCGCCCGACGCCCTCCCACAGGGACGACAGGGCGAACACGTCCGCGACCCGCAGGATCGCGGGGACGTCGTGCCGGGTTCCGAGGAGCCGGACCTTGGCGTCGATCCGTAACTCCGCGATCTGGGCGCGCAGCCGCGGCTCGAGATCGCCCGCGCCGACCAGCACCAGCACCGCTTCGGGGTGGGAGCGGGCGACCTCGGCGAACGCCGACACCAGGATATGTGGCGCCTTGGCGGCGTCGAGCCGGCCGACGAAGACAACGACCTTCGCCCCGGGCGCGAGCGAAAGCTCCGCGCGCACGCGCTGCGGATCCCAGACGCCGTCGAGCCGCTCGACGTCGATGCCGCTGTAGATCGTGCGGGTGCGCTCGGCGTCGACCAGGCCGAGCGCGACGATCTGCCGGCGCGTGGTCTCGCTGACCGCGATCATGTGATCGGTGCATCTGCCAGCGACCCTCTCGGCGAACTCGAACACCCGGCGTTTCCACGGCGGCATCAGATCGTGCAGGCCGGTCGGGCCGTGCATGGTGTGCACGATCGCGGGCACGCCAGCGATCCGCGCCGCCAGGCGCCCGAGCACGCCGGCCTTGCTGCTGTGGGTGTGGACGACGTCGAACCGCTCGCGCCGCAGGAGTTGGACGATGTCGTACAGTGCCGCGCTGTCGCGGCGCGGCGAGATCGGGTTGAAAAGGTTGGCCAGTGGATGGAATCCGTCGGCGACTTGACGCGCTCGCTCGGCCCACTCGCCGCTCGGGTTACCGGCGACGTGGACGCAGTAGCGGTCGCGCCGGCGTTTCTCGACGGTGAGCAGCGTGTTGTCCTGTGCACCGCCGACGATCAGGCGCGTGATCAGGTGTAGGACCTTGATGCGCGACGGCGAGGCAGCAGGCACGGATCTGTCGCGTGCCGCGTTCACGACACCACGGGGTGCTCGCCGGTCGCGGGCAGGGCCGGCTGCGAGTAGCCGATCTCGAGCTCGCGCAGCACGTCGCGGACACCCTCGTGCTCCTCGCCGCTGACCAGGAACTTGAGGCGTTCGAGGGTCATCGCCAGCCGTGCCGCGTCGACCCGCTGCGGCTCCAGCCGCGAGATCTTGCGGAGCGTGGTCGGCGCCATCGTCTCCTCCTCGGTCCGCAACTCCTCGTACAGCTTCTCGCCTGCCCGGGTGCCGATAATCTTGATCGGAACCCGCTCCTCGGTCGTGCCCGAGAGCTGGATCATCTGGCGCGCGAGATCGATGATGCGGACCGGGCGGCCCATGTCGAGGAGAAATACCTCGCCGTGCCGGCCTTGGGTCGCCGCCTGCAACACGAGGTTCGACGCCTCTGGGATGGTCATGAAGTAGCGGGTGGCCTCTGGATGGGTCACGGTGACCGGCCCGCCGTTCCGGATCTGCTCGCGGAAGATCGGCACCACGCTACCGCGGCTACCCAGCACGTTGCCGAACCGGACGCACGAGAACCGCGTCTTGCTCGATTGCGCGACCAGCTGCACGACCATTTCGGCTAGACGCTTGGACGCGCCCATCACGCTGGTCGGCCGGACTGCCTTGTCGGTCGAGATCAGGAGAAATGACTCGCACCCGTGCCGATCGGCGAGCTCCGCGAGGCTGCGCGTGCCGAAAACGTTGTTACGCACCGCCGCGGCCGGGAACTGCTCCATCACCGGCACGTGCTTGAACGCCGCGGCGTGAACGACGACCTCGGGCTGCAGCTCGCGGAAGAGCTTCTCGAGGTGTTTGGGGTCGGTGATGTCGGCCAGCACCGGCACGCAGGCCGCGCCCAGGCGCGGCTTGAGCTCGCGGTGGATCTCGAACAGACCGTTCTCGTCCCGTTCCAGCAAAAACAGCTTGCCGGGGCGCATCATCGACAGCTGGCGGCACAGCTCGCCACCGATCGATCCGCCGGCGCCGGTGACCAGAATGCGCTTACCTCCGTAGACGCCGATCAGCGCCTCGAGGGACATCGACGGCGAGACCGGCTCGCGACTGAGTAGGTCCTCGATGCGGACCTCGCGCAGCGCCTCGGCCTGGCCGCCGCGGTCGATCGCCTCGAAGAAGCCGGGGACGATGCGCAGGTCGAGACGCAGCTCGCGCGACGCATCGTTGATCTCGAGGATGCGAGCCGCGGCGATCGCGTTGCTGGTGATGATGATCTGCTTCGCGCCGGTCTGGGTGGCCACTCGGCGCAGGTCGTCGATCGCGCCGAGCACCCGACGGCCGTGGATTTCCATGCCAAACTTGCCTCGATCATCGTCGAGGTAACCAATGACCTTGACGCCGAACGATGGGTGGCGCTGGGCTTCCTTGGCGATCAGGAGTGCGTTCTCGCCAGCGCCGACCAGGAGCGTCGGCACCAGGCTGTCGCGCGGCGCCGGCGGCTTGCCGTGCCGCTCGTGGACGATGCGGCGCAGCAGGCGCGTGGCCGACATCCCGAGGAACGTCAACAACCCCTCGAGGATGATGATGCTGATCGGCACACGCCATAGCCAGACGTGCACGGGCAGGAGCAGGCGTAGCGCGAGCAGCACCACGCTCACCGCGGCGACCGAGCGGACGAACAGGAGCGCCTCGCGTACGCCGACGTAACGCCAGACGACCCGATAGATCCCGACCGACCAATGGACCGCGGCACGCACTATCACGATCAGCGGCGCGACCCCGATCATCTGTTGCCATGCCACCTCCGGCACGGCGCCCTCGAACCGCAGCAGGTACGCGATCACCAGCGCGACGACACAGATGGTGCCATCGATCGCAACCTGACCGGTCCGGGTCTGGAGCGGACTGAGCACCCTCATGGTGACCTAGCTGGTCGAGCCCTCGGCGCCGGCCTCTGCCCGGCCCTTGGCGTCCTCGCCGTAGCCGTAATGATAGTAGTAGTAGCCGTACTGGCGGTCGGAGATGTCGAGGTCGTTGAGGATTACCCCTACTACGTTGGCGTTCACGTCGTGGAGCTGCTTGGCCGAGCGCGCGAGGTCGTCGCGGAGGGTCTTGCCAGCCTGCACGACGATGATGACCCCGTCGGAGCGGCGGGCGAGGACCGCGGCGTCGGTGACCGCCTGCAACGGCGGCGAGTCGAGCAGGATGCGGTCGAACTTGCCGCGCAGTTGCTCGAGGATCTGCTCGAATCGGTGCGACAACAGCAGCTCGGCCGGGTTGGGCGGCGTCGGGCCGCACGGCAGGACGAACAGGTTGGGGATGTCCGAGGTCTTGATGCAGTCCTCGAACGTGGATTCGCCGAGCATCAGGTTCGATAGACCCAGGCCGCGCGATACACCCATCGACTTGTGCAAGCGCGGGCGGCGCATGTCGGTGTCGACCAGCAGGACGCGCTGGCCGCTCTGAGCCATGGTCGTGCCCATGTAGATCACCGATGTGGTCTTGCCCTCGCGCGGGTTAGGGCTCGACACAGTGAGCACCTTGAGCTCGCGGTCGGCGCCCGAGAATAGGAGGTTGGTCCGGATCGAGCGGCAGCACTCGGCGGCGCGCGATTTCGGGTGGCTGAAGATGTACAGGTCGCGCGCCCTGATCGCCTCGACGTTGTCGCCGTCAGGAACGTCGTCGAGGATCGGGATCATGCCGAGCACCGGCGAGCGCGCCGCGATCTCGACATCCTCGCTGGACTTGAGGGTACGGTCGGCGAACTCGAGCAGGAGCGCGAAGCCGACTCCGATGCCGATGAACAGCATCGCGGCGAGCGCGACGTTGAGCCGCATGCGCGGATACACCAGCACACCTGACCGCGCGCTCTCGTGCTCGCGCACGTTGATCTGCTCGTTCTTCTTCGACAGCTCACTGTCGCGCAGGCGGCCGAGGACGAGCCCGAAATGCTGTTCGTCGCTTGCGTGCTGCCGCTTCATCCGGTTGAACTCGACGGTCTTGGGGCCAAGCTCGTGCGCCTCGGTCTTGAGCCGCTCGAGTTCGGCGTTGAACTGGCTCTCGGTCGCGAGCGCGGCCTGATAGCGTTCGTCGAGCTCCCGGCGGGCGCGGTTCGCCTCTTTCGCGATCATCGCGTACAACTCGGCAACCTTCTTCTCCTGTTTGACAAACTCGGGGTGCTTGGGCCCGAGATCCTCGCCGATCTCGATGAACCGCTGTTTCTCCTTGACGTACTGCTCCTTGAGCACCTCCACCGTGCCAAGGTTCGACGCCAGCGCGAACACCGGCGACTCAAGCAGGTCCTCACCCGACAACGCATGGGCGCGCGCGCGCACGGCGCTGAGTTCGATCCGTTTGATCCTCGCGTCGGTGTGGGCGCCGTCGAAGCGGGAAATCTCCGATGCGAGCAGGTTCTGCTTGTCCTCCAGCGACACTGAGAGGATGAAGTTGTCCTTCTTGAAGCTGTAGAGCAGCTCCTCCGAGGTGCGCAGCCGCTTCTCGGCGCTGTCGAGCTCGATCGACAGGAACTTGGCGACCTCACCCGAGCCGGTCGAGCGTAGCCCCTTGGTGAACTCCAGGTACGTCTTGACGTGCTCGTTGGCAAGGTCGGCGGCGAGCGCCTTGTCCGGGTGGCTGACGTGGATCTTGACGATCCGGCTCTCGCGGTTCTGGGTCGCGGTGAGCGCGTGGTCGAGTTCCCTTGCGGCGCGCTCGATGCGCTGTTGCTCGGTGAGCGTCTCGCCTTCGACCGGCTTCATCAGCCGATCGAAAAGGCCGTTTTGAGAGACCGTCTCCTTGGCAAGGCCGTACCCCTTCAGGATGTCGATCTGCGTGTTGTAGTACTCTTGATTGGACCAGTAGCTCCCGGCGCCGAGCTGGATGACTTCCTGCAGCTGGCTACCGAACACCTGCGGCGGCGCTGGATCGATCACCACGCTCGCGGTCGCGCGGTAGATCTTGGTCTGCTGCATCGTGTAGAGCACCGCAAGGGTGATACCGGCCGCCACGCAGGCGAGGACGATCCACTTGCGCTTGGCGACGACACCGACGTAGCGTGCGAGATCGAGCTCGCCGCGGTCGCCGTGCTCTCGTGGAGGGACTTGGCTGGTCTGCATTTGTACGTCCGCCGAGCTACGTTGGTTGCTCGGAAGGCCCTGAAGGTTCAGGTGTCCATCACCGTTCCAGGTCCGCCGCACGCTGACGTTCCCAGGCGGCCTGATGCTTGTTTCCGACTCGATCCTCCAGATCGGCAACTTTCCTGTGAACCTGCGCACGCTGGCGACCTTCGGCCATCCCCACCGCTGTACGCAGGTTCTCACGCGCTGCGTCAAGAGCGCCCTGCGAGACTAGGACCTCGGCAATGGCGACGTGGATCTCCGCCCGCTGAGGCCTCGCGAGCCTCGGACTGTCGAGGGTTTGGCGCAGCAGGGTCAGGGCCTGGTCGCCCTGGCCCTGCCGAGCGAGCACCTGGGACAAGACAATCGTCGCCGCTGGGGTGGGGTCGAGCGCATACGCACGCTGGGCGGTGCGGGCGGCGAGTGGCTGGTCGGCGACCGCGATCGCGATCTCCGCGGTGTGAAGCTGGAGCCCAGCGTCGTCCGGGTACAGCGACAGGTAGCGGCTCAGATACGCCAGTGCGAGCGGCGTTCGCCCGCGCTGGATGAGCCGATCGGCCAACTCCCGAACCAGAGCGGGGACCAGCGGCAGCGCGCGGACCACGTCGCTGTCGGACGGAAACGCAGCGAGGACCTCGTCGAGCACCTCGATGCGCAACCGGTAGCGGAGCGCGAGCGCGTATTCGGTGCGCGCCTGGTCGCGCTGCTGTGAAGCGAGTAACATCTGCGCGGTCAACCGGTGCAGCTCGGCACTCGTTGGGTGCAGCGCGAGAGCACGGTTGACCACCGCGCTCGCGCGCTGATCGCGCATCGCGAACAGCGCGCGAGCAAACGTGCCAGCGGAGGCGTAGTCCGCCGGATGGCGCGCAAAGACGCGCGCCGCCCGAGCGATCGCCGCGTCGGGCGCCGGCCGAGTCGCGAGCCAGGCGGTGAGCTCGCGGGTCTCGTCGCGTGCGGCGTCGCCCACCGGGGACGCCGCTACCGCCACCGCGGCGACCACCGCGGCGATGACCGCCGCGCGCGCCGGCCGCAGGATCTGCCGCTCCAGGCGGCTGCTCGCCTCGGCCGGTATCACAGCCAGCACGGCCAGGAGGGCGATCGCCGGGTAGGCGACTCCAGGCATCCACAGACTGAAGTCGGTGAGATTCTCGACGGCGAGTGCGGCGAGCCCGGCGAACGCGCCAGCCTCCCAGGGGCTCGATCGCGCGCCGCGCGCGGCGACGGTCGCCAGCCAGATGAACACGAGCGCGAGTGCGCCAGCGCCCACGAAGCCCCAGTCGACCACGGCCTGCAGGTACTCGTTCTCGACGTGCGGGAACACGACCGTGCTGCTGTCGTGGACGCGGGTCGACGCCATCTCGAACGAGCCGCGACCGATCCCGGTCCACCGGAACTCCTGCAGTAGCTGCGAGCTCGAGCGCCACACGCCGAAGCGGCTCTGGGCCTGGCCGAGCTCGCTCATCCGGGTCCCGGTCAGGTCGCGCACGACCCCGCCGGCGGTCAGCACGCCGAGCAGGACCATCGCGCTCAGGGCGACCACCGCGATCGCGACCATGTCCGATCGGAGCAACTTGGTCGCCTGCCGCCCGGGGCGTCGCTGGACGAGGGTCAGCACAGCCACTGTGCCGAGCCCAAGGCCCAGCGCGATCGCCCCGCCGCGCGACTCGGCCAGCAGCCCTGTCGCCCCGCAAAGAGCGGCGACACCGATCCACGCGACCCGCAGTCTCGCGGCGCTCGTGATCGCGAGGCCGACCGCCACCGGCGTCGACAGCGCCATCAACGCCGACAGATGGTTGTGGTTGAGGAGCGGTGCCAGGGTCGGGCGCGCCATTGCCTGCTTCGGGTGGTAGATCGCGAACAGTGTCTCGGCGCCGACCGCGAGGTGAACGAGCGTGGTCAGCGCGATCGCAGCGCCGACCAGGGCGACGACCGAGACCAACCACTGCCGCCGCGCCGGCGACGCCGCGATACGCAGCGCGGCGTAGGCGAACGCGACGTAACCGCACAGCTTGGCGAGCTCGAGCACGGTCGCGGGCGGATCGAGCGACAGGGCGATCCACGACGGCGTTTCCGCGCCGAGGGCGCGGGCGTTGTCGACGATCAGCTGGTGCTTGCCGGGGGACAGGATCGCGACCAGCGCTTGTGGCAACGGGATGACCTGCAGCAGCGTGAGCAGGGCGGCGAGGCCGACGAAGGCGAGCAGGGGCGACAGCGTGCCCAGCTCGCGCTTCGAGGTCAGGAACGAGGCGGCGCCGGCGGCCGAGAGCAGGCTGGTCACGCAGATCGCCCAGCGCGGGGCGCCGCCGAGCGCGAACGGGGCGACGACGAGGACGGTCGCGACCAGGATCAGCGCGATGCGGTCTCGCCGGCGCATGTCACCAGCGCCGGTGCGGCACGAAGATGACGTCGCCGGGCCGGATGAAGAACTGCTTGGCGTTGCCCTTGCCGATCGACTCGACCGGGACGGTGTAGCTCTGCTTGTCGCCGCCGAGGTCGCGGGTGATGGTCACGGCGTTCTCGCGCGCCATCGGCGTGAAGCCGCCGGCCTGGGAGACCGCCTCGATCACCGTCATGCCCTCGGTGAAGCCGAGCGTGCCTGGTTTGCGGACCTGGCCGAACACCGAGATCTTCTTCGACTTGTACTCCTTCACCAGGACCGAGACCTGGGGGTTCTTGAGGTAGCCGTCGGCCAGGCGGTCGCGGATCTCGGTCTCGACCATCGCCGGCGACTTGCCGTTGATCTCGACGGTGCCGATCAGCGGGAACGAGATGGTGCCCTCTGCGCTGGCGCTGTAGACGCTGGTCAGCTTCTCTTGCTGGAAGACGCGGACCTCGAACACGTCGCCGGGTCCGAGGGTGGTGTCCTCGAGGTAGACCTGCTGCGACGGATACTCGCTCGGCGGCGGATCGCTGCAGCCGGCGCCGCCCGCGACGGTGACCGCGACCAGCAGGAGGCGGACCAGGAGCCCGGACATGACGTGTTGGACGTCGGCGGCGGTGGGAAGGTTCATGTCGGCCCGACGCGGCCGGCGAAGTCGTCGATGGTGCGGCGCAGGCCGTCGGCCAGCGCCACCGCCGGTTCCCAGCCGATCAGCGCCCGGGCGCGACTGATGTCGGGGCGGCGGCGGACCGGGTCGTCGACCGGCAGCGACCGGTAGACCACCTCCGAGCGCGAACCGGTGAGCTCGCCGACCATGGTGGCGATCTCGCCGATGGTGCACTCGTGCGGGTTGCCGAGGTTCAACGGGGTCGCGCTGTCGACGTCGACGTTCATGAAGCGGATCGCCGCCTCGACGAGGTCGCTGACATAACAGAACGAGCGGGTCTGCTTGCCGTCGCCGTAGATCGTGATGGCCTCGCCGCGCAGGGCCTGGACCACGAAGTTCGACACCACCCGGCCGTCGTTCTCGTGCATGCGCGGCCCGTAGGTGTTGAAGATGCGCGCGATGCGGACGTCGGTGCCGTACTGGCGGGCGAAGCTGACCGCGAGCGCCTCGGCGCACCGCTTGCCCTCGTCGTAGCAGGCCCGCGGGCCGATCGGATTCACGTTGCCCCAGTAGGTCTCGGTCTGCGGGTGCTCGGCGGGATCGCCGTAGATCTCGGAGGTCGAAGCGATGAACAGGCGGGCGCCGACCTCGCGCGCGCACTCGAGCGCGTGCAGGGTGCCCTCGACGCAGGTCCGGATGGTGCGGACCGGGTTGCGCTGGTAGTGGATCGGCGACGCCGGGCAGGCGAGGTGGAAGATCTGATCGCACTCGATGACGAACGGCTGGTTGACGTCGTGGCGATCGAACTCGAAGGTGCCGCTGCCGAGCAGGTGCTGGATGTTCTCCCGTCGGCCGGTGAACAGGTTGTCCATGCACATGACTTCGTGGCCGTCGGCCACCAGGCGCTCGCACAGGTGCGAGCCGATGAAGCCGGCGCCGCCGGTCACGAGGATTCTCTTGGCCATGGGCGTGCCCCTTATATCAGCTGCCGCCGCGTTCGCGGTACCAGGCCCAGAACCGAGCCACCCCGTCGCGGACCGAGGTGGTCGGCGCGTACCCGAGGTCCCCTGCGGCGCGGGTCACGTCGGCGTACGTGATCGGCACGTCGCCCGGCTGCAGCGGCTGACGATCGATCACGGCCGGCCTGCCGACCACGTCCTCGATGATCGCGATCAGCTCGGCGAGCGAGGTGGTGACGGTGCCGCCGAGGTTGTAGACGGTGTAGCGGCCGGGCTCGACCCGCTCGCACGCCGCCACCACGCCGGAGACGATGTCGTCGACGTAGGTGTAGTCGCGGCGGCTGGTGCCATCGCCGAACACCGGGATCGGGCGGCCGGCGGCGATCGCGGCCACGAACTTGTGGATCGCCATGTCAGGGCGCTGGCGCGGGCCGTAGACGGTGAAGAAGCGCAGCGCGCTGATGCCCAGGCCGTACACGTCGCGGTAGGTCGAGCACAGCAGCTCGCCGGACCGCTTGGTCGCCGCGTACGGCGATGCCGGGAACAGGCACGGTTCGTCCTCGCGAAACGCGACCACCTGGGTCAGGTCGCCGCCGTCGGCGCGGACGCCGTAGACCGAGCTCGACGAGGCGAACACCAGGCGGGTGACGCCGAGCCGCCGGCACGCTTCCAGGATGACCGTGGTGCCGTGGACGTTGGCGCGAGTGTAACGCAGCGGCTCAGCGAGCGAAGGACGGACCCCGGCCAGGGCGGCCAGGTGGCAGATCACGTCGGGTCGCTCGGCGCCGACCAGCGCCGTGATGGCCGGTTCGTCGGCGACGTCGGCCTCGACGATCCGGAAACGGTCGGGCGGGAGCATCACGGCCAGCGCCCGGGCGTTGTCGCGCTTCACCTCCGACGGATAGAGGTAGCCGTCGAAGCTATCGACGCCGACCACGTCATGACCGGCGGCCACCATGCGGTGTGCGGTGTGAGAGCCAATGAAGCCGGCGGCGCCGGTGAGCAGGATCTTCATCCGTGCTGCCGGGTTGTAGCGCGAAGCGGCGACCGAGGAATCAGCGAAGATCAGGCTGCGGCGGGGGCAGCGGCCTGCGCGGCGGCCGGATAGACCGCGACGCGCATCTTGTCCTTGCCCTGGCGCTCGAACTTCACGACCCCGTCGATCAGCGCGAACAGCGTGAAGTCGCGGCCCATGCCGACGTTCTCGCCGGCGTGGTACTTCGTGCCGACCTGCCGCACGAGGATGCTACCGGCGCTGATCTGCTGCCCGGCGAAGCGCTTGACGCCTCGCATCTTCGGCAGCGAGTCGCGGCCGTTTCGAGTCGAACCCTGTCCCTTTTTGTGAGCCATGACGCTGCTCCGTCTTCCTGCCGATCACCCGAAGGCGACGATCGACTCGATCTTGACCGCGGTCAGCTCCTGGCGATGACCGGTGCGGCGGACGTAATTCTTGCGACGGCGGAACTTGAAGACCACCAGCTTCTCGCCCAGGCCCTGCTCGACGATCTTGGCGATCACCTTGGCGCCGGTCACGGTTGGCGTGCCGACCGTGACGTCCGCGCCGCCGCCGGCAGCGACCAGGAGCACCTGCTCGAAGGTGATGGGATCACCGGCGTCGCCGGGGAGCTTCTCGACCCACAGAACCTGCCCGGGCTCGGCCCGGTATTGCTTGCCGCCAGTTTGAATCACCGCGTACATGGCTTCTCTCCGCAATCGCGCGTTTGGAATCGCGGACTTTACTCACGGCGGCCCCGCCGTCAAGGGTTTGCGAGGCCGTCGTGCAACAGGCTGTGATCGTTGTCGGATCGCGCGCCCTTTTGCTGGTCGCAGGTATCGATGTGACCCCATCGATTCTCTCTCGCCGGGGATTCCCGCTAGACTCGCCGCCAAATGAGGACCGCCCTCGCCTTCGCCTCGCTCGCGCTGTTCCTTGCCGCTTGCGGCGACAACCTCCATCCCGAGACCGACCTGGATGCCGCCGAGATCGATGCGGCGCCACCGGTCGATGCCACGGTCGATACACCGCCCGACGCCAACTGCCCGCTGCGCGCGCCGGGCCTGGTCGGCGGCCCGTGCACCACCGACGGACAATGTGACACCACCAGCGGCGCCGGCGACGGCTTCTGCCTCAACGCGACCCTCGGCGGCATCGGCTGGCCCGCCGCCGGCTACTGCGTCACGCGGCTTGGCGTCTGCACCATGGACAGCCAGTGCGGCAGCGGCAATCTGTGCGTGACGATCAACGATCCCGGCGGTGCCTTCAGCGCCTGCATGCCGGGGTGCGGCGCGGCACCATGTGACTGCTCGAACGGTCAGGCCTGCTCCGACAACCTCGCCGGCAACACGATGAACAAGAACGCCTGCATCCCGGGCAATCGGTCGTCGATCGACGGCGATGCGTGCACCGGGTTCGGGGAGTGCGACCTCAACTCGATCTGCCGCAGCGACACCGCCGAGCACCCGGGCGGCCAGTGCATCCAGATCGGCTGCACGATCGGCAACGACGCCACCTGCACGGCGGGTGGTGATGGACACTGCGCCAGTCCCGGATTCGTCAGCGCCGGCGCCGGCTGCCTCGATCAGTGCGTGACCGACGCGAACTGCCGCACGGCGGAGGGCTACAAGTGCTTCGACGCCGGTGGCGCGACCGGCCGCCATTGTCGCCATCCGCAGGCGGGCGACGCGTGCGCGGCCGACGTCGATTGCGGGGATCCGGGCCTCTGGGACTGCCGGACCGGCGCCGGTTTCCCGGGCGGTTACTGCACGCTGCAGGCGGGTTGCAACGCCACCAACGGCACCGGTTGTTCTGGCGGATCCAGCCTCTGCTTCGACCCGCCCGGAACCGATACCCCCTACTGCGTCGACCGCTGTACCGGCGCGGCGCAGGGCACGTGTCGGGCCAGCTACACCTGCACGACGATGGGCACCGCCGCCGGCTGCATCTGAGCCGCGGCCGCGCTCAGCGCACGCGAACGGCGTCAGCGATCACGACCTTCCCCGGGGCCGCCCAGCGCGACAGCGCGACCTTGTTCCAGCCGGTGGTGAACGCGTAGGTGCCGAGCGGCACCCACTGGCTGCCGTCCGTCGCCTGGTTCTTGCTCGCCCGACCGACCTCGGTGCCGGCGGCGTTGTAGGCGATGAACGTCGCGCTGGTCAGCCGGTTCGAGCCGGTGGTCCACCAGGCGTCCACGGCGCGGCTCTGCGGCGCGGCCAGGTAGAACCAGAACGTCGCCGGGGCCGAGGTCTCCGACGTGGCGCCCTGCCAGTAGCCGGAGCCGTAGTAGCCCGGCGTCGAGCTGGCCGAGGTCCAGGTGCCGGTCATCTCGATGCGCGCGACGGTCGCGTTGTTGTTGGCGCTGTTGGAGTCGATGACGATCTGCGACGGCGGCGGCGGCGGCGGCGGCTGATCGGGCGGCGGGTTGGGCGGCGGCGGGGTCGCGGTGGCGCAGTGATCGCGGACTCGATCGATGTAGTGCGCCCACGGCCAGTTGGGGCCCGGATCACTGCGGTTGTACGGCTGCAGCTGGCCGTGGCCGACGATGTGGTTGCGGTCGCGCGGGATGCCGTGGCTCTTCGTGATGTCGCAGGTCAGCTTGGCCGAGGTCTCGATGAGGCCGTTCGACCACGAGGCCTGCGAGCCGTAGCCGCCGTGCTCGATGCCGACCGTGAAGTTGTTGCTGCCCTGGCCGTTCTTGCCGCAGTCCACGTTGCCGTTGAGGCTGCACTTGTAGGTCGCCGCGATGTGGTACGCGCGCCGCGACTCGAGGACCAGCTGCGTCACCTCGGAGCCCGATTCGTTGACGACGTAGTGCGCGCTCACGCCCGATGACGGATTCTTGAGCCAGCCCCAGCAGCCGGCGTAGCCGCCCTCGCAGGTGTGGATGACGACCATCGTCGGGACCGAGCCCGACGGCCGCGCGCCGTGGTTCGGCGACGGCCGCCAGATCGCGGGACCGTAGTCGGCCGACTTCTCGACCGGCGCCGCCGACGAAGGACGGAGATCCTTGTTGGGCAGCAGGGAGGCGATCAGCTCGCCGCCCTCGGTGCGCTCCTCGGCGCCGTCGCGCAGCACGCGGTAGACGTCGTCGCCGACGTAGTGGGCGCGGGCCTCGTCGTCGACGATGCCGCTCCACGCCTCGACCACCGGCACCCACTGCACCAGGTCGCTGCCGCTCACCCCTTGCGCCCGCGCCTCGTCGGCGATCAGGTGCGCGGCGGCGCGGATGTTGGCCTCGTGGTCGACCGCGAGCTCGTCGCGGCCAACCCCGGCCAGGGTCGCGGCGCGATCGGCGACCTCCGGTCGCAGGCCCATGAGCCCGACCGTCGGCATGGCGCCGTCGTGTTCCTCCTCGGCCGTCACCATCTGCCACCGGGTCTCGACGAAGCCGATCGCCTTGAGCAGGTCGACCGGCACCCCGGTCTCGCGGGCGGCGTCGGCGTACGAGCGGTCGAGCGCGGTGACGATCACCGGGTTGAGGCCGTCCTCGATCAGCACGTCGGTGGCGCAGGCCGGGCCGAGCACGAGCGCAAGCGGGAGCGCGCAGAGCGCACCGATACCGTGGCGACGATCCATGAGGTCCTCGCAGTGCCGGCCGATGGCGGTGTGACGGGCCGGTTGCTGGCTACCAGAGCAGCCGGCGTGCCACCCACGTTCGGCACTCATGTAGGGCGGTGGAATCGCGTGTCCGGCCAGCGAGTTGCGACGGTGCGAGGGTGGGTCGCCCGCCCAGACGCAGTGCAGCGTGCCCACCGCGGTGTGCACGATCGCGAGGAATCCGGTCCCGCCTGCTGACCGCGGTCGGCACTGCCCGCAAGCCTCCGACCCGTCCGGCGCCTGCTACCCTGGGCCCAATGCCAGGGCACGGTCACGCGGTTCGATATTCGTTCCACGAGTACGTCGCTCACGAGCGCGTTAGCAACACCCGGCACGAATACCTCCACGGTCAGATCTATGCGATGGCGGGCGGCAGCCCCGAGCACTCGGCGCTGATCGCGAGCATCACGACCCACCTGTCAAACCAGGTCCGCGGCGGCCCGCGTGCACATGTCGGATCTGCGCGTGCGCGTGACCGAGACTGGCCTCGCGACCTATCCTGACGTGGTCGTGGTGTGCGGGCCGTGGCAGCGCGATCCCGAGGACGATCACACGATCATCAACCCGGTCGTCGTGGTCGAGGTGCTGAGCCCCAGCACGCAAGCGTACGATCGCGGTGAGAAGCTCGAGCACTACAAACGGATCCCGACCCTGCGCGCGTGCCTCCTGGTCGCCCACGACCGCCGTGAGCTGGAGCTGTGGAGTCGCGACGACGATGGCGCGTGGGCGCGCGCGCTGGTCGGCATCGGCGAGCGGCTCGAGCTCGTCGCCGTCGGCGTCTGCCTCGATGTCGACGCGCTCTACGCCGACGCCGCCGAACCGATCTGACCGCGGCGCGGGCGGCTACGTCGGGCGGCGCGGAGTGACCACGCCGCGAGGGAGGCGTACGATGCCGCGGTGCCAGCACAGCTCATGTTCGCGGGTGCCGTCGGCGGCGTCACCGGAAGCTGCTACCACCTGACCTTCGACGGCACCTCGCTGGTGATCGACTGCGGCACCTTCCAGGGCGGCCAGATCGCCGACGAGCTCAACCGGCGGCCGTGGCCGTTCGACCCGACCCGGGTGACGGCGGTGGTGCTGACCCATGGCCATCTCGACCACTGCGGGCGGGTGCCACTGCTCGGCGACAACGGTTTCGACGGCCCGGTCTGGGGCCACTCGGCCACCCTCGATATCGCGACCCTGATCATGGAGGACACCGCCAAGATCGCCGCCCACTCGCCTGGGCCGCCGATCTACGACCGCGCCGCGGTCGAGCGGATCCGCGGCCGCATGAAGCGGCACCCCGGCTACGGCAAGCGGCAGGACATCGGGCCGTTCACCGTCGAGCTGTTCGACGCCGGCCACATCCTCGGCTCGAGCCACGTGCGGGTGTCGTGGGACGATGGCGGCGAGCGCGCGATCCTGTTCTCCGGCGACATCGGCGTGGTCGGTTCGCCGATCATCCGCGACCCGACCTCGACCTGGGCACCCGAGGCCGCGGTCGACTGGGTGGTCACCGAGTCGACCTACGGCAACCGCAACCACCCCGATCGCGCGGCGGCTCGCGACACCTTCCGCGACGTCATCCAGCGCGCGCTCCTCGACGGCGGCAAGGTGCTCATCCCGGCGTTCGCGATCGGTCGCACCCAGGAGATCCTGTTCGAGCTCGACCAGATGATCCAGGCCGGCGAGGTCGGCCGTATCCCGGTGGTCGTCGACGGTCCGCTGTCCTTGTCGGCGACCGAGGTCTACCGCCGCCACAAGGGCTGCTACGACGAGGCCGCTCACGAGCAGCTGGCGCGCGGCGACCATCCGCTCGACATGGACTCGTTCATGGGTGCCCGCGACGGCCGGCAGTCATCGCGGGTGTCGGATCTGCGCGGCGCGGCGATCATCATCGCCGGGTCGGGCATGTGCAACGGCGGCCGGATCCGCCGCCACCTGGCCGAGAACCTCGACGATCCGCGCACCGACGTGGTGCTGGTCGGCTACCAGGGCGCGCGCACGCTCGGCCGCGCGCTCGAGGACGGCGCCAAGGAAGTGTGGATCGACAACCGGCAGGTGCCGGTGCAGGCGCGGGTGACCCGCATCTCTGGCTTCTCGGCGCACGCCGATCAGGACGGCCTGGCGACCTGGTACAGCACGCTGCCGCGCAAGGCGGGCGGCACCACGTTCGTGACCCACGGCGAGGACGAGAGTCGCGACGTGTACGCGCGGCTGCTGCGCGACCGCTTCGGGGCCACCACCGCGATCCCGCAGCTCGACGATGTCGTGACCCTCGCCTGACCGGGCGTCCAGGCGACGTGCGCATCCCGTTCTTCGACATGGTGGCCGAGCTGGCGCCGGTGCGCGCCGACGTCGACCGCGCCATCGCCCGGGTGCTCGACAGCGGCGTCTTCGTCGGCGGTGACGAGGTGGTGGGCTTCGAGCGCGCGCTGGCCGCCGCCACCGGCGCGCGCTTCGCGATCGGCACCAGCTCGGGCACCGACGCCCTGCTGGCGATCGGGATGGCGCTCGGCTGGCGCCATGGTGCCGAGGTGGTGACCACGCCGCTGACGTTCTTCGCCACCGTCGGCGCGATCGTGCGGCTGGGGGCGGTGCCCGTGTTCGCCGATGTCGACGACCGGCTCACCCTCGATCCGGCCGCCGCCCAGGCCGCGGTCAGCGCGTTGACCGCGGCGGTGTTGCCGGTTCACCTGTTCGGCTTGCCGGCCCGCCATCCCGACGTGCCCGCCCCGGTGGTCGAGGACGCGGCGCAGTCGATCGGCGCCGGGCCGCTTCGTGGCGTTGCGGCGGCGCTGTCGTTCTTTCCGACCAAGAACCTGGGCGCCGTCGGCGACGCCGGGGCCGTCCTCACCGATGACGAAGCGCTCGCCGACCGGCTCGCGCTGGTCCGTGGCCACGGGGCGCGTCCCAAGTACCACCACGTCGTGATCGGCGGCAACTTCCGCCTCGACGCCATCCAGGCCGCCGTGCTCGCCGCCAAGCTGCCGCACCTGGCCGGCTGGACGTCGGCCCGTCGCGCCCACGCGGCGCAGTATCGGGCCGCGTTCGCCGCCGCCGGCCTCGACGACGTTCGCCTGCCCCCCGACGAACCGGCCCACGTCTACCACCAGTTCGTGATCCGGGTGCCGGCCCGCGATCGCCTGCGTGCGCAGCTCACCGCCGCCGGCATCGGCACCGAGGTGTACTACCCGTCGCCGCTCCACCAGGCGCCGGCCCTGGCCGCGGTGGCGTACCGCGCCGGCGCGTGCCCGAAGGCCGAGGCGGCATGTGCCGAGGTGCTGGCGCTGCCGATCCACCCGGCCCTGCCGGCGTCGGCGCCAGCCGCGATCGTCGACGCGATCCGCCGCTTCTACCGCGGCTAGCATATACCCATAATGGGTAGTACAATACCCATTGTGGGTATACAGGGCATGGCGATGGCAGACGCGCTGTTCTCGCGGACCAAGCAACGCGTGATGGCGCTCTTGTTCGGCCAGCCCGACCGGAGGTTTGCCACGATGGAGTTGATCGGGCTGGCCCGGTCAGGCTCCGGCGCCGTGCAACGAGAGCTCGATCGATTCGTCGCGAGCGGCCTGGTGACGGTGACGCTGGTCGGGCGGCAGAAGCTGTACGGCGCCAATCATGAGTCGCCGATCTACGAGCAACTGCGTGACATCGTCGAGAAGACCGCGGGCATCGCGGATGTGCTCCGCACCGCCCTGGCGCCGATCTCCGCGGTGCTCCAGTTTGCAGTCCTCTATGGCTCCGTGGCGAAGGAGACCGACCGCGCGACCAGTGATATCGACGTCCTGCTGGTGGCCGACGACCTCACGCTCGAGGACGTGTTCGCGGCACTGCAGCCCGCAGAGGCTCGACTCGGTCGTCGTGTCAGCCCGACCGTCTACACAGCGGACGAGTTCCAGCGTCGCAGGAAGGCGCGCCAGCCCTTCCTGACCAAGCTGCTGACCGGCAAACACGTCGTGCTCCTGGGAAGCGAAGATGCCGTCGCCACTCGATAACCTCGTCGCGATCGCGACCTCGCTTACAACGCGGCGCACGCGTTCTCGCTCGCAGCGCTGCGGGCCCGGGGATATCGCTCCGAGAACCGCTACGCGGTGTTCCAGTGTCTCGCTCACACCGTGGGGCTGCCGGCCGCACAATGGCGCGTGCTCGATGAGGCCCACAAGAAGAGAAACCTCGCCGAGTACGAGGGCACCGCCGACATCGATCTCGCCCTCGTGGTGGCGGTGATCCGCGTTGCGCGTGAGGTCGAGGCTCGCGTGCTCGCGCTCGGTTCGGTGGCGATCTGACTCGCATGCGGTGAGCGCAGAAATCTAGCCTGCGACCTGCAGGCTAGCGCGCGCGCAGGTGGTGCAGCGTGACGCGGGCAGCGGCGTGGGCGAAGCGGGCCAGGGCGCGGGCCCGCTCGACGGCGTGCGGCACGCGCACCGGCAGCGCGGCCACGCCGACGATCTGCGATGTATGGACCAGCCCGGGGGCTGGATCGACCTGGTTGTCGCCCAGGTGCGCCCACCAGCCGCCGGGCGCCGCCGCCACCAGGCGGTGTAGCTCGAGGTCGCCGCGGCTGGTCACGAACGCGGCGACTGCGCCGCGCCGTGGCGGCTGCGCCCGGATCGCGACCCGCTCGCCGCGGCGGAGCACCGGCTCCATGGACGACCCGCCGCAGGTGACCACCCAACCCGCAGGGCTGGATGCCCGGTCGCGCAACAGCTCGATGCGCGCCCGCACCGCCGGGGGCAACGCGTGGCCGGGGAACAGGTAGGCCATCATCGACGACTCGCGTGGGTCGGGCCGGTACGGGTCCGGAATGACGACGCCGGCACCCGTCAGAGCACCGGCGCTGCCTGCCGAACCGAGCAGCTCAGGATCGGTCGGGGTTGCCACCGGGGCACACGAACTGGTTGGCCTTGGCGCACGACAGGGCCAGCGTCTCGAAGACCTCGTCGGAGATCACCGCCGGCGCCTCGTACGGCTTGCGTGGCCGTGGCTCGGGCGGGGGATCCTTCTGCGGTTCGCTCATGGGTGCTCCACTTTAGCAGATCAGTTGCCGTCGTCCCACAGCACCTGGAAGCTGCCATCCAGGCCGGCGGTGGTCTGGTCTGCCCAACAGATGTCATCCAGGCCGTCACCGTTCACGTCACCGGCCCAGATCGCCACGATCGCACTGCCGCCGTTGGTCGGCGTGGTGCTGTTCCATCCCACCGGCCCGTCGATGGTGTGGTCGGGCGCCGGCGGGCTCTCGACGCCGGGCGTCAAGGGACCGAACCAGACCTGGAGCTGGGACTGCGTGGTCCCGGAGGCCCGGCCACCCACGACCAGGTCCTCGTTCCCGTCGCCATCGACGTCGGGGTTCGCGCTGGTGGCGTTGTTGACGACCGACATGCCGAACTGGCGCTGAGCCGTCGTCTCCTGCAACGTGACCAGCGCGACACCAGGCACGTTGGTCGCCGCGACCCCGGCGACTCCGATGGTATCGCCATCGATGACGAACACGACGCCAGCGTCGGCGAGTCCGTCGCCAGCGCGGAAGTCGCCGATCACGATGTCCCGTGCGCCATCACCGTTCTGATCCGAGATCGAGCCCATCGTCACGCCCCACTCGAGCAGGGCATCGGGCGTCACGTACTGGATGCGGACGTCGCGACCCACGGTGAACGGCTCCCTGGTCACGCCGGGCGCAGCGGGGCGTCCCGATGTCGACCGGAATACGAACACCTCGGCCCCTGCAACAAAGTCCTCGTACGACGACACGCCGAGATCGTCGGTGACGTCGCTGCTGCCCTGGGTCGGGCCGAGATTGTGGAGATATCCACCGAAGAACCCCAGCGGCTGCTCGTACATCCTCATCACCGCCGTGCCGCTGCCCGCCGCGCTGACATCCGAGATGGCGACGATCCCGCTCGGGACCGTTCCGCCGTAGAACACGACCGCGGCTCCGGCCACGCCACCCCCGCCGAACACGGCCGTGGCGACCAGATCGTCGGTGCCATCACCGTCGTGATCCGCGGCCGCGAGCGACCAGCCGAACCCGCTGCCCGAGAACCAGCTGGCTCCGGCCGCGACGTTGATCCGCCGCGGAGCCGTGGTGGCCGCCACCGTTCCGGCCGGGAATGCGGCGCCGCCGTTGAACACGTAGACCGTGGCCGCGAACGGGGCGCCGATCGCCAGATCGTCACGGGTGCCGCTGCTCCAGCGGACCGCTGCCAGCGAGAAGCCGAGCTGTCCGCCGACGACGGTGCCGCGGATCGTCACGGCGGGTGCGGACGCGAGTCCGGCGGCCGAGCCGAAGTAAACGTAGACCTCACCGGCGCCATTGACGCCGCCGGCGGTGGTGAACGGCGCCGCGATGGCGACGTCGTCGAACGCGTCGTCGTTGAAGCGTCCGCGCGCGATGGCGTAACCGAGCTGCGCGTTGCCGGTGGTGTTGGGGGCCGCATAGGCGGCGGTCTGGTCGAAGCGCGGCGTCAAGGGGCCGGCGATCTGGGCCACCGAGCGGTTGCCGGCCGCGTCGACCGCCGCGACGCCGATCCAGAAGGCGGTGCCGGTCCGCAGCGGTCGGACGCGCACGGTCTCGGCGCTCCCCGGCGCGCCGGGGACCGGGCTGGCGAACGCCAGGCCCGTGGTGTCGAAGTTGCCGTCGGTGAGCGCGACCGTGGCGAACCTGATCCGGTACGACGCTGCGGCCGCGCCACCATCGCTGGGGGCCGTGAACTGGAGCCGGATCGAGTGCCTGGTGTCGGCCACCGCCGTCAGCCCGGTGACGACCGGTGGCGGCGACAGATCGACGACCAGGCTGAGCGCCCCCGAGCCGACCTGCGGACCCGCCGTGGCGCTGGCGAGGATCGCGTACGGGGCGACCCGGCCGGCGAGCGTCATGACCAAGCTCCACGAGGTACCGGTGACGACCGCGGGAACCGCGGCGCCCCCGTCGACCGCGATCGTCACCGTCGCCCCGAGCACCGAGACCGTCCCGGTGAGCGTGAAGGTGAGGTTGCCGGCCGCCACCGTGCCGTCGCTGCCACCGACGCCACCGTCGGCGGGCGAACCGGTGAAGTTGACCGAGATGTCGGCGAGCGAGATCCGGCACGCCGCGGTCATCGCCGTGTTGCCGGCGGCGTCGGTGGCGGTGCCGACGAAGTCGTTGCTGCCGTTCAAGACCGTGACCACGACCTCGCCACCGGCACCATTGGCGTCGAAGTTGTTGGTTCCGCCCGAGTTGGTCAACCGGAGCCGGCGGTCGGCGGCCTGCGGCGACACCACGCTCATCCGGATCTGGGTGCCGGCCAGCCCGCCGTCGATGTCCTGGGCCGGCGTGACGGTGCCGCCACACGCGATCCCGGCCGGCTGCGAGACCTGCACCGCAACGCTCGGGGGCTGGTTGTCGAACCGGAGGTTCACGCCGGCGGTGGTCTCGATGCCGTCAGCGCTGGTGACTCGCACCGTGCACAGCTCGGCCGATTCGCACGGCACGCCGCCGCAGACATCGGCGCGCAGCGTGGTCACGCCAAGGGCGCCGACCGTGCCACCGATGTCGTTGCTGCCGCAGTCGGAGGTGACCGTGCGACCGATGCAGGCATCGGCGACATCGAGGACGACGTCGACCTGCGCGCCATTGCCGGCGTTGCCATCGGCGTCGGTGGTGACGGTGGTGATCGGCGCGGTGACGACGATCGGGCAGCCGTCGTAGACGACCCGGAAGGTCTCGGTCCGGGTGCACGGGTTGCCGGCGTGATCGATGGTCGAGAACGCGACGTCGAAATCGGCGGGCGGAGTGGTCGGATTGAACGAGGCGTCGGCGGTCGAGTCGCCGCCAGCGCTGATCGCGGTGCCGGTCAGCGTGGTGATGCCGCCGCCGGGTGCCGTGATGACGAAGCGCGCGCCCTCGCTGGCGGTGTCGCCACCCGCGGCGTGGCCGGTCAGCTCGAGCTGGATGCCGTTGGCGATCGTCATGTCGTCGTCGAGGCTCGGGGTCAGGCTGGTGCCGGGCACCGGCGACGAGATGGTGCACACCGGTGCGACCGTATCGACGAACACCGAGGTGACCCCCGACGATCGCGATCCCACGCCGCCCGGGCCGGCACAGGCGACCCGCAGGTTGTCCTGGCCTTCGGGCAGGCTCATGGCCAGGCGCAGCTCGCCGGTGTCGTTGGCGATGCCGGTCCCGACCTGGGTCTCGACCGCGCCCGGGCCCGACAGGAACAGCTTCACTTCATGGCCGGGCGACGTGGTCACGATGATGTCGCCCTGGAAGCCCGGCACCGCGGCGTTGCCATCGGCGTCGCCGTTGAAGACGTCGAGCGGGGCGTAGAACGCGCTCGGCTCGGGGGCGGTCGCGAACCCGAGCACACAGTCGGCTCCGGCGACCACCTCGACGTGCTTGAGATCCTCGTCGCGTCCGCATTCGCCGGCGTCGCCGACCACCCGCAGATCGGCGCCGCCGGGCGGGATCGTGACCTCTTCGAAGATGGCGTTGCCCTGGGTGTCGGTCAGCGCGGTCGTCGTGGCCAGGACCATGCCGGCGTCGTCCTCGATGGTGAGGGTCAGCTCCACGCCGCGGCCGAACGTGGTCCGGACCCGGACGTCGGTCTGCACGCCGTCGGCTGCCGCGCTCAGATCATCGGTGATCAGCTCGGCCGGTTCGACGATGGCGACCAGCACCTCGGACTGGCAGATGATGCTCTCGCCGCAGCCGGCAACCAGGACCGCGAGTGAACAGCAAGCCGCCAGGGCCTTCGTTCCCCGGCGAAGGATCGTGATGATCATGTAGGTATCCTCGAAGATTCGAACGACGCAAGGAGACGCGAATACAGCTACGACAGGATGCGCAGGCCGAGCGGGCGGCGCTTGCCGTCCACACGCCCGAGAGAGTGCTGGCCGTCAAGATCGACACGATCCCACGTCGGCGGCATCGCGACGTCGGTGGCGGGCACCAGCCCGCGGTCACGGAGCTGGTCGCGCACCGCGACCGCGTGGCGACAGGCCTCGAGCGACGGGCCGCGGACCGTGCCCTGCTCGACCAGCGCCATGCCATGGCAGCGCTGGCAGTACGAGCGCAGCTCGCAGACGTTGCACTCGGCGAGCTTGGCCCAGCGCAGGTCGCGGATCTCGGCGAGCTCGTTCGACCCGTTCCAGATCGACGCGAACGACTGCTCGCGGAGGTTGCCGCACGGCATCGGCAGCGCGTTGCACGGCCAGACCTCGCCGTAGGGCGTGATCGACAGCGACTGCTGCCCGGCGCGGCAGGGTGTGTGGTGGAGCGGTCGTACGTCGTCGCCGCCGGCCACCGAGAGCGCCGCCGGCGTGCCCGCCGCGTAGGTAGCCGCCAGGTAGCCGCTCATCGGACCCTGATAGAAGCGGGCCAGCGAGTCGGCCTTCATGCGCAGCGCCATCGGGGCCTTCTCGCCGGTCTCCATCGCCGTGATCTTGGGATCGAACTGGTACTCGGCGCCGAGGTCGCGCGCCAGCCGCGCCATGTCCTCGAGGTCGTCGAGGTTGGCTTCCATCACCGGCGCCTTGAGCACCACCGGCACCTTGCGCGCGATCAGGCGCCGCGCGGCCGCGATGGTGCGCTGCCACGAGCCCGGGCTGCGCGTCACCAGCTCGTGGGCCTGGTGGCGGGCCGAATAGAGCGACATCTCGACCTGCAGCGGCCGCAGGGTGGCGAGCAGATCGGCGCGCTGGTCATTGATGTGGTGGCCGGTGCTGAGCAGCTTGAGCGCGAAGCCGCGTTCGTGCGCGGCAGCGAGGATCTCGTCGGCGTCGCGGCGCACGAAGACCTCGCCGCCCATGATGGTCAGGAACAGGACCCCCGCCTCCGCCAGCTCGTCGAGGATGCGCACGATCTCGGCGGTGCTCAGCTCATCGCGCTTGGCGGCGGTGGTGTCGCGGTGCTCCTGATAGCAGTGCACGCACTCGTAGTTGCAGCGGTCGGTGACCTGGAACGTGACCGTGACCGGCCGACCCTCGCGCTGGGCGCGGGCGGCGAGCAGGTCGGCGGCGCCTCGGATCGGTTTCATAGGGAAGCCTCGCGAGGATACGCGATTCCGAGCACGCTCGCGACGTCAGGATCCCTGCGGAACTCGAGCCGGTAACACGGCACCTGGCTCGTGACGTCCGCGACCAGGCCGAGGATGTGCTCGGCGGTTCGCGGCTCGGCGACGTAGATGAGCACGTGGCGGAGCAACTCGCGCACGGCCGCCGCCGGCGCCATCGGGTCGCGGGCGTGGTGGAGCGCCTGGACGAGAAAGTGGATCGCGTCGAGCGGAGCGCTGGCCCCGTGCTCGATCCCGGGCGGTCCCAGGTACGGCGGCACGTACACCGTCCACCGTCCACCGTCGCGGCGCAGCACGATGAGCTCGTCGCCGATCTTGCGCGCCGGCGGTCGGTCGAGCAGCGCCGAGATCGTGCTCTTGCCGGCGCCACTCACGCCGGTGAACACGAGCGCCTTGCCAGCAGTCTCGATCGCCGACGCGTGCAGGATGAGCGCACCGTGTCGCGCCAGCGCGACCGAGGCGGCGATTCGCACGCATGCCTCGAGGCTGTTGGCGCTCGGGCCGACGCGGAAGCGGGCCGACAGCGGCAGCTCACCGGTGTCGACCTCTCCCTCCGCATCGAAGCGCTCGACCCGCAACGTCTGGCCGGCGCCGAGGAGGCGGCGGAAGCCCGGGTACTCCGCGCCGCGCTCTCGATCGAATCCGGTCACCCGCTCGACGTCGATGGTCAGGGCCGGCGGCGCCGTGGTCGGGAAGCGGTGATACACGGCCGCCAGGTCGGCGATCTGGCTGTTGTCGGTCGCCCGGACGGCGACCGGCAACCCGGCGATGTGGAAACGAACCTCGGCCATGGTGGTCTGTGCGCCGCCGACCCTACCGCGTTCACGCCCCGCGCATGACCACGACCACCTGGCTCCATAGCTGGATCGAGCTGTGTCGGTCGAGCCAGGGCGGGATCTCCACCAGAAATGGTGGCAAGCGGATGGTGCGCCATCGCACGACGCGCTCGACCGCGAAACCCACCGCGGTCGCCGTACCGGTGAGATCTTCGACGCGGTCCAGCTCGCGCACCCGCGGGTCTGGTCGTCGCGCGCCGCGCAGGCCCCATGTGCGGGCCCCGAACTGGTGGATGGCGAGGATTCCGCCACCGACCAGGACCCGTGCGACCTCGGCGAGCGCGGTTGCGGCGTCGAGGTAGCGAAACACGCCGCCGCCGGCGAGGACCGCGTCGAAGCTGCGGGCCGCGAACGGCAACCGGTGAGCATCGGCGCGCACGACCGCCAGGCCCTTGCCGGCGGCCACGTCGAGCATCCTGGCCGCGACATCGACGCCGATGCGTACCGGCGCCGCGACCTGCGCCAGCACCCGCCCGGTGCCGACGCCAAGCTCGAGCACGCGCGTCGCGCCCTGCGCGGCGTCGAGCATCGGCCGTTCGATCCGCCGGGCGTGGGCACGATCACGGCGGCCGTCGTGGCGGGCGTCGTACCCTATGGCTCCGGCGTCGTAGCCGGCGGCGACCTCGCGCCACGGTTGCCGCGTCATGCCTGATCGACGACCAGGATCTGGCGCGCGACGAGATCCTCGAGGCACCTCTCCGCGTCGAGCCGCGCCGTCGCCTCGTCGACCTCGTATTCGGCGCAGAGCGCCCCCGCCGCGGTGTCCGCTGACAGCCCGTCCGCCGACAGCTTCCATAGATGGGTCGCCGCGTCGTTGAGCGTATGAAGCTTGTTGTCGTCCGCCGTGACCACGAAGGCCTGGCCGTCGATCACTCGCCCCGCGGTCTGCGGATTACGACGGTAGCGCCGCATGGCGGCGAACATAGCTGATGCTGCGCGAGGCTGTGGCAGATCATGCCCGTGCTCGGAGTCGGGCTCGGGCTCGGCTCGGCTACCGGTACGAATATTGGTTGACTGGTCCGACCTGTGGGGGTATAGGTGTACCTATGTGGGTTCGCCTCCTCCTTCTTCCCTCCCTCGCACTTCCTCTCCTGGCCTGCTCCGAGTCGCCAGCAGCCGCCGGCCAGAGCGGGCCGTGTTCCACGGAAGCGCTCCGCGTCAGCTCCATCCACCTGCCGCGGTCGGGCGGCGAGGCGGCGGCGCTCGGATTCGATCTGGATGGCGACCGCGTGGTCGACAACCAGCTCGGTGCGCTGAGCGCGGCACTGGCGGCGGTCTACGCCGGCTGGGATCCGGAGCTCTGGCTGACCGAGCGGCTCGGTGAACGAGACGTTCAGTGGCTGGCCCTTGTCGATCGCTGCGAGGGCGAGCGCGACTGGCGGGCGCGGCTGGCGCGCGGCATCGACGCCGACCGCGACGGTCGCCCCGAGATCGTCGACGACGGCATGCCTGCCAGCGGCGACGGCAGCGTGGCGGCCGACGGCGTCGGCCTGGTCCCGGTCGGGTACTTCGCCGACGGCGGCGGGTTGCTCGCGCTGGCGGACGACGCTGCATGGGAAGCCGGCCTGGCCCTCACCGTCGCAGCGCGGGAGGGAACCGATGACGATGTGACGCTCACGATCGGGCTCGCGGTCGAGCTCGGTGACGACGCCCTGGCCCCGGCGGCGGCGTTCTTGACCGCCGAGCTCGAAGGCGGTTCGCGCTTTGCGGCCAGCATCGACCGCGATCACGACGGCGTGATCACGGTGCCCGAGCTGCGCGCATCCCCGGCGGTGGCGACGTTGCTGGGCGCCGACGTCGACACCGATGGCGACGGAGATGCCGACCGGCTGTCGATCGGGTTCTCGGTGCAGGCGCGGTCGGTGGTCACGGAGTAGCGAGGAGTAGCTCGCGCGCGCGGAGGCGCGCCCGCACCGCCGGATCGTGGGTCGCGACCAGCACTGCGGCGCCGCGGCCGGTGGCGGCATCGATCAGCTCGACGAGCGCGTCGAGGCCGTCGGCATCGAGGCCATTGTCGGGTTCGTCGAGGACGAGCGCCGGCGGGTCGCCGACCACGGCGGCCGCGAGGCAGACCCGGCGGCGCTGGCCGAGCGACATGCGGTCGATGCGGTGTGCGGCGAGCGTATCGACGCCGAGCCGGGCGCGGATCGCGTCACCGAGCGGCGGGGCGCCGCGCAGCCCGCCCGCCAGCGCGAGCAACTCGCCGCCGGTGAGATGGCCCGGAGGGTCGGCTGCCTCGGGCACGTAGCCGAGCTGGCGCCGCCGGCCCGACGAGACGCCGGCGATCGTCACCCAGCCTCGATCGGGCGCCAGCGCGCCCGCGACCACGGCCAGGATCGTGCTCTTGCCGGCCCCGTTGGGGCCGACCAGCGCCACCACCTCGCCGCCGCCGACGACGAACGAGACCCCGTCGACGACCCAGCGGCCGCCGCGCCGCTTGCCGAGCTTGCGCACCTCGATGATCGGCGCGCTCACGCCGGCCTCGCGCCACCTGCGGCGGCGCCGGCGCCGACCGCGACGAACGCCGCCACGCCGATCGCGTGGAAGATGCCGATGGTCACCAGCCCGACGACGCCAACCAGCAGCAGGCCGATCGCGACCCGGGTTCCATCGACGCCATCGGCGCGCCGGGCGCGGACGCCGACCTCGACCGCGGCCAGCCCGGCGCCCAGCCCGACCAGCGCATGGGTACCGGCCACCGCGACCAGCGTCGTTGCGCCGAGCGGCGTGACCGCGGCGGCGGCCAGCGTGGCGATCGCGCCGGCGCCGATCCCGAGGCCGGCGAGGACCAGCGCCAGCCCCAGGCGTCGGCTGGCCGGCGAGATGGCGGCGGCGTGGGCCAGCCAGTCGAGCTGCCGATCGCTCTCGGCAACCGCCGCGGTGCCGGCGACCAGCGCGGCGGCGAGCCCGATCGACGCCACCGCGCCGGCGATCACGATCGCGTCCCGGGCGTCGCGAGCCTCGTGGCCGATCACCAGCGCCGCGAACGCGCCGCCGAGCGCCGCCATGCCCGCACCGGCGGCGAGCGCCGACAGGCGACGGCGCGCCAGGCTGCGCGCGTGTACGCCGGCCAGCGCCGCGATCGGCCCCCGCCAGCGCGGCGTCGCCGGCGCGCGGTCCAGTCGTCCTGCCAGCGCGACCACCGCGAGGGACGCCGCCGTCATGGCGGTCCACGCGGCGGCGCCCGGCGCGACGCCGCCGCCCGCGAACCACAGCGCCGCCCACGGCAGGTGAACCGCCGCGGCCGCCAGCACGACCGTCGTGCGTTCGAACGCCGGACCGCCCGGCAGCGAGCGCAGGTACGGCGCTCCGTCGGCGTCGAACCCGACCCGCACCGCGGCGGACGAGAGCAGCAGCCACGCCGTGCCCAGCACCGCCACCGCCCGCCACGACGACGACGCCAGCGCCACCACGTCCGCCGGCGCCAGGCCGTTGCCACCCATCACCACCCCGGCGAGGATCGCGACCCCGGCCCAGGTCGGCGTGGCGCGCGCCAGCACCGGCCGGCCCACGGTGCCGATCCAGGCTGCAGCGGCCCGGCCCACGGTGCCGATCCAGGCTGCAGCGGCCCTTGACCCGGAGCTCGCGTCAGCCATTACTCAGGCTCACGAATCCACCCGCGCACGAATCCACCCGCGCACGAATCCACCCGCCCAGGCTCACGAATCCACCCGCTCACCCTGAGCGAGGCCCTGGGCCGAGTCGAAGGGTCCAGCTCGACGGTCGCCATGCACTTCATCGACGAGGCAACCATATACGTCAAGGCCGGCGACGGCGGCAACGGCTCTGCGGCCATGCGGCGCGAGGCCAAGGTCGCGCATGGCGGCCCCTGCGGCGGCGATGGCGGCGACGGCGGCAGCGTCGTGTTCGTGGCCGATCATCAGCTCTCGACGCTGCTCGATTTCCGCTACCAGCGCCACTACAAGGCGCCGTCCGGCGAGCCGGGTCGGAACCAGGACCAGTACGGCGCCGCGGGCGAGGATCTGGTGTTGCGGGTCCCGGTCGGGACCGTCATCCGGGATCAGGGGACCGGCGACCTGCTCGCCGACCTCGAGACCGACCGCGCGCGCGCCGTGGTCGCTCAGGGCGGCAAGGGCGGGCGCGGCAACATCCACTTCAAGACCGCGTGGAACCAGGCGCCCCGCACCGCCGAGCCGGGCACGCTCGGGGTCGAGCGCACCCTGGCGCTCGAGCTCAAGCTGCTCGCCGACGTCGGGCTGCTCGGCTACCCCAACGTCGGCAAGTCGACCTTCATCAGCAAGGTCTCGCGGGCGCGTCCCAAGGTCGCCGACTATCCATTCACGACCCTGGTCCCCAACCTCGGTGTCGTCCGCCTGTCGGACGAGAGGTCGTTCGTGGTCGCCGACATTCCCGGTCTGATCGAAGGTGCCGCCGACGGCGCCGGCCTCGGCCACCAGTTCCTCCGTCACGTCGAGCGCTGCCGGGCGCTGCTGCACATCGTGGAGGACACCTTCACCACCGGACCCGATCGGGCGCCCCTGGTCGACTTCGACGTGATCAACGCCGAGCTGAAGCGCTTCGCGCCCGGCCTGACGATGACGCCGCAGGTGGTGGTGCTCAACAAGCTCGACGCCGGCACCAGCCACGGCACGGTCGACGAGCTGCGGGCTCAGTTTGCGAAGCGGGGCATCGAGCTGTTCACCATGTCGGCCGCCACCGGGGAGGGCGTGGAGCGAGTCCTCGAGGCCCTCTGGAGGCTGATTTTCGTGAAGCCTGGTTCACAACCAGCGTGACGGCCGACACCCGGGGGCTGGCGCGGTTTGATCCACCACGCCCGGGGTGTTACAACTCCCCCATACGACTCGAATAATGGTCGGTCGCCACTGCACCGGCATCGGCCTCCGATCGCGAGTCCGGTGACACGCCGGCTGGGAGCTCAGGTCATGCGCATACCCTCGTTCAACCAGCGCGCCCGTGCGCGCGTCGTCCTGCCTGCGGTCATCTGCGCGCTCGTCGCCTCGGCGATGGCGCAGCCCGGCGCGACCACGCCGCCGACCACGCCGAAGCCGGCGACCCCGCTGCCGACGACGCCGGGGCCCGCGCCGTCGGGCACGCCGGCGCCGACCCCGCTGCCGGGTACGGCCACACCCGGCGGCACGCCGGTGACGCCGGTGCCCGGAACGCCGTCGCCGGGCACGCCGGCACCCGGCACCCCCGCGCCGGGCGCCGATCCGACCCTGGCCACCAACGCCGACGGCCAGCCGGTCGATCCGGAACAGATGCCCGTCAACCTGCGCCTGCGACGACTCGAGCAGCGCGTCCAGGCGCTCAAGGAGCGCGCATGGCGCGCCAAGGCGCGCACGACGCAGCTCAAGGAGGCGGTGCTCGGCGGCGGCGTCGGCGCGCAGGCGACGCTGGTCCACGTCAACAAGATGGGCAGCTCGTTCCGGCTCAACCGCCTGGTCTACGCGCTCGACGGCACGCAGATCTTCGCCCGCTCCGACGAGGGCAACCAGAACCTCTACAAGACCAAGTCGTTCGACGTGCTCACCGGCCCGATCTCGCCGGGCAGCCACACGGTCAGCGTGCTCGCCATCTACAAGGGCCACGGCTACGGCGTGTTCAAGTACCTCACCAAGTACACGTTCACCGTCCGCTCCAGCCACACCTTCACCGCCGCCGAGGGCAAGTCGACGCGCATCGAGGCGGTCGGCTTCGAGAAGGGCGGTCCGACGACGCCGCTCGACAAGCGTCCGGCGATCGACTTCAAGGTCACGGCCGGCACTGGTGCCAAGGACAACTGACATGCAACGCCTGCGAGTCCTGCTCGCGGCGGCGGTGTCGGCCGCCGCTGGTCCGGCGGCGGCTGACGCCCTCGATGACGCCAGCAAGAAGCTGGTCGGCTACGAGGCCGAGGCCCGCGAGCTGGGGTCCGGCATCAAGAAGCCGTCGAAGCAACCGAAGAAGGCCGACGTCATGGCGCGTCGGCTCATCGATGCCCAGGTCGCGTTCGGGGTCGGCAACTTCGACAACGCCGCGCTCCTGCTCTACGACTACGTGGCACAAGATCAGCGCGGCCGCGACTTCGACACCGCGCTGTACTACCTGGCCGAGTCGCTGTTCCAGAAGACCGACCGCGTCGGCGCCCGCAGCTACTTCGCGCAGCTCGTGAAGGACGTCGGTCCGTCGAGCAAGTACTACCAGCAGTCGCTCGAGCGCCTGATCGAGCTGTCGCTCATCCTCGGTGAGTCGGACGGCGTCGACGAGTGGCTCGCCAACCTCGATCGCATCCCCGGCGATCAGCGCCGGCCATCGGTGCCCTACGTGCGCGGCAAGTACGCGTTCAGCGTCGGCAACTACGACGAGGCCATCACCTGGCTGCAGCAGGTGCCGGCGAGCTCGGAGTACGGCTTCCAGGCCCAGTACTACCTGGGCACCGCGCACGTCGCCAAGAAGGACCTCGGCAAGGCGACCCAGGCCATGAACGGGCTGCTCGAGCGCGAGCCGAAGAACGACGACGACCGCCGCGTGCAGGAGCTGGCGCAGCTGGCGCTCGGTCGCCTGTACTACGAACGCGATCAGCCGACCAAGGCGGTCGACACCTACCTGCTCATCGACCGCAAGAGCGACCTGTTTCCCGACGCCCTCTACGAGGTGGCGTGGGTCTACGTCAAGGCCAAGCAGTTCGACAAGGCGCTGCGCGCGCTCGAGCTGCTCGCGCTCGCCGATCCGACCTCGCAGAAGCTGCCCACGGTCCGCATCCTCGAGGGCAATCTCCGCGTCCGCAAGGCGCAGAGCATCCACGAGAAGACCGTGCTGGGCCTCGACACCGGCGCCTCCAGCGGCGCCGAGGAGTATCTCAAGGCCACCGACATCTTCGACGGCACCCACGACACGTACCAGCCGCCGCACGACGAGCTCAGCAAGATCGTCGCCGCCAACGAGGACCCCCAGGTGTTCCTGGCCCAGATCACCGGCCGCGCCTCGGTGACCTTCCAGACCAACGCCACGATGCCGGAGATCGCCGCGGCCTGGATCCGCAACGAGCCCGACGTCGGTCGGGTCATGACGATCGAGATCGACCTCGGGACCATCCAGGAGGAGATCCAGGAGGCCGAGCGCACCATCGAGCGCCTCGATGCCGCGCTGTCGGCGCCCAACCGCGTCAACGTGTTCCCCAGCCTGGCCACCAAGCGCAGCCGATCGACCGAGATCCTCGAGGATCTGCTGCGCATCCGCGAGCGGCTGGCCGACGAGGAGCTCGGCCTGGCGCGACGTCGAGTCTCCGGCGCCCAGCTGGCGACCACCGACCGTGCCGTGGCCGCACGCCAGGCGCTGACCCAGAAGCTGGCCACGCTGCCCGACGCCGAGGTGGCGTACGGCAAGCGGGTCGAGAAGGCCCGCGCCGAGTACGACGAGCTGGAGCGCTCGACCTCCGAGATCCAGGTCGCGATCGACACCACCCAGGCCACCGTGGTCGCCATCGACAAGTTCCTCAAGGACTCGGCGGCGCCCACGGATCCGGCCCAGCGGCCGGCGTGGGAGACCCAGAAGCTGGAGGCGCAGCGAGTCATCACCGAGCTCAACCTCGACCTCGACGGCATGCACGCCGAGCTGGAAGGCGTCCGCCGCGAGATCACGCTCGGTCGCGACCAGGCCGGCACCGGAGACGACGTCACGCTGGCGTCGCGCCAGCTTCGCGGCGAGCTGCGGGGGGCGCTGGCCAGCGAGCATCGGGTGGTCGCCAGCCTGCTCACCGGCGTCAGCGGGGACGATCGTCGGCGCGCCGATCGCATCGCCGATCTGATCCGCCGCGCCGACGTCACGATCGTGGCGCTCGACGGCGTCAACACCACGATCGACGAGATCGTCGAGCTCGCGCTGGCCGAGGTCCGCGACACGGTGGTGCACGAGAAGGCCGAGCTGGCGTCGTACCGGCGCGAGTTCCTGCTCTACGAGGCCGAATCGCGCGCGCTGGGCGGCACGGTGCTCGGCAACGCGTTCCGCGACGTGAAGACGAAGTTCTACGAGGTGCTGGTGCGCAGCGACGTCGGCATCGTCGACGTCAACTGGTCGCAGAAGGAAGAGTCCGACGACGATCTGCAGCGGCTGAACCTCGACAAGTCGCGCGAGATCAAGCAGCTCAAGGACGAGTTCGCCGACCTGATCCGCGAGGTCCGCGACGAGAAGGAGGTCGAAGCCAAGAAGTTGGTCCCGACCCCGACCCCGGCGCCACTCGAGCCACCACCCGCGGGAGGGACACCATGAACGGCCCCCGCCACTGGCGCCGGATGGTCGCGACCGCGCTGGCCGTGTTCATCGCCGCGCCCGGCATCGCGCTGGGCCAGCCCGGCAACGTGCCCGGCGCCGATCCACCCAACGGCCCCGGGCTCGGGATCCAGAACCCGACCTCGCCGGTCCTGGGCGGCGGCGCCCCGCTGAGCGACGCCGAGCGCGAGGTGCTCAAGGACATCGAGGCCGAGTGGGGCCGCTACACCGGTGAGGCCGAGCGCCATCACCGGCGCATGCGCGACCTGATGCTGCGCTCCTTCGACGACAAGACCCACGAGCTCGAGGCGCGCTACGCCAAGCGCATCGCCGAGGCCGAGACCCGCAAGCGCAACAAGCACCAGGACACGATCGATCTGCTCGAGAAGTTCATCCTCGAGCATCCCAGCCACCAGGCCTTCACGCCCGACGCCATCTACCGCCTCGCCGACCTGTACCTCGACGTCGCCGACGACGCGGTCGACAGCGCCGACATGACCGCCGAGGTCATCGCCGACTACTCGAAATCGATCGGGCTCTGGGAGCGCATCCTCACCGAGTTCCCCGACTACCGGCAGATGCCGAGCGTCCTCTATCTGCTCGGTCACTACGGCAAGTCGGTCGACGAGCGCCGCTCGCTGATGCTGTTCCTGGCCATGGCGTGCGCCAACAAGATCAAGTGGACCGATGCCGCGCCGCCGGTGCCGACCAAGGACGAGGCGCTGGCCCGCTCGGATGCCAAGGATCGCCTCGACCCCTACGCCGATTGCAAGGCGTGGGAGGGCGCCGACCCCGAGCTGGTCCGTCACGCCTGGGTCCGCGGCATCGCCGACTACCACTTCACCGTGCCCGGCGAGCTCGACGAGTCGATCTCGGGCTACCTCAAGGTCGTCGACGCCGCCAAGGATTCGTCGCTGTACGCCGAGGCGCTCTACAAGCTGGCGTGGGCGTTCTACAAGCGCGACTTCCTGCTCGAGTCGATCAAGCGGTTCGACGAATCGGTCCGGCTCTACGACAACATCGTGGCCAAGGGCGCGCTGCCGACGCTGGAGCTGCGCGAGGAATCGCTGCAGTACATCGCGGTCGCGTTCACCGATCCGTGGGAGGGCGAGACCGACACCGATGTCGTCAAGTCCTTCGAGCGGGCCCGCGAGTTCTACAAGGGGCGCGAGAACGAGCCCCACGTCCGCGACGTGTGGGAGGCGATGGGGGCCGCGTTCCTGGAGCTGCAGGCCTACGACCAGGCCGTCGACAGCTACCGGATCGCCATCGGGCCACCGTGGGAGCTGCACCCGCGCAACCCGGTCGTGCACCAGGAGATCGTCAACGCCTACGAGGCCAAGGGCGACAAGTTCGCCGCCGATCAGGCCGCCGGTGAGCTGGCGACCCGCTACGCCCCGGGCACCGCCTGGTACGTCGCCAACGAAAAAGATCGCGAGGCGATGGAGAACCAGCGCCGCATCGCCGAGCGCGCGCTCTACGCCGCGGCCCGCAACACGCACCTGGCGGCCACCACGTTGCGCAAGGAGTGGGAGGCCGGCGGCAAGACCGAGGCGGTGGTGCGCGAGGAGTACCTCAAGCTCTACGTCGCGGCCGTCGACCTCTACAAGACGTTCATCACCCAGTACCCGGAGAGCGACTACGTCTACGAGTTCACCTACTACATGGGTGAGGCGCTGTTCTTCAGCGATCGCTACCTCGAGGCGATCGATCAGTACCGCTGGGTCCGCGATCACCGCGAGCTGTCGGAGGTGTTCTTCCTGCAGTCGGCCAAGGACATCCTGACCTCGTACGAGATGGAGGTCGCGCGCCAGGTCGCGGCCGGGCAACTCGCGGCGCTGGTGGTGCCCAGCTCGGCCGAGCTCAAGGCGATGCCGCAGCCGCTGACCTCGCAGCCGATCCCGGCGCTGTACGTGACGATGCAGCGCGAGTGGGACGAGTACCAGAACGTCGTCAACGATCCGCAGACCGCGCCCATCCAGGGCCTCAACGCCGCGCTGGTCAGCCTGGCCTACCTCCACGTCGACGACGCGATCGCGCGCATGGAGAAGGTCATGAACAAGTTCTGCGGCGTGCCCGAGTCGGTCAAGGCCAAGGATGCGCTGCTCTCGGTCTACGAGGCCACCGGCCGGCTCGACAAGTTCACCGAGGTCAACGACAAGTTCATCTCCAGCAAGTGCGGCGACGCCAAGTCGATCGAGCTCGCCAAGTCGCAGAACCGCTCGGTCGAGTTCAAGCGCGCCGAGCAGCTGTCCGCCGACGGCAAGTTCATCGAGGCCGCCGAGTCGTTCTACCGCTACTACAAGATCGCGCCGCCCGGCGACGCCGATCTGCCGACCGCGCTCTACAACGCGGCCGCCAACTACAGCCTCGGCGACCGTCCCAAGACCGCGATCTCGCTCTACAAGGAGTTCACGCAGAGCAAGGACAAGCTGTTCCGCGAGAGCCCGTACTACCTCGAGGCGATGCGCCTCACAGCCGCCAGCCAGGGCAGCGTGTTCGACTACGACGCCGCCGTGGCCACCAACCTCGAGCTCTACGCGGTCGCCAAGGACGCCAAGAAGCGCGGCATCAAGCCGCCGCCGCCGGTCGGCAACGAGAAGCAGCGCACCACCGACGAGATCGCGCTCGAGGCGCTGTTCAACGCCGCCGCGCTGTCCGAGCTCGATCGCGACTTCAAGAAGGCGGTCGATCTGTTCAACAAGTACGATCGCGAGGAGACCGACCCTCGCAACAAGGACCGCGCGCTGTGGTCGATCGCGCGCATCTACCGCTCGGCGGGCGATATCGGCAGCATGATCCCGGCGTTCGAGCGCTGGCGAAAGGCGTACGGCAAGGACGGCCTCAACGCCGACGACTACGTCGCCTCGTACTACGACACCGCGGTGTTGTGGCGGCGCAAGGGCAAGACCCGGGACGCCGAGGCCGCCGGCCAGCAAGCCATCGATGCCTGGCGCTCCATCGGTGCCGCCAAGAACACGCGCGGCGCCAGGCTGGCCGGCGAGTGGGCGCTGTACTTCGCCGAGAGGCACTACACGAGCAAGTTCGAGCCCTACAAGATCACCGAGAGCGCCAAGAACCTCGACCGCGCCAAGCAGCTCAAGGCCATCCTCGAGAAGGTGACCACCGAGGCCCAGGACAAGTACCTGGTCCTCGACGATTTCGGCGTCGCCGAGTACTCGATGGCGGCCAAGGTCCGCTTCGGCGAGTCGCTGGCCCGCTTCGCCGAGAAGCTGTTCGCCGCGCCGACGCCCAAGTTCGTGCTCGACATCGACAAGAAGAACCCCGACGCCGGCGCCGTCGCCGCCTACGAGGACGGGCTCACCAAGAACCTGGCCAAGTACGTGGATCAAGCCAAGGCGCAGTGGGTCGAGGTGGTCGAACTGGCGAAGCGCAGCGGGGTGTCCAACCGGTGGAGCCAGCTCGCCCTCGAGAACCTGAATCGCGAATTCCCGGATGAGTTCCCGGTGTTGCACCAGGAGCTGTTCACGGGCACGGAGGCCCCATGACCGATGGCAGAACAGACCGAAGCGGCGCCCCCCGCGTTGCATGCGGGATGGGTCGTCTGCAGCGGCTCGGGTTCGCTGCGCTCGCGGTGCTGGCGCTGGGCGGAGCTGCGTGCGGTGGCAAGGACAAGGGCAAGAAGACCACCCCGGTCGGCAGTGGCGGCGGGAGTGCGGGATCGGGTGGCGGTAGTGACGCGGTGGGGATGGGCAACGGTGGCGATCCGGTCGGGGGCGGAAGCGGGAGCGAAGGTGGCGGGGGCGCGGGAGACCTGCCGGGCGCGGGTTCGGGCATGGGCGATGGTGGCGGCAGCACCGAGCCGGGCCCGCCGCCGATCGTGCCGCCCAACCTCGACATCAGCCCGGAGCAGGCGCGGACCCAGGTCGAGCGCCACCTGCGAACCGCGCGGGCCATGCTCGGGTCGACGACGCCGGATCCCGACGGCGCCATCCGCGAGGCCCAGGCCGCCCTGGCGGTCGACGGCACCAGCATCGACGCCATCGTGGTGATCGCGCATGCCAACTACCACAAGCGACTCTACGACACCGCCGAGGTGATCCTCGACGGCCTGCTCGACAAGCGCAAGACGTCGCGGACCAACGAGTACCTCTACTACGTATACGGCCTGGTCTACGACAAGTTGAACGAGCCGCAGAAGGCGTTCGTGGCGTACCGCAAGGCGGTCGAGCTCGCGCCCAGCTTCGTCAGCGCGCTCATCAACCTCGGCGTCCACCAGCTCACCAACAAGCAGTACCGGGACGCCGTCGAGACCTACGAGAAGTTGACCGGGCAGCTGGGCAAGAACGACGCCGCGTCGTGGAGCTCGCTCGGGTCCGCCTATCGTGGCATGTCGGGCGACTTCGATCCCGGCAGCTCGGGGCGCGACGAGTGGCTGGGCAAGGCCGAAGCGTCGTACAAGCGCGCCCAGACCGTCGACCGCAACTACGGCCCCGCCTACTACAACCTGGGCCTGCTGTACCTCGACGCCGATCCGTTCCCGACCGGCTCGGGGCCGATGGACACCCTGGCGCGACTCAACCGTGCCAAGACCTACTTCGACGAGTACAAGAACATGTCGGGCTTCGACATGAACCTGTACGACGAGCGGCTGAAGGACGTCACCAAGCTCATCAAGCGCGAGGAAAAGAAGCGCAAGAAGAGCAAGAAGGACGACTGACCATGCGGATGCTCCCCGTCATCGCCACCCTGATCTCTGCGCTGTCGCTCGCGGTACCGTCGCCGGTCCGCGCCGAGGGTTGCGACGAGCAACAGGAAGGCGAGGCCAAGAAGGACGGCAAGAACTTCCACGTCGAGATCCGCAACGGCCAGAAGGTGCACGTCATCGACACCGTCATCGCGGTGTGCGGCAAGGTGCCGCGCCCCAGCGTCGTGTACGTGCTCCAGGCCAAGAACATCAACTACGAGTGGGAGCTGCTCAAGCAGGACTTCCTGCCCCTGATCATCGCCGCGGTCAACAAGGCGCCCTTCTGATGGCGACCTCCCGCAAGTCCCAGGTTGGACCCGACGGCCATCGCCGCCGCGTGCTGCGCATCGGGGTCCTGCTCGGCGGCAAGATCGTCGAGGAGCGCCTGATCCGCGAGCGCGTCGATGTCTCGCTCGGCCAGTCGTCGAAGAACACCTTCTCGATCCCGATCGAGAGCTTGCCGCGCCAGTTCACGGTCTTCCAGGTCGTCGACGGCCGCTACGTCCTCAACTTCACGGCCAACATGGACGGTCGCGTCTCCGACGGCGATCGGGTCATGACGCTGGACGTGGCCCGCAACCAGGGCGGGGCCCAGCGCCATGGCGAGCACTGGCTCATGCCGCTCGGCGAGCACGCGCGCGGCAAGGTCACCGTCGGTGAGCTCACGCTGCTGTTCCAGTTCGTCACCGAGCCGCCGGTGCAGCCCAAGCCCATGCTCCCGCACTCGGTGCGCGGGACGCTCGCCGATCGCCTCGAGCCGCAGCTCATGGTCACGCTGGCGATCTCGATCTCGGTGCACTTCGGCTTCATGTTCTGGGCCGTGTTCATCAACGATCCGGACACCGGCGGCGACATGGCCGAGCGCGCGGCGCGGGCGACGTTCCAGGAGGAGTCGTACGAGCTCCGCGACGAGTTCACGCTGCCGCAGGAGGCCGCCGCCGACAAGACCGCCGCCGAGGACAAGAAGCCGGAGGACAAGAAGCCGGCGGACAAGAAGCCGGTCGACAAGGGCAAGGGGGCCGACAAGCCGAAGGTCGATCCCGCCGGTGGCGAGCGCAAGGAGAACGATGCGGTCGCGCTCCAGGACCAGGCCAAGGACTTCGCCGACGGTCTGTTCAGCGACGACGTGGCCGGCATCGGGTTCTCGGGCGACATGGAGCGGCGCAAGCCGGGTTCTGATCTCGGCAAGCAGCTCGACGAGGTCGCCGCGTCGGGGCGCGAGACCGCGATCGGCGGCGGCGCTGCCGACCGTGGTCCGCGTGGTGGCGGCCCCCGCATCGGCACCGGCAAGGATCCCGCGGTGGTGGGGCCGGGCGGACCGACCAGCGCTCAGGACGGCAAGAACGTCGAGAAGGTGCCGACCGGCCGCATCTCGGTGTCCGACAAGAAAGCCTTCGACGACAGCTCGCTCACCCCCGACGCGGTGCTGCGCAAGATCATGAACGCCTACATGAGCGGCCTCAAGCGGTGCCACAAGGACCTGCTCAAGAAGGACCCGACCGCGCGCGGCAAGGTGAAGCTCGGCTTCACGGTGAACGAGAGCGGCCGCACCGTCAGCCCCAAGGCCACCGGCTTCAGCTCCGACCTCGACGCCTGCATCGAAGGGCTGATGAGCAACTGGCGCTTCGACGTGCCCAAGGACTCCGACAACGAGGCGACCGAGGCGTCGTTCGAGATCGCGCTCCAGCTCGTCCCGGAGTGAGCTTCCGCGCGGCGCATCGTCGCCTGGTCGCCGGCCCGCTCGTCCTGAGCGAGGCCGAAGGCCGGCCCGCTCGTCCTGAGCGAGGCCGAAGGCCGAGTCGAAGGACGTATTCCTACATCGACGGTTCGTTGTCGCCCGGGCCGGTGTTGCAGGCATCGACCGGGTTGCGCTGATCCTCCGGGCACTTCTCGACCGGCACGGTCTCGCGCTTCTCGAGGACGTCATCGACGGCCGAGGTGATGCAGCACGTCACCTCCTGAGGCACGTCGTCGGCGGCCGGCCCGGCGGGCGTCTTCTTGGCCTTTCCGCCGCAGGCGGCGAGGGAGAGCACGACGGCGGTGGCGATGAGTGTGCGCATGGCGAGATTGCGCCACGAACCGGCGCTTGCTGCAACCGGCGACCGTACAATCGCCGCTCGGATGAGCTCGGTCGGCGACGTCATCGGACCGTATCGGCTGCTCGCGCCGATCGGTCGGGGCGCGATGGGCGAGGTGTGGCGCGCGCGCGACGAGCGGCTCGACCGCATGGTCGCCGTGAAGCTCCTGCCGGCCGACCTGGCCGCCGACCCGGAGCGGCGGGCGCGGATGCTGCGCGAGGCACGGGCCTCGGCGGCGGTGCCGCACCCGAACGTGGTCACGCTGTTCGACATCGTCCAGGCCGAGGGCCGCGACGTGCTGGTGATGGAGCTGGTCGACGGCCACACCGTGGCGGAGCTGCTGCGCAAGGACGGCGCGCCGCCGCTCGAGCGTGGGCTGGCGTGGTTGATCGCCGTCACCGATGCGCTGCGGGCCGCGCATGCCCGCGGCATTCTGCATCGCGACATCAAGTCGGCGAACGTGATGGTGACCGGCGCGGGAGAGGTCAAGGTGCTCGATTTCGGGCTGGCCAAGCTGATGGATGCGGGCGCGGGGGCGGCGCCGGCTCCGGTTTCGGCTCCGGTTTCGGCTTCGGCTTCGGTTTCGGCTTCGGTTTCGGTTTCGGCTTCGGTTTCGGCTCCGGTTTCGGCCGCGGCTTCGGTCGCGGACACGGTGGCGGGCTCGGGCTCGGGACGTGAGGGCATGGCGCTCGATGCCACGATCGCGAGCGAGCCCGGGGCGATGACGAAGCCGGGCCTGGCTTCGGGCTCCACGGACGAGTACGCGACCCGGGCCGGAACGCTGCTCGGCACGCCCATGTACATGGCGCCCGAGCAGATCGCCGGCGCGGCCCCAGACGAGCGCACCGAGGTGTTCTCGGTCGGCGTGCTGGCCCACGAGATCGTCGCCGGCCGTCCGCCATTCAGGGCCCGCACCGTCGACGAGCTGTTCGCCGAGATCGTGCGCGGCGACCCGCCGCGCCTCGAGGACCCGGTGCCGGCGTCGGTGTCGGCGCTGATCGCCCGCGCGCTCGCCCACGAGCGGGAGGCCCGCCACCCATCGATGGCCGAGCTGCACACCGCGCTGCTGGCGGTGCGCGACGAGCTGTTCGGCCGCCGCACCAGCCGGTGGCCTGCGGTCGCCGCGGCCGTGCTGGTGGTCGCCGCGCTGGCGGCGGCGGCGGTCTGGTGGTGGCGGCGTCCACCCCCGGCGCGCGCCGGGGACGTCTACGTCACCCGCGCCCTCGACGAGTACGACGTCTTCTACGGCGACAAGGCGCTGTCATCGCTGCGCGCGGCCCTGCGCGTCGATCCGACTCACCCGCGCGCGCTCGCGTACCTGGTGCTGTTCGGCGGTACCGACGCCGAGCGCGCCGCCGCCGTGACCCGCGCCCGCGCGATCGTCGCCGCGACCGCTGGCAATGATCAGCGCCTCCTGCGAGCGGTGATCGCCCTCGAGGAACAAGGCGCCGTGGCCGCGCGCGCGGCCCTGCTCGGATCGGGCTCCAACCACGAGCTCGCGTTCTGGGCCGCCGAGCTGGCCTACCGTGGCGCCGCCTACGACCTCGCCCTGCCGGCCTACCGCGACCTCTACCAGGCCAACGCGAAGCGCTTCCGCGGCCGCATCTTCGATCACTACTCGAGCGTGCTCATCCTCGCCGACGAACCGCAGACCGCGGTCGAGGTCGGCCGCCGCTACCACGACGCGTACCCCGGCGAGGCCGACGCCGTCGCGGTCCATTCCACGACCCTGGCGGTCGCCGGCGACCTCGACCAGGCGCTGACGCTCGCCGAGGAGGCCGCCGCCCTCACCCGCGGCGAGGACACCCTCGCCGGGCTGGGCAAGGTCCGCGCGCTGCGCAACGAGCTCGACCTCGCGCGAGCGCACTACACCGAGTCGCTGGCGATGGCGCCGCCGGCGCGTCGCCCGCTGCGCCGCGCCGCCCTCGGCCTGCTGGCCTGGATGCAGGGCGATCAGACCGCCGCCGCCGCCGCGGTGGCGCCCTGCTTGCCCGGCGGCGCCGATGCCGTCATCCACACCCGCGGTGCCTGCTTGTTCGTCGCGGCCGTGATCGCCCCGGTGGGCGACCCGCGGATCGCCGCCGTGCTCGACCAGCTGGCGGCGCTCGCCGCCGCCGCCACGCCGACCCGTCCCGCGTACGGGGCCCCGACAGCGCTCGCAGCGCTGGTCCGCGCCCATCAGCGCTTCACCGCCGGCGGCTGCATCGGTCCCCGCCCGCCGCCGCCCGCCGCGCTGGGCGACGTGGCCGCGATCGAGCGCGACCTCGCTGCGCCGATCGACTTCTACGCCGCCTACCACGTCCCGTTCTTCGCCACCTGGGCGGTGTGCGAGCGCGCCTGGCTCGCCCGCGCCGCCGGCGACGCCGAGCGCAGCGTCCAGCTGCTACGCCCGATCGCCGCCCGCGCGCCCGGCCGCTGGTGGCTCACCGACGACGTGGCGGCGCTGGCGGCGCCGTGATCACGAGCGCCGATCGAAGCCGGTCACAGATCCCGCGCCGCGAAGGTGTCGCAGGCCTCGAGGGTGCCTTGATCGAAGCCGCGACGGAACCAGCGCACGCGCTGGGCCGAGCTGCCGTGGGAGAAGGTCTCGGGGTTGACCTTCTGGCCGGCCATCTTCTGCAGACGATCGTCGCCGATGGCGGCGGCGGCGGTGAGGCTCTCCTCGATGTCGCCGGCCTCGATGAGCTTGCGCTGGGCGGTCGAGTGGGCCCAGATGCCGGCGAAGCAGTCGGCCTGGAGCTCGGTGCGCACCGAGAGGTCGCTCTCGCGCGATCGATCGCGGGCGGCGCGGCGGACCATGTCGTCGATGCCGAGCACGTGCTGGCAGTGGTGGCCGAACTCGTGGGCCAGCACGTAGGCCTGCGCGAAGTCGCCGGGGGCGCCGAGGTCGGCGCGCAGCTGCTTGTAGAATGACAGGTCGATGTAGGCCTTCTCGTCGGGCGGACAGTAGAACGGGCCGATCGCGGAGGACGACAGGCCGCAGCCGGTGTCGACGGCCTCGCGGAACACCTTCAGCTTGGCGTCGCGGTAGGTCTTGCCGCTGCGCGCGAACGCCTTCGCGAAGGTGGGCTGGATGTCGTCGACGACGAAGTTGATGAAGTCGTACAGCGCGGCGTCGGGGTCAGATCCGGTCAGGCCGGTGGATGGACCGCTCGGCGGGGACGGTTGCGCGCCGCCGCCGGCGCCGGGGCCACTACCGCCGCCACCGCTGCCGGCGAGCTTGTCGAGGCCGGGGATGTTCACGCCGGCGACCTTGGCGATGACGGCGATGATCGCGAGCACCATCGCGCCGCCACCAAGCTTCAGCGCCTTGCCCGCGCGCGGCGGGGCCGAGCCGCGGGCGTCCTCCACGTTCTTCGACCGATGACCGCGCTCGTACTTCATGCGCGCAAGGTATCATCGGTGGCGTGCTGGTTCTGTCGGCGGTCATCGCAACCCTGCGGCTCACCGGCATCGTGCCGGTCGAGGGCGGTGACTACCTGCAGGTCCCGTTCACCGTGCCCGCCGGCACCGTCGAGCTCAGCGTCGCGCACGACGACGGCTCGGCGAGCCAGATCCTCGACTGGGGCGTGTGGGCGCCCGAGGGCTTCCGCGGCTGGGGCGGCGGGCTCACCGACGCGGCGGTGATCGGCGTCGCCGAGTCGTCGCGCGGCTACCGCGCGGGGCCGGTCACGGCCGGCGCCTGGGCCGTGGTGATCGGCAAGGCCAAGCTGCAGGGCGAGCCCGGCCAGTACACGATCGATCTCGAGTTCCGCGACGTCGCCACGCTGCCGGTGGGGCCGCGCGCGCCGTGGACCGCGGTGACGCTGGCCGCCGAGCGGCGCTGGTACGGCGGCGACTTCCACGTCCACTCCGAGGACAGCGGCGACGCGACCGCCACGCTCGACCAGATCGTCAGCCTGGCCGGCATGCGGGGCCTCGACTTCGTCGTGCTCACCGATCACAACACCGACGCCCACCTGGCGCGGCTGGCGGCCCGGCAGCAGGGGCTCGCCAACCTGTTGCTGGTGCGCGGCGCCGAGATCACCACCTACGGCGGCCACGGCAACGCGGTCGGCACCAGCAGCTACGTCGATCATCGGGTCGGCCTGGGCGGCGTCGGCGCGCCATCGATCATCGACGCCGTCGACGCCCAAGGCGGTGCGTTCATCGTCAACCATCCGGCGCTGGAGCTCGGCGAGCTGTGCATCGGATGCGGCTGGTCCCACGGCGATACGCCGTGGGACCGGGTCGCCGGGATCGAGATCCAGACCGGGAACGCCGATCTGACCGCCGCGCTGTTCACGCCGCGCTCGATCGCCATCTGGGATCGCGAGGAGGATGCCGGCCATCCGCTGGCGGCGATCGGTGGCAGCGACGATCACCGCGCCGGCATGGAGACCGGTTCGCTGCCGGCGCGCATCGGCAGCCCGACCACGATGGTGCTCGCCGATGGCCTCTCCGAGCGGGCGATCGTCGACGCGGTGCGCGGCGGTCGGACCGTGGTCAAGATCCGCGGCCCCGACGATCCGATGGTGGCGCTGGTGGTCGAGGACGCCGCCAGTGAACGCCGCGCCGAGCTGGGCGAGACGCTCGCCGACGTCGGTGCCGTCGAGCTCGTGGTCACCGTCGACGGCGGCGCCGGCGCGATCATCGAGCTGTGGAAGGACGGCGAGCAGGTCGCGACCACGCCGGTGACCGGCGCCGTCACGCGCCTGGCGCGGCCGGTCTCGGGCCAGCTCGAGCGCTACCGCGTCGAGTTGACGCAGGACGGCCAGCGCCTCACGGTCACCAGCCACGTCTACGTCGCCGGTGATCCGAGCCTGGCGCCCGATGGCGGCTGCTGCGACGGCGGCGGCGGGAGTACGGCGCCGCCCTGGTTCGCGTTTGCCCTCGCGATCGCGGCCGCCCAGGCGCGCCGTCGCCGTCCCGCGCGCTGACGCTGGGGGTAGAGTCGGCCATGGCCGACAAGAAGCCCAAGCAAGCCGCCGCCCGGAAGCCCGCCGGCGACAAGAAGCCGCCCGCCGAGAAGAAGCCGCGGGCGTCGAAGAAGCCGAAAGCGGCCGCCGGCTCGACCGGGATCAGCGCCGCCGACACGGTCGCCGGATCGCCACCGGCCGCCATCGTCGCGCTCGAGGACCGGATCACCGGCGTCGGTGGTGCCGTGGTCGGGCACTACCGCGAGCCGCTCGGCGGGCACTGGGTCGTGCTCGCGGTCCTGCCCATCGATCAGGTCGAGCCGACGCCGTACCAGCGCGAGCTGTCGAAGGCGCATGCCGACCGCCTGGCGATGGTGATCCCCAAGGTCGGTCGCTTCCTCGATCCGATCGTCACCGTGCCGACCGCCGAGGGATTTCGTTCGCCCAACGGCATGCACCGGCTGGCGGCGATGCGGTCGCTCGGCGCGCGCGCCATCACGGCGCTGATCGTCCCCGAGCCCGAGGTCGCGTTCCGCATCCTCGCCCTCAACACCGAGAAGGCCCACAACCTGCGCGACAAGTCGCTCGAGGTGGTGCGCATGGTGCGGGCGCTGGTCGCCGATCCGGTGGCTGGCAAGCGAGCGGAGAACGAGTACCAGCTCGAGCTCGAGCAGCCGGCGTTCCTGACCATCGGGGTCTGCTACGAGCGGAACGGTCGCTACTCGGGCGGCGCGTACCTGTCGGTGGTGAGCAAGTGCGAGGAGTGGAGCGAGCAAGCGCTGCGCGACGTCCTGCCGGCCCGCGAGGTCCACGCCACCCGCCTGCTCGAGCTCGACGAGGCGGTCAACGTCGCGGTCGCCAAGCTCAAGGCGGCCGGGTTCCAGAGCGGATACCTCAAGCCGGTGGTGGTGGCGCGCATCAACCCGCTGCGCTGGATCAAGGTGAAGCCCGGGCAGCCGATCCGCGCCGACTTCGACAAGACGATCGACAAGATGCTCGAGGGTGCGCGGGCCTTCGATCCATCGAAGATCAAGGCCGATGACATCGCGGCGGCGGCGGCGATGGGCGGGCCTTCCGACGAGTGAACGGTAGCTCGACCTGCTCTTCGGCTACAGGTCGCGCATCCGTCGCTCGGTGTCCTCGTCGAGGATGTTGCGCGGCCGGGCGCTGATCAACTTCTCGGCGACCATCGCGAGGTCTTCGGGAGCACACGGCTTGGGCACGAACGCGGCGGCGCCGAGGTGGGCCGACTGCTCGGGCGCCTGCGGCGACGACGACACCAGGATCAGCGGCGGCGGCTCGGGCAGGCGCTGCAGCTCCTCGATCAGCGCCCGCGCGCTGCGCGCCGGATCCATGCTGTCGAGCACCACGGCGTCGATGCCACCTTCGCGCGCGTGGCGGACCGCCTCGGTGATATCGCCGACCTCGACCACCGCGAGGCCGCGGAGGCGGATCGCCGCGCTCCACTCGAGCCGAAGCTCTGGATCCGCTTGAACGATCAGGATCGTGCCCACATGCTCGTCACTCTAGCAACCGGCGAGCGACCTGACGAGACCCGCACCCCGCTAACGCGCACCGCCGGGGCTCGACTCAGCGGTCGTTGGCCGCCCGCGCTCGCTCCGCGCCCTCGGTCCAGCCCACCTCCTGGGCCAGCTCCCGCGCCTCGCGCAGCACCTCAGGAGAAATTCGCATCAGGGTTCGCCCCGGGCTGGTCCCGTACAGCAGCAGCTCCGCGGTGCCGCGGCGATCGCCCATGCGACGCAGCTCCTCGACGGCGGCGCGGCGATGTTGCTCCGCCAGCAGGTGATGGCCGAGCCGTTCGTGGCACCCGGCGAGCAGCGACTGGGTCCGCGCGGCGCCGGCGCGAGCGTTCACGCGTTGCGCCTGAGCGAGCGTCATCTCGCCGAATTCCACGGCTCGCGGCAGATCGTCCGCGCTGACCGCGAGCTGGGCCAGCTTGAGGGTCAAGCGCCACAGGTTGCGGGGCCCCCGCGTCGAGCTGCCGCCCTCGCCGAGCGTGACCATGTCCATCGCCTCCTCGAGCTCGCGGCCGGCGGCGGCGACCTTGCCGATGCGGATCAGGACGGCGGCCAGATCCAGGTAGGTGTCGGCGATCAGCTCGCCGTCGCCACTGGCGATCGCGGCGCCGACCGCGCGCTGCAGATGGGGGATCGCCGCGCTGGGCTCGCTCTCGGTGGCGGCGAGCTGCCCCGAGGCCCGCAACAGCAAGGCGGTCAGGCGCGCGCCCTGGTCGCCCCAGGTCTCGGCCTCGTGCAGCACGCCACGGGCCAGCGCCAGCTCGCCGGTCAGGCGCAGCGCTTCGGCCAGCTTGATCGAGATGGTCACCAGCATCGCCGACGGCAGGTCGCCGGCCGTGAGCGCGTGGCGCGCCGCCACCAGCGCCCGCTGGTAGAAGTGGGCCGATCCGGAATCGTCGAGCTGGCGAGCGGCCAGGTCGCCGGCCGCCGTCAGGTGGGTCACCGCCGGTGCGCGATGACCGGCGGCCTCGTGGTGCGCACCCAGCACCGCGGCCGGGGCGCCCATCGCCACCAGCTCGTCGATGGCCCCGACGTGGAGCTGGCGACGGACGTGCGCCGGCGTGGCACCATAGACGACGTCGCGCACCAGCCCGCTCGGGAACTGGACCGTGTCGCCCTCGATCCGCACCAGCCCCTGGCGCGCGGCGGTGGCCAGCGCCGCGTCGCAGCCGTCACCGAGCGCCGAGATGCGCCCGACGGCGTCGAGCGGAGCCTCGCGCCCGAACACCGCCACCGCCTGGCACGCGACCAGCGTCTTCTGCGGCAGGGTGTCGAGGCGTGCGGCGATCAGGTCGGGGAGCGCGGCCGGCGCTTGCTCGACGTCGCCGCCCTCGGCGAGGAAGCGCAGCAGGTGCTCGACGTGAACCGGCGCACCGTCGGTCATCTCGGTCAGCTGCACCACCGTCGGCAAGCCGGCGTGGCCGGCGCGAGCGAGCTGGGTGATGATGAACGCCAGGTCGTCGGCATCGAGCGGTTCGAGCACGACGCGCACGCAGTCGGCTGGCCAGGTCCGGGCATGATCCTCGTCGAGCACGACGACCATGCGGGCGTCGCCGACCCGGCGCTCGACCATGCGGCGCACCATCTCCAGGGACGGCAGATCGTAGCGGTCGGCGTCCTCGAACACGATCGCGGTCGGGCCGCGCAGCGCCTCCGCGGCCAGCGTGCGCGACGCCGAGGCCACGATCTCGCGCCGTCGGGTCGGCGGCTCGAGCTCCGACAGCTCCGAGGGGTGTCCGAACAGCTCGGCCAGGCCCGGCACGTCGCGGGCCGACATGCCGCGGGCGAGCGCGGCGGCGTCGAGGTCGTCGCGGGCGCACAGCGGTGGCAGCTCGAGGATGGTCGCGACCAGGGCCCGCAGCGGATACAGGGTCGCGCCGACCCCGTTGGGATCGGCGTCGGCCTGGTAGATGGTCACGCCGGCGGCGTCGGCGACCCGACCGTAGGCCTCGTGCAGGAGCGCGGTGCGCCCGGCGCCGGTGTCGCCCACGATGAGCAGGGCTGGGGCCACCGTGGTCCCGGCCAGGAACGCGCACACCGCATCGAGTGCGGCGTCGCGTCCGACCAGCGGCAAGGGGAACATCTCGGCCGCCGCAGGCGCGATCATCCCGGTGGCCGGCACGGCCGGCACGGCCGGCGCGGTCAGCGCCGTCGGCACCACCTCCGGCTGGCGCGGATGTCCGCATTCCGGACAGAAGCGGAACCGGACGCTCGAACGATCGCCACACGACGGGCACCCGACCTCGTCGCTCAGCGGGGAGAACTTGCTGGTGGTGACGGCGTGGCCGACCAGTTCGTCGATCGCGTCGCGCATCTCGGCGGCGTCGGCGAAGCGATCGGCGGGTTTCTTGGCCAGCGCCCGCGACATCAGCGGCTGGAGCCCGGGCGGCAGGTGGCGCACCGCCAGCGCCAGCAGTGGCGGGTCCTGCTTGAGCTGGCGAGTGAGGATGTCGACCGCGCCGCCGCCGACGAACGGGGTCTGGCCGACCAGCAGCTCGTACAGCACGATCCCGACCGCGTAGAGGTCGCTGGCGAACGACGGCGCCGCCCCGGTGATGATCTCCGGCGCCATGTACTCGGGCGTGCCACAGATGTTGCGGTCGTCGCCGTCGCGCGGGACGTTGACCAGGCGGGCGATGCCGAAGTCGACGACCTTGACCTGATCCTGTCCGGTGCGGCGCTGGTCGACGACGATGTTGTCGCACTTGAGATCGGCGTGGACGACCCCGGCCAGGTGGGCCTCCTCGATGCCGGCCAGCACCTGGGACACCACGCCGAGGACGCGGGCCACCGGCAGCGGGTGCTCGCGGGACAGCAGGTGCGTGAGCGTCGGCCCGCGCAGGTACTCCATGACGATGTACAGCAGGCCGTCGGGGGTCTGGCCGTAGTCGATGACCGAGACGGTGTTGGGGTGGTTGAGGCGGCTGGCGGCCAGGGCCTCGTCATGGAAGCGCTTGACCAGGCGGGGGTCCTTGGTCAGCTCCTCGGACAGGATCTTGACCGCGACCGTGCGGCCGAGCGCGATCTGGTCGGCCTTGTAGACCGAGCCGGAGCCGCCGATGCCGATGCAGGCGCGCAAGCGGAACTTGTCGTCGAGGATCCGCCCGACGAGGCGCTGCGCACGCGCGAGGTCATCAACAGCCATTGGGAGGGAGGGCGGTGGTCGATCCGAGGATCGACCACCCGACCGGGTGTACTCCGATAGTCGTGCGGTTGGGCGCCAAGGTTGCGGAGATCGTGATGGTCCGACCGCCGGTGAAGCAGCCGTCGTTGGCCCGCCGCTACGCCCGTTCGAGGACGATGGCGATCCCCTGCCCGACGCCGATACACATCGACGCCAGCCCCCAGCGGCCGCTGGTCGCCGCCAGCTCGTGAGCCAGCGTGAGGACCAGCCGGGCCCCCGACGCGCCCAGCGGATGGCCGAGCGCGATCGCGCCACCGTTGGGATTGACCCGCTCGGGATCGAGGCCGAGCTGGGCCACGCATGGCACCGCCTGGGCGGCGAAGGCCTCGTTGATCTCGGCGACGTGGAGCTCGGCCGCGGTGATGCCGGCGCGGTCCAGCGCCTTGCGTGACGCCGGGATGGGACCGAGCCCCATGGTGCTGGGCGGGACGCCGGCGGCGGCCGAGGTGACGTAGCGCGCGAGTGGCGTGAGGCCGAGCTCGCGAACCGCGGCCTCGCTGGCGACCAGGACCGCGGCGGCACCGTCGTTGAGCCCCGAGGCGTTGCCCGCGGTGACCGTGCCATCCTTGGCGAACACCGGCTTGAGGCGGGTCAGGGTCTCGTAGGTGCTGTCGGCGCGCGGGTGCTCGTCGGTGGTGACCTGGATCGCGACTCCGGTCTTGCGGTCGGTGCCGGTGGTGATGGCCACCAGCTCGCGCGCGAATCGCCCGCGGGCCTGGGCGCTCGCGGCCCGCTCCTGCGAGCCGGCTGCGAACCGATCCTGGGCTTCGCGGGATACGCCGACCTCGCGGGCCACGCGCTCCGCGGTCTCGCCCATGGCCAGGGTCTCGTGCAGCTCGGTCATGCGCGGATTGACGAACCGCCACCCGAGCGTGGTGTCGAACAGGGTCTGGTTGCCGCGCGGGAACGCCGCGTCGGGCTTGGCCATCACCAGCGGCGCGCGCGACATCTGCTCGACGCCACCCGCGATCACCAGCGCGGCCTCGCCGATGGCGATGAGGCGCGCGGCGTCGGCGACCGCCTGCATCCCCGAGCCGCACAGGCGGTTGACGGTCACGCCGGGCACGCTGACCGGCAGGCCGGCGAGCAGCGCCGCCATGCGCGCCACGTTGCGGTTGTCGTCGCCGGCTTGATTGGCGCAGCCGGCGATGACGTCGTCGATGCGCTCGGCGGGGATCTTGGTGCGGGCGACCAGCGCCGCGATGACGGTCGCGAGCAGATCGTCGGCGCGGACCCCGGCCAGGCCGCCGCCGTAGCGACCGAAGGGCGAGCGAACTCCGTCGACGATGTAGGCGGCTCGAGTCATGGCGCCGACCATACCGTCAAAAAGTTGGTCGCCGCCAGCGACGCGCCTAGCGTCGAGGCCATGCAGACCGCCAAGGAGCTGTCGTGGTTCGCGATCCGACAACCGACCGTGGTCCGCTTCCTGGAGCGGCGGCTGTGGGCACCCGATGGTGACGCCTTCGCGGTCGCGCTCGACGCGTCGTGCCGACTGCACGCGGCGATGAGCGTCAGCGACGGGATCGAGCCGCCGCGGGTCCACGACCGGCTGCTGCGAGATGGCCTCGACATGACGCCGCCGGTCAGCTTGACGGGCTGGATCGGCGAGCTGATCGCCGAGGCTCCGGTCGTGCTCACCGGGACCGAAGAGCAGGAGGTCACCCGAACCGTGACCGCGATCGCGTGGGCGCTGACCGCGATCCGCTCCGCCGACGTCGGCGACGCCGTCCTGCGCTGACCCGAGCCCGAGCCCGAGCCCGAGCCCGAGCCCGACTCTCACTCCGACTCCCGTGCCCGTCGGTTCCGGGTACCATGGTCGCGATGCGCGGGCGTCTCGCTCTCCTTCTCGCGACCGCCTTCGCCGTCACCGTTGGCAGCGCGAAGGCCGATGGGCAACTCGAAGATCCCGGCATCGCCACCCGGGCCGGTCCGCCCCCGACCCGGGGCGGTGAATCGCGGCTGCGCACCGGGCCGCGGGTGCCGTTCCTGCGCCGGGGCGCCGCCGCCGCGGCCTCCGCAGCCTTCGATCCCGCCGCCGCCGAGCCCGGCGCGCTCGCCGGCAAGACCGTGTACGTCTCGGCCGGGCACGGCTGGGTCTGGGACGCCAGCCTCGGTCGCTGGCGGACGCAGCGCGGCAACACCCACGCCCTGGTCGAGGACTTCATCTCGACCGAGGCCTTATCGCAGCACCTGATCCCGTTGCTGCACGACCTGGGTGCCTACGTGGTGCCGGTCCGCGAGGCCGACCTCGCGACCGAGCTGCTGCTCGTCGATGACGACGCGGCCGCCGTTGCCGCGGGCGCCAGTCCACTGGCCGCGGGCTTCGCCACGCCGATCCTGCCGCTGACCGGCGCCGCCAACCCGTTCGCGGCCGGCGGCTCGCGGGTCGCCGCCGCCACCGTCGAGGCCAGCGCGGTCGCGACCTGGACCTTCACGCCGGCCGCCGACGTCGAGGCGTTCGTCTACCTGTCGTGGGTGCAGGCCGCCGATCGCGCCGCCGACGCCCACTACGTCATCCACCACGCCGGCGGCGACAGCCACGTCCGCGTCGACCAGCGCCGCCACGGCTCGACCTGGGTGCTGATCGGTCAGTACCGCTTCGTCGTCGCCGATCCGCCCGCGCGGCGCTCGATCGAGCTGCTCGCCGACTCGGCCACGCCGGGCGCAACGCTCTCGATCGACGCCGTCCGGGCCGGCGGTGGCATGGGGCGGATCGATCGCGGCCAGGGCCCGAGCGGTCGGCCGGCGTTCGAGGACGCGTCCCGCTACGCCGCGCAGTGGAACGGCGCGCCCGCGACGGTGTGGGACTACGCCACCGATGACGGCAGCGACGACGTCGGCACCCGCTCGCGCTTCTCGGCCTGGGATCACGAGGCCGGCGAGGACGCGGTCTATGTCGCCTGGCACACCAACGCGCCGACGCCGGCACGCGGCACGTCGTCGTTCGCGTACGGGCCGAGCGCCTACGGACCGCTGTCGGAGTTCAGCGGCGTCGCCGGCTCGCTCGAGCTGATGGACGCCATCCACCGCGAGCTGATCGCCGATCTCCGGGCGGCGTGGGATCCGGCGTGGCAGGACCGCGCTCAGCACACCGCCTACTTCGGCGAGGTCAACCCGAGCCACAACCCGGAGATGCCGGCGACCCTGATCGAGGTCGCCTTTCACGACACCGCCGCCGATGCCGACGCCCTCCGCGAGCCGGCCTTCCGGCACCTGGCGGCGCGGGCGATCGCGCACGGCATCGCGCGTTACTTCGCGCGCCGCGACGGTGCCGCGCTGACCTTGCCGCCGGGCCCGCCGACCGCCGTCCGCGCCCGCTGGCGCGACGGCGCGCTCGAGCTGGCGTGGGCGCCGCCGGCCGCGGATCCCGCCGGTGGCGATGCGCCCGAGCACTACACCGTGCACCTGTCGCCCGACGGCCGTGGCTTCGACGATGGTCGGATCGTCGACGGTCTGACGACGACGCTCACCGCCGCCACCCTCGGGCCGGCCCGCCTGGCCCGCGTGGTCGCGCACAACGCCGGCGGCCGCTCGCGACCGTCGCCGGTGGTCGGCGCCGATGGCCACGGCGCCACGCCCGACGTGCTGGTGGTCGCCGGCTTCACGCGGCTCGACGGTTCGATGTTGTTCCACGAAGATCTGGCCAGCCGCAGCCTGGGCACGGTCGATCGCGGCTTCGAGGCCCGCATCAACGACGGCAGTCACGGCGCGCGGGTCGGGCTGGCGCTGGCCGACGCTGGCTACGGCTACGCGATCGCCGCGGTCGACGCCGTGCGCGCGGGCGCGGTGCCGCTCGCCGACTACCGTGCCGTGGTCTGGCTCGCCGGCGAGGAGCCGGCGCCGCTCACCGCCGAGGACCGCGCCGCCTTGACCGTGTTCCTCGATGGCGGCGGGGCGCTCGTCCTCACCGGGGCCGACGCCGCGCGCGGCCTGGCCACCGACGCGCCGGCGTTCCTGGCCGGGCTCGGCGCCGGCCTGGTCGCCGACGACGCCGACACCTACGCCCTGACCGGCGCCGCCGCGCTGGCGGGCGAGACCTTCACCTTCGACGACACCGGGCCCGGCGGCTACGACGTCGACGCGCCCGACGTGCTGGTCGCGGCTGGCGCCGCCACCTCGCTGCTGACCTACCGCGACGGCGGCGTCGCCGCGCTGGTCCAGGCCGCGCCCTGGCGTGCGGCGGTGTTCGGCTTCCCGGTCGATCCGGTGCCGACCACGGCGGCCCGCGCCCGCATTCTCGGCGCCGCGCTGGCCGCGGTCGGGGTCGAGCCCGAGCCCGACGCCGGGACCGAGCCCGGTGGTTGCTGCACCGCTGGCGGCGGCGATCCGCGCGGTCTTGGCCTGCTGGCCGCGGTCACGGCGCTCGCGATCGGTCGCTCGCGCCGCCGATCGCGCCGCCCGCCGGGCGGCCCTTCGACAGGCTCAGGACAGGCTTGACGAGCGCCCGCTGGCTCACGAACATGCGGCCCCATGGCTTCCGCTGCCGCCGTTCCCGCCGATGATGTCGAACGCACGATCATCGCGTTCACCCGCCTCGACCAGCGTGGCGACAAGAAGGCCATGAACAAGCTGGCGGCGCGGTTGCAACGCGAGCAACCGTTCTTGCTCCAGTACGCGGCCGCGACCCGCGCCGAGCACGGCGACAAGGTCGGCGAGGCGTCGGTGTTCTACGCCACGCTGGTGTGGGCGATGTTCGACCGCGGCCACGAAGGCACGCTGCCCCGCCTCACCGCCCAGAACCTCGCCGACGCCGACGAGATCGTCACCACCGCGTTCGCCGCCGTCGAGGGCTTCGCCGAGCAGCCGGTGCACGAACGCCTGGCGCCGGCCCTGGTCGCGGCCCAGCCCAACGTGTGCGCCAAGCTGCGCGAGCTGATCGAGGAGGATGTCCGCGAGGCCGCGATGTCCACCGAGACCGCGGCCGTCATCTACCGGCCGACCCAGGCCGTGGTCGAGGCCTTCGATGCCGCGCTGACCGGGCGCCGCGTCGGGGCCTCCCAGGGCACGGTGGTCCACGATCAGCCCAAGGTCGGCCGCAACGACCAGTGCCCCTGCGGCTCGGGCAAGAAGCACAAGAAGTGCCACGGCGCGGCGTCGTGAACCACGGCACCGACGACGGACCACGACGACGGACGACGACGGCTGACTACGAGCCGAAACCGTCGAGCTTGATCCACGGCCCCGAGGTGTACGGGAACGACTGATCGAAGTGGACGTGGGCCACGTACCACAGCGCCACGTCCTGATCCTCGAGCGGTTCGCGGCCGATGTACGCGGCCGGGAACGGGGCGGCCCCGGCGGCGGAGCGGGGCGAGAACGGCGCCCACTCGCCGTCGTGGTAGCGAACCGCGAACAGCTCGGCGTCGTCCCAGGTGTGGGGACGCAAGTTGACGACCGAGCCGGTGCCGAAGTCGACCTGCCGCCACACGAAGCCGTGCTCGTCGGCCTCGCCGGTGTGCGGAAACCAGCCTTCCTCGGCGATGCGCTGCCAGTTGCCGTCGGCGAAGTACTCGAGCGCGTCGTGGCCGGCGCCGTCGAGGTCGAAGTCGAAGCGCCAGTGCGGGTGGTAGGTGTGCTGGTCGTGGACGCCGGAGCCGTAGATCGTGATCCACGGGCACAGGCGGCCATCGTCGTGGAAGCGCCACAGCTGCATGTAGCTGTACGGTCCGGCGACGAAGTTCGCCGACAGCTCGATGCCGCCGCGGAACGGCTGCACGCGCACGTTGCCGGCCAGCGTGCGGGTGCCCAGCGGCACCCACCACGGGCCGCGGGTCTCGACGCCGTCGCTCGAGACGTCGATGTCGTCGCGCTGGTGATCGACGGTGACGTAGGGCAGCGACGCCTCCCACAGCACGCGACGGCCGCGGTACTCGGCGAGGTAGATCATGATCCCGGCCGACTCGGTGAGTCGCCAGTGGAACTTCCAGTTGGCCTCGGTGATGACGTTGCTCATGGGCTGGGGCTCACCACTGCGCCGCGGGGACGACCGCGGTGACGCTGTTTTCGAGGAGGTCCACCACCGCGATCACCGACGGATGCCCACCCGGGCGTCCGAACACCACCGCGGCCGAGCGGCGGGCGTAGGCGACCTCGGTCTCGTCCTTGCCCCAGTAGTGCATCGCGATCAGCGGCTCGTCGCCGAGCTGGAGCTGGGTGCGCACGCGTTCGTCGATCACCGCGACCGACATCGCCACCGATTCCTCCTCGCGCGACAGCATCGGCTGCGCCTTGCTGACCTCGAGGTGGGCGACCACGCCGGCGTCGAGATCGACGCAGGCGTCGACGCAGCGATCGGCCGCGTAGTCGTAGACCACGACCCGGGCCAGGCGGTGGCCGGCCATCCAGTGCGGCGGCTTGACCACCAGCGGCTCGGTCGCGATGACGCGGTAGCGGCCGACCTTGGCCATCCCGGTCACGCGGCGATCTTCGGTGAGCGTGCGCACCGCGTCGGCGATCTCGCCCGGCGTCAGCGGCGCGAACAGGCCGGCGTCCGACGCCACCACGTCGATGGCGAGCGCGATCGGGGACGGGGACGGGGACGACCTGGACGGCGCCGCCTTCTTGGCCGGTGCCGGCTTGGCAGCCTTGCGCGCTGGCGCCGGCTTGGCCTTGGCCTTGGGGGGCTTCTTCGCCATGGCGCGGACTATACACAGGAGATCGCCGGGTTTCGGCGGCCAGGACGCAATCGGACGGTCCGTAGGTGCGACTCCCACCCCGCTCCGGACGGCCTGTCCTGAGCCTGTCGAAGGGTCCGGGTAGATCGCCGGGCCGGTTCGTCCGTCGTAGGAGCATGGCGCGCTTGCTCCTCGGATCCATCCTCTCCCTCTCTCTCCTGGGCTCCGGCTGCACGGCGGCCTATGCCGACCGGGTTGGACCCGCGCGGCCGCTGGTGCCGATCGCGGTGGCGCCCGACTCGGTCCGCTCACCGTACGCGGTCGAGATCATCGCCGATGGCGGCGAGACGCTCGACACCTTCTTCCAGAAGGGCCGCTACTACGTCCACGGTGCCAACGGCCAGCGCTACACGATCCGCGTCACCAACCCCACCGACCAGCGCATCGAGGCGGTGGTCTCGGTCGACGGCGTCGACGTGATCGACGGCGAGTCGGGTGACCTGCGCAAGCGCGGCTACGTGGTGCCGGCCCATGGCCAGGTGCTGATCGAGGGCTGGCGCACCTCGCTGTCCGAGGTCGCCTCGTTCCGCTTCTCGTCGGTCAAGGGCAGCTACGCCGGCAAGAAGGGCAAGCCCCGCAACGTGGGTGTGGTCGCGGTCGCGCTGTTCGCCGAGCAGGCGGCGCCCCAGATCATCGTCGACGAGCCCGACTACAACTACGACGACGATGGCTACTACGGCGATGACGTCGAGGGCTACCTCGACCGCCGCCAGGCTCCCTCGGCGCCCGCCGGCACGCAGGCGCGCGAAGGTGGTGGAGGTCGCGGCCGGAGCGGCGACAAGGTCGCCGCCAAGCGGCCGGCGCCGTCACCGGACTCGGGCTCGGACTCCGCCGGCGAGGCCGCGGCGCCCACGGTCAGCGGCGGCGGCGGTGCTGGTTCCGGCGCGGTCGCCTCCCGTCCGCCGCCCGTCGACGGTCGCCGCGACGAGGACTGCTGCGCCAAGCCCGCCGAGCGCGAGCGCCTCGGCCTCGGCACCGAGTTCGGCGAGCAGCGCTACTCGGCGGCCAGCCATACCCGCTTCGAGCGCTCGAGCGAGCGGCCGGTCGCGGTCGCCGAGCTGCGCTACAACGACACCGCCGGCCTCAAGGCGCTGGGCATCCTCGTCGAGCCGCTCCCGGACGCCGACGAGCTGATGACCCGCGAGACCGCCGATCCGTTCCCCGGCGATCGCGGCTTCGCGCGCCCGCCGGCCGGAATCCGCTGAGCTTCGCGTGTAGAGTCCCTCCAACTTCGGGAGGGACTCCATGCGATCTGTGATCAAGACCGGCTTGAGCGTTGCGTTGTCGTTGTCGCTGATCGGTGCCGCGGGCGCCGGCTGCAAGAAGAAGACTCAGGAACCGGCCGGCGGCAGCGTCGGCGGTAGCGGCACCGGCAGCGCGCCCGGCACCGGCAGCGCGCCCGGCACCGGCAGCGCGCCCGGCACCGGCAGCGCGCCGGCCAAGTCACTCACGCAGCAGGAAGTGGCGACCTGGTACGCCGCCTGCTGGGGTCATTTCAACGCCCGCAAGTGGGACGACTTCAAGGCCTGCTTCGCCGCCGACATGGTCGAGGAAGACCTCGGCACCGGCGTGGTGACCAAGGGCGCGGACGCTTCGGTCGCCAACGCCCAGGCCTTCGCGGCCGCGTTCTCCGATGGCAAGGGCGAGCAGCAGCTCACCCTGGTCAACGGCAATCACGTCGTCAGCGTCACGCTGTTCAGCGGCACCCACGACGGCGCGCTCAAGTCGCCGATGGGCGACATCCCGGCCAGCAAGGCCAAGGTGGGCTGGCTGATGGCCCACATGATCGACGTCGACCTCGCCACCGGCAAGGGCACTCAGGAGCGCCTGCTGTCCGACTCGGGCTCGTTCATGGGCCAGATCGGGCTGCTGCCCAAGGAGGTCCCGTTCCGGGCCGCCATCACCGAGGGCTGGCCGGAGAAGTCGGTCGTGCTCGCCAAGGGTGACGGCACCGAGAGCGCCAACGTCGCCGCCTATCAGGCCGGCATCGAGGCGTTCAACAAGCACGACAGCAAGGGCCTCGCCGCCACGTTCGCACCCGACGCGGTGTGGTCGGAGCAGGCGATGCCCAAGGATCAGACGGTCGCCGAGATGACCAAGGGGCTCGAGGAGTTCTGGGGCGGCTTCTCCGACATGAAGCTGTCGCCGGGTTCGGTGTGGGGCGCCGGCGACTACGTGGTCGCGATCGGCACCGCCGGCGGGACCAACGACGGCACGTTCGCGCCGATGGGGCTCGACAAGAGCGGCAAGAAGTTCGCGGCGGCGTACGTCGAGGTCAACCACTTCAAGGACGGCAAGGTCGTCCACGGCTGGCTGTTCCTGGACAGCACGTCGATCGCCGGCCAGCTCGGCCTGTTGCCGCCGCCGCCGGCGGCCGGCGACAAGCCCAAATGAATGGGGACGGGAACGTCCCCTTTCATTTGACGCGCGACGCGACGCGCGGTGGGGTGAATGCCGGGGGCCTGTACCCCGGCAGAGGGGACGGGAACGTCCCCTTTCAATTGAACCGCGCCGGCTGACGGCCGACCGACGTCAGGGTGGCGCGGTCGGCGGCGGGCAGGGCTCGCCGTCGCCGCGCCCGGCGAAGGTGGTCGTCAGCGTCTCGTGATCGATGACCACGCTGAGCGGTCCCTTGAAGTCGGTGGCGGTCGGCAGCGCCCACCGCCATCGCACCGGCTGAGCCGCGGCGCCACCACACGTGACGGGGATGTCGGCCTCGCAGCCGCAGATCGCGCGCGTGTGATGAGCGGTCTCGCGCTCGCTGGGGAGCAGCGCGAACACGCCACCGCTGCCATCCTGGGCCAGCCGCCACGGGTTGGACACGCCGCACGACAGGTAGCTCAGCGGCGCGAGCAGCGTTCGGCCCGCGGCTGCGTCCACGACCTGCCACTCGTGGGAGCCGTCGTCGCGATCCTCGAAGTAGTCGGCGGCGAAGCTGGGCTCACGGAGACCCTGCTCGGCCAGCGCCCGCGTGAAGGCGGCCTGGTTGCGCACGGCGAGCTGCGTCGCTTCGGCCTTCACGGCGTCGTTGGACGTGCAGGCCAGACCGGCGGGCGTCGCCGGCGCCGCCGGCGTCGGCCCCTGGCCACAGCTCGCGGCCGTGACGATCACGAGGAGCGAGCCGGCCCGCGTCATCGTCATCGTCGCGATCAGTCCGGACAGTCGTCGAACGGGTTCTTGATACCCGGGACGCAGCGCACGGTGCGCGTCATCGAGCAGATCGCGACCTCGGTGCGGCCGTCGAACACCAGGTCGAGGTAGCCGGCGTCGTAGCCGGGCAGCGTGCACTTCACCTTCACCTTGGTGCCGCGCCGCTCCTCGAGGTGCGTGCCGCCGGGGCCGCGGTACGACTGATCGATGTACAGGATGCCGCCGTCGGGTCGGGTGATGACCTCGATGATGACGTTGCCACGCTCGCCGGGCGAGTTGCCGAAGCCACCGTCGCGCTTGCCGACCGCGACCAGCGCGCCCGCGTCGCGGTTGGGGCGGATGCCGACCACCTTGCCGGCGTCGTCGAGGCCGGCGTCGGCCGGGATCTCGACCACCAGGGCGGCGTCGGTGGGCACCTCGGTCACCTGGGCCGCGTCGACGACCAGCTCGGCCACCGCCGCGTCGGCGACCTGGTCGTCGACGTCGTCTTTCCGCAACAACAGCGCGAGGGCGACCCCGCCGACCCCGAACAGCAGGATCGCCCCGACCGCGAGCGGCCAGCGCGCGCGGGCGGCCGGCGCCGGCAGGTCGTCGTCGATCTCGAACGTCATGGCCCGCGCTTCGGAGGTCACGAACGCCGGCTCGTTGACCACCCGGCGGTTGGCCTGACGGTTGAGGTCGGTGTCGGAGGCGGTGACCGGTGCCAGCGGCGGCGGCGGCGGCCGGGAGTCGATGGTGGCGCGCGCCGGCCGCACCGTCTGCTGATCCGGGCCGCTGGCGGCGCCCGGCGGCAGCGGCTGCAGCTGCAGCGCTTGCTTCTGGTTGGTCACGCTGCTCGACACCGGCTGGGCCAGGTCGATCGCGCCCGCGATGACCTTGATGGCGTCGTACAGCTCGCCCATCGTCTGGTAGCGCTGCTCGCGTTTCTTGGCCAGCGCGCGCATCACCACCGCCTCGACCTCGGGCGCGATGTGCAGGTCGGGGCGGATCTTGCTGGGCGGCTCGATCGGATCGAGCATCTGCATCGCCAGCGTTCGCACCATGCTCTCCGACTTGTGCGGCACCCGGCCGGTGAGCATCTCGTAGAGGATCGTGCCGAGCGCGTAGACGTCGACGCGGCGGTCGGTGTCGCTGCGGCCGGCGGCCTGCTCGGGCGCCATGTACTCGGGGGTGCCGAACACCGCCCCGGCGCGGGTGAGCCGCGGCCCGTCGTTGGGCTGGTTGTCGATCGGCGTGACCTTGGCGATGCCGAAGTCGACGATCTTGACGAAGTCGCGGCGCCCGTCGCGGCTGATGAGGAAGATGTTCTCCGGCTTGAGGTCGCGGTGGACGATGCCCTTGTCGTGGGCCGCGGCCAGCGCCTGGGCGATCTGGGCCGCGATCGGCAGCGCGCGCTCGAGCGCGAACGGCGCCGACAGCTTGATCGCCGACGACAGCGTGGTGCCGTCGATGTACTCCATCACCGAATAGGTCAGGCCGTCGGGGGTGGTGCCGAAATCGGTGACGTCGACGATGTGGGGGTGGCCGATGCGCGACGCCGCCTTGGCCTCCTGCACGAAGCGCTTGATCGTGCTCTGGTCGCGGGCCACCTCCCGCTTGAGCACCTTGATCGCCAGCGGCCGCTCGATCACGAGGTGGCGGGCGGCGTAGACCACGCCCATGCCGCCCTCCCCGATGCGGCGCTCGATCAGGTAGCGGCCGTCGAGGGTCTGGCCGACCAGGCGCTCGTAGATGGCCGCGGTGTTGGTCTGCAGCAGCGCGAGGACCGCGGCCTCACCGTCGTGCGCCGAGATCGCCCGCGCCGACTGCGAGACGGCGCTGGGCGGGATCGACAACCGCACGCCGTCAAACGGGCAATAGCCAGCCTCGGTGTAGAACTGATGGCAGTTGGAGCACCAGAACTGGGCCACGGCGGTCAGGGCGCGCGGCCGGTGCGGACGTCGGCGTACTCCGCGGTGCGGAAGTAGGTGAACACCTCGCCCTCGGCGCCGACCATCAGCACCACCCCGGTGCCGGTGGCACCGAAGGGCGCCACCGTGACGCTCTTGCCGAACCGCTCTTCCTCGACCGGCTCGGCCGGGTGCAGCGTCATGGCCAGGTCGAAGCCGGGTTGGGGCGTGGCGTGGAAGCGGTAGATATAGACCGAGCCGCCGTTGGAGACTCCGAACGGGTCGCTGCGCGGCGCGCCGATGATCAGCTCGGGGATGCCGTCGTCGTCGAACAGGTCGGCGACCACGACCGAGTCGCCGAACTCGCTGCCCGACTCGCCGGGGGTGACCTCGGCCGCGCCGCCGCCACCGAAGCGCACGAACACCTTGTTGAGGCTGGGCGCCGTGTACACCAGATCGTCGAGGGCGAAGCCAGGTGCGGGATCGACCACGTCGGGAAACTGCGCCGCGACCAACCGCGCGCCGAGATCGGGCGGCGCCTCGATCGACGTGATGCGTTGCAGCGCGGGGCTGTTCATCTCGCAGCTGCCAGCGGTGTCGTAGGGCTGGGTGATCTGGGCCGGGTCGAGCACCAGGATCTCGGATGCGCCGTCGCGCCGCTCCTCGCCGACCGAGATCAGCACCTCGGGCCCGGCATGGGTCGTGTCGTCGACGACGTTGGCGACGATCGCCGAGTAGGACCAGTCGAACATGGCATCCGCGGCGCGGCAGCCCTTGAGCGCGAAGGTGGTGCCGCTGTCGGCCTCGGAGTAGTCCTGCATGATCACCAGCTGCGGGCCGCGGGCGATCACCAGCTCCTTGATCGTGTCCATGCCGAACGCGGGCAGGGTCGCGAACGAGATGCCCTCGGCGTAGATGTTGTGCCGCATCGTGCCGTCGACCTCGGTCTGCGCCACCAGCACGACCGACTTGACCGACTCCAGCGTGCGGCCGTCGACCACCGCGATGCGCGTCGGGTCGACGTTCTCGCCCATCACGACCGTGAACGCGACCCGATCGCTGTCCGGATCGCCGGCCAGCGCCGGCCGATCCGGGAACGACGCGAACGACAGCGTGGGCCGCGGGTCGGCGGCGTTGACGGCCCGGCGTTTGCCCTCGTCGTCGTAGCCGAGCGTCGACAGGCTGGCTCGCGACTTGCCGAGCACGAACGCCTGGGTGCCCACGTCGCGCATCGGCAGCGCCACCAGCGCGACTCCGTACTGGCGCGAGTCGGTGGCCTCGGGCTTGGTCACCCGATCGACCCACGCCTCGTCGGCGAGCTCGTCGAAGACCGCCCAGTTGCAGGCCGCCAGCGGCAGCGTGGCGGTGGCCACGGCGAGGACGAAGGTACGGGTCACCATGACAGCTCCATCGCCAGGCCGCCGTAGTTGGGCCCGATCGTCGGGGTGAGCGCCAGGGCGCGGAGGTCGACGACCGCGGTCGACGGCGCGCCCTTGTCGCGGAACGTGTAGTAGATCGCGGCCAGGCCGAGGATGCCGCCCAGGCCGTAGGCGGCGTTGGCGCCGATCGAGAAGTACTTGCCCTTGTCGAAGCGGGGGTCGTTCTGATCGATGGGCGGCATCCCGGTGTCGATCGCGGTGCGGAGGTCGTCCTGGATCTTCTGGGCCTCGAGGCCGAGGTAGATGCCGCCGCCCAGGAAGGCGGCCGAGAAGATGTACGCCACCACGGCGTCGCCGCGGCCCGGCTTCTTGGCCAGCAGCGCCTTCACCGAGATCTCGGTCTTGGCCTGGACGTCGACGGTGGTGGTGTACGGCTTGAAACCAGGGCGGCGAACGGTGATGCGGCGGCGACCTTCGCGCACCGGCTTGCGGCACGGCCCGCGCGGGCACACCACCTCGCCGTCGACGAGGATCTCGCTGGCCTCGATGCCGAGGCCGCGCACGTTGAGGTAGCCGACCGGCGAGCCCTTGAGCGTCGCCGCGACCTCGTGGGTCTCACCGGCGATGATCTCGAGCTCGTGCTGGGACTCCTCGTAGCCATCGGCCGAGATCCACACCGTGTGCTTGCCGGGCTTGAAGTTGCCCGAGAACGGGGTCTTGCCGATGGCGCCGATCGCCTTGTCGTCGAGGAAGATCTCGGCGCCCGGCACGTTGGACTTGATCTCGAGCCAGCCCAGGTAATCCTCCTCGGACAGGACGATCTGCAGCACCATCAAGCGCGACGGGTCGGCCGAGGTCCGGCCCTCCTTGCTCTTGTAGCCGCGCTTCTCGACCAGATACCCGAACTCGCCCTCCATGGACCCCGACCACGGCGTCTGGGCGAACGGACCCTTCTCCTTGCCGTTGATGTAGATGTTGGCGCCCTGCGGTTCGCTCTCGATGACGATCAGGCCCCGCACCTTGACCTCGCCGAGCGCCTGGACCTGCTCCGACGGCGCCTCGGGCGGCGTCTGGGGGTTGTCGGGGCCGATCGGCTTGGCGACCGCGAGCCGCTTCACCTCTTCCTCGAGGACCCCGATGGCCTTGGTGATCTTGTCCTTGTCCTCGGCCTCGGGATCTTCGCTGACGTACCGCTTGTAGTAGTCGACGGCGAGCTGGTACGCGGCGGGGTCCGACGCCTTCTTGCCCTTCATGTGATAGGCGGCGCCGATGTTGTAGAGGAACTGGGAGATCCGCCGCGACTCGTAGGCCTTCTTGAAGCCGGCCGCCGCGTCGTCGTAGTTGCCGGCCAGGTACGCGTCCTGGGCCTGGTTGAAGGCCGCTTGCGCCGCCTTCCACTCCGGGCTCTGGGCGCGTGCGTCGCCGCCGGTCGCGGCCATCGCGAGGGTCAACGAAAAGACAAACAGTATGCGTAGGTTCATGCCAGGCAGCCTCAGCTCGGGAGGATATCCCGGCGCCTGGCGTTGCGCCACTCGGGCCTCACTTCGAGCGGTGAACGATCACGTACTCGTTGATGAGGTTGACCCAGCGCTGGTTCAGCGCCTTGGTCAGTGAACCGGACCGCCGCGGTCGTTGCCGCCGAGCTCGAGCACGAAGGTGCGCAGATCGGTGATCGCGAAGAGCTGCACCGCGGCCAGCCGTGGCGCGAAGCTCGGCGGGGTGTCGTAGCTCGCAGCGACGGTGATGGCGAGCCCGCGGCCCGGGTAGACCATCTCGGTGGTCGTCGCGCCGACCTGCAGAAAGCGGCCCGCGCCCTCGCGCGCGGCGGCTCCGAGCGGGCCCTGGAGGTCGGCGGGCGCCGTCGCGCCGAGGTGCCCGGTGACCTCGACGAGGACCACGTGGTCGCGATCGCGGAGCCAGTAGCGCAGGCCGCCGGTGTCGACGACCACCGCATCGTGGCGACCGAGCCGCGCGTCGCGCCGGGTCGCACGTGCGCGGTCGATGCCAAGGTCGCGGACGAGGTCGCGCTCGCGCAGATCAGCAGGCAACCCGGGCCAGCGTGACCAGTCGGCGGCGTGCAGCGTCGCGGCCCATCCGCCGGTCTTCGTAGAAGGCGCGGACGGAGTCGGCGCCGGGGTCGGGGTCGGGGTCGGGGTCGGGGTCGGAGTCGGGGTCGGGGTCGGGGTCGGGGTCGGGGTCGGGGTCGGGGTCGGGGCCGGCGTCGGGGTCGGGGTCGGGGTCGGCGTCGGGCTCGGGGTCGAGGCGGAGGTGCACGCCGCAACCACCGCCACCAGCGCACCCCCGACGACGGCACGGCCGCCCGCGCGCGCCGCCATCAGCGCCGCCTCGGATCGATCACCCGCGGCCGCAGCGTGTCGTTGCCGCCGAGCTCGAGCACGAAGTCGCGCAGCGTGCCCGGCGCGAAGAGCTGCACGGTCGCCACTGCCGGCGCGAAGCTCGGCGGCTGGTCGTAGCTCTCGGCGACGGTCACCGCCAGGCCACGCGCCGCGTACACCCGCTCGGTCGTCGTCGCGCCCGAGCGCAGGTGGCGGCCGGCGCCCTCGCGGTCGGCGGGCCCGAGCGCTGCGAGCAGCTCGGGCACCGGCGTCGCGCTCGGCGGATCGATCCACTCCACCAGGACCACCCTCGGCCCGTCGGCCCACACCCGCAACGGCGCTTCATCGAAGCGATCGCGCGGGCGCCGCCCCAGCATGCTCGGCACCGGCGCCGGCACCACCGCGCCGGCGAGATCGGCGAGAACCTGGGCCACGGTCAGCCCGGACGGCAGCCCGGGCCAGCTCGCCCACCGCCCGGCGCGGGCGTTCGCCGCCGCCTCGCGCCACGCCTCGTCGCCGGCGTCGGGCATTCCGTCCTCCCTCACGCCACCGGCACCATCAGCAGGGTGCCCGCCGCGATCGGCGTGGTCGCCGCCGCCGCCGGCAGCCGGTTCGCACGCTCGAGCGCCGCCTGGCTCACGCCGCGCTGGCTGGCGACCTGGCCGCGCGTGTCCTCGGCGATCGCGGTGTGCCAGCGGATGCCGTTGACGGTGAGCACCTCGCCCGCGGCGAAGCGGTGGCTGACGTCGGACTGCTCGGTGCCGCCGGCGTCGAGGATCTGGGTGGCGCCGGTGCGGTCGCGGATCTCCTGCACCGTCTCGCCTCCGCTCGGGACCGGGTACCGGTTGGGCTCGCCGCCGGTCCCGGCCGACCAGCTGGCGAGGCCGGCCAGCGAATTCTCTCCGCGCGTCGACGGTCCCAGCCCGATCGCCTCGACGTGGCCCATGAAGTAGGCGGCGCGCACGTTGTCCTCGCCGACCCGCGCCGCGATGGCGTCGGCCTGCGTCATCGAGTCGTAGTGGTTGTCGAGGACCCGGTGGTCGATCGCACTGCCGGGGACGTAGTCGGCAGGGACCACCGGGGTCTGGAGCAGCGAGCCCTCGACCGACTGGCGCAGCGGCAGGTCACCAGCGATGGTCGGTCGGATCGCGTTCCACGCCTGCTGGGTCATGTGCTCGTCCATACCCTCGATGAGCACGTCGCGCGCGGCGCCGCCGATCGCGTCGGCGGCGTTGGCGTAGTTGGGGTGCGCGGCGAGGTGCATGAACTCGTGGATGAAGGTGGCGAACAGGCCCCACATGCCGACCCGATCCTGGTAGCTCGGATCGCGGAGCTGGACGAACACGGTGCCAGTGCCGGCCTCCGCCGGCCAGGCCCGGATCATCTGCGTTACCTTGGCGCGGCCGCCGTGGCTGTTCAGCCAGAGATCGCGCACCCGATCGTGCTCGGTACGGTCGGGGGTGGCCCGGCTGTTGTCGAAGTGGCGGCCGGATTGGATCTGGCCGGGCCGGTAGCTGCCGTTGTCCATGAAGTACTCGGTCCAGCCGAGGATGGTGGGGGAGTCGACGGGGCGGGTGGTCGCATCGGCCAGGCCCATCCGGCTCGAGCCGGCGTGGAAATCGCCGGTCGGCTGGCGACTGGCCATCACCATCGCGCCGCCGAACACCCGCTGCACGCGCTCCTGCGCCAGGTCGGCCATGTTGTTGGCCTGGCCCATGGTGGCGACCGGCGTGGCGGCCAGGTTGCCGGTGGTCTGCGCGGCCAGCGCATCGAGGGCCGCGATCATCTCGGTCTCGTAGGCGCCACCGACGCCGTTGCCGGTCATCGCCGGGCTGGTCGTGACGCCGCCGCTCGACGTCACGTTGGGGTTGAGGATCTGTTCGACGGCGTCGTGATCCGCCTGGCTCACCGGGCGGGTGCGGTCGAGCACCGTGGTGGTGGGCCCGTTGATGCCCTGGGTGCCGAGCTCGTCGAGCACGCCCCAGGTGCGCAGGCCGCACTCGCCGTCGTCATTCAACCCGTGACGCCCCTGGAACGCCACGAGTGCGGCGCGGGTGAGGGGCCCGAACCATCCGTCGACGACCAGCGGCGGCGCCGCCCCGTCCTGGTTGAGCCGGGTCTGGAGCTGGCGCACGTCGGCGGAGTTGCGCATGCCCTCGCTCAGCACCGGGTGGGTCGCAGGGCGGTCCTCGACGCGACGCTGGACCGGCGCGCCTGTCGGGGCCGAACCCGCGGGCCCGGGGCCGGCGACCTCGTCGAGCAGGTCGGCGGCCGACTGCCCGGCTACCACGCGCTCCGCCACCCGGTCGGCGTGCTGCTCGTGGACGTCGCCGACCTCGCCGACGCCGCGCTCGAGCTGGACGCCGCCCTGTTGCTGGACCACGTGGGCCGCCTCGTGCGCGGCGGTGAACAGATCCGCCGGCCGCGCGAACGCGACCTGATCGCCGACCGCGTACGCGTCGGCACCCATCGCCTTCGCACCCGCGGCCGCGGTCGTGTCGGAGTAGGCGCGAACCGACGAGACGTCGTGCCTGCCAAAGAGCGGCTGGATCGAGTCGAGATGGGGCAGCGGACCGGCGGTTCCGCTGGTGCCGGCAGCGGCCGCCCCGTGAACCGCGTCGCGGTCGCCGCCACCCGTCCGATCACCTGCGGTCTGCTGCTGCACCGGCGTGGAAGCCATCCACGAGATGGGCTGCTGGTCCGGGAACAGCGCGGGGCTCGGGGCGCGCTCGTCACCGTAGGCTTGCACGAACCCGAACGCCGACAGCACCGCGGGCGGTCGCTCCACGCGCGCCTTCCGCTGCACGGGCAGGTGTCGGGTGAGCGTGCTGGCCCCCGGCTTGACGCCGGTCGGGTAGACCTCGCTCGGTTCACTCAGCGGATCGCTCGGACGCCAGTCCCGCACCAGATCGAGGTTACCATGTGCCGCTGGGCCGCATCAGCCGGCAAGAAGCGGCACGCGGACATGAAGCGCGCTACGGCCAGCTAGAAGCGGCCGCCGAGGCCGAGCCCGGCGTAATCGGGGCCGACGGTCGGCTGCAGGGCGACGGCGCGCACATCGATCTGACCGGTCGACGGCGGGCCCTTGTCACGGAACGTGTAGTAGACGGCCGACAGGCCGATGACGCCGGCCAGGCCCCAGCCGCCGAAGGCGCCGTACTTGATCTGATCCTTGCGATCGAAGTTCTTGTCGCCCAGCGCGAGGTCACTCGAATAGATGTATGCGTAGGTCGCGCCGCCGGCGATGGCGGCCGCGAAGACGTAGGCCACGACGGCGTCGGTCCGCGACGGCTTGCGCTTGAGGTTGGGCCGGATCGACAGCTCGGTCTTGGCCTGCACGTCGACGCGGGCCCGGTACGTCTTGTAGCCGCTGCGCGAGATCGAGACGGTATGGACGCCCTCCTTCACCGGCTTGCGGCACGGTGCGCGCTCGCAGATCAGCTCGCGATCGACGTGGACGCGCACGTTGTCGAGGCCCGAGCCACGGATGTCGAGGTAGCCGACCGGGGTCCCCGACAGGCTGGCGACGATCTCGTGGGTCTCGCCGGCGATGATCTCGACCGCGTGCTCGGTCTCGTCGTAGCCGTCGGCGGACACCCACACCACGTGCTTGCCGGGCTTGAGGTTGCCCGAGAACGGTGTCTGCCCGATCGCGCCCGAGGCCTTGTCGTCGATGAAGATGCTGGCCCCGGGGACGTTGCTGCGGATCTCGAGCCAGCCCAGGTAGTCCTCCTCCGACAGCACGACCTGCAAGATCACCAGCCGGTTGGGATCGGGCGACAGCGTCGAGTCCTTCGACTTGTGACCGCGCTTCTCGATCAGGATCTTGTGGGTGCCGTCGAGCGAGCCCGACCACGGGGTCTGTGCGAACACGCCGTTCTTCTTGTCGTCGAGGTAGATGTTGGCGCCCTGCGGCTCGGTCTCGATGACCACCAGCGAGCGGGTCTTGCCGGCCAGCTGCTGGACCTCCTCGGACGGCGTGGTCGGCGGCGCGTCGGGGCTGGCCGGCGGCGCCTTCATGCGCTCGATCTCCTTCTCGATGACGGCGATGGCCTTGTCGACCTCGGCCTTGTCGGACGCCTTGGGCACCGCGACCAGGTAGTCCTTGTAGTACTTGACCGCCAGCCCGTAGGCCTCGGCGTCGACCTGCTTCTTGCCCTTCAGGTAGTACGCGGTGCCGGTGTTGTAGAGCAGGTCGGGCAAGGCGCGGGCGCTGTACGCCTCCTTGAACTTGTTCGCCGCGTCGTCGTAGTTGCCGGCGCTGATCGCGCGCTGCGCGTCATCGAACAGCCCCTGCGCGCGTTGCAGGGAGTCGGGTTGCGCGAGGGCAGGGACGGCGGCCAGGGCCACCAGCGACAAGGCGAGGAGGATACGCACCATGGCCGGGGGAGGATACCACCGCAGGCCGGGTGTGCTCAGGCCAGGAACGTCACGTTGGTCGCGACCGGGGCGCGATCGGTCCGGAACTGGTTGGTCGGCGACGCCTGGTCCTCGAAACCGAGCGCGATGCCGAACAGGATGTCGAGCTCGGCCGTGAAGCCGAGCTGTTCACGCAGCACCTTGGGGTAGGCGGCGATCGACGCCATCGAGCAGGCGGCGAGGCCGGCGGCGGTGACCGCCGGCAGCAGCTGGCCGAGCCAGACCCCGATGTCGATCAGCGCATAGGGGCCGAGCCGGCGGTCGACGGCGACCACGGCGAGGTGGGGGGCGTCGAAGATCTCGTAGTTGCGCAACCAGGCGTCGTAGCGGCGCGACTTGTCGTCGCGCGCGATCCCCATGGCGCCGTAGAGCGCGAAGCCGCACGCCCGACGGTGCGACAGGTATGGCTCCGGGTAGTCCATGGGGAACGCGACGTCGGGCGACGGCAGGCCGCCCTTGGCGGCGGTGACCAGCGCGGTGCGCACCACCTCGGTTCGTGGCGGCTCGGTGACGACCACCCGCCACGGCTGCGTGTTGCACCACGACGGCGCGTGCTGCGCGGCGGCGAACACCGCGGCCAGGCGCTCGCGCGGCACCCGCTCGGGGCGAAACGCGCGCACGCTCTTGCGGGCGCCGAACACGCGGGCGAGCGTCTCGAGGTCGGCGGTCATGGCGCGGCGGCGGGCTTGCGGTTGGGATGCGACGCGTGCAGGTCGCGGAAGCGATAGATGCCGGTGGCGTGGGTGTCGGAGAACGCGATCTGCACGCCGTAGTTGCCCACCAGGTTCATGGTGCTGACGATGATGTCGGCTGGCACGCTGGCCGGGTCGAGGATGCGCTCGCCGGTGGCCTCGGACTGGCAGTGGGCGCAGCTGCAGCGCTGGCGCAGGACGCGCGCCGGCCACACGTCCTCTTCGCCTTCGTCCCAGACGAACCGCACGCTGGCCTGGCCGAGGCCGATGATCTCGAGAGGCATGGGCATCGGACCGAGGCTTAGCATGGGCGCAGCAGGCGGCGCTCGCGGCGCGGCCCAAGGTCCGGGTAGCCGGGCCGCCGCGCGCCACGGTGATAGGATCGGCTGGTGAGGCCGCTCACGACCGACATGACCGCGGTTGACCGCCGCCCCTACTTCCTGTGGGACGAGGACGTGTCGATCGCGGAGCTGCGTGCGGTGCTCGACGGGCCGGACGGTGCGGCGCGCGACCGGCTGCTCGGCAAGATGTTGCGCGAGGCCCGCGACCTCGACGTCTGGCGCTTCGTCCGACCATCCGAGGTCTCGGCCGCGCTGGAGCGCCTGCGCCCTCGGCTGGGCCGGCGGTACCGGTTCTGGCGGTTCCTCATCGAGGGCTGGCGAAGCGATGGCCTCCTCGCCGGCTAGCATGCTCAGCGCGCTGCAGCTGGACGTGCTGCGCGCGTTCTTCGCCCGCGAGCGGGGATTCTTCCTGACCGGCGGCGGCGCGCTCGCCGGCTTTCACCTCGGCCATCGGCCCACCGACGATCTCGATCTGTTCACCGACGACGCCGCCGCGTTCGAGCGCGGCCGCTTCGTCCTGGAGGCGGTGGCGGCCGAACTGGGTGCGGGACTGGAGGTCCGGCAGGCTGCACCGCTGTTCAAGCGCTTCGTCCTGACCCGACCGGAGGCCGGGGTGGTCGTCGATCTGGTGTGCGATCGCGGGCCGCAGCTGGTGCGAGACAAGCCCGAGCACGGAGGGATTCGCGTCGATCCGCCCGAGGAGATCCTCGCCAACAAGCTCACGACGGTCGTCGGCCGCGCCGAGGAACGCGATCTGGTCGATCTGCTCCATCTCGAACGTGCCGGCTACCGCATCGAGTCGGGCCTCGATGCGGCGCTGGCCAAGGACGGCGGGTGCACGCCGGCAACGCTGGCGTGGATCCTGTCCGAGATCGTGATCCCTGACGGCGTGTCGTTGCCGGGTGGGATCAGCGCGGCGGAGCTGCGCGCCTTCGTCGACGATCTGGTGCGGCGGCTGCGCCGGGCAGCGCTGCCGCCGGCCGGCTGATCAGCCGGGAAGCGGGCAGGCCAGCTCGAGCGCGGTGCACTCGGGTGGGGTGTCGATCGTGAGCGCGCCGGCGGGCAGCGCTTGACCGGCGAGGCCGCAGGTGATCGTGCGGCGCAGCTCGGTGACCTCCTCGGAAGCGGCGTCGAGGCAGGCCCGGAGATCGGAGAGGGTCTTGCCGCAGCCGGTCGACTGGTAGTCGACCGCGTCGCAGCCGACGCCGGCGACGATCGTCGACACCAGGGTCTGGACCTGGGCCGGCGGGTTGTTGATGCAGTCGCTGACGAAGTCGCCGCAGGCGGCGGCGGTCTCGGTCTGCTCGATGCCGAGCGCGGTGCAGGCGACCTCGACGAACAGCGACTCGCGGTACTGATCGAGCAGGTAGTCCTCGAAGGCGCTGCACACCTTGGCGGCGGCGGCGTCGCCGGCGGCGGCCAGCGTCGCATTCTCGTCGACGTCGGCGGGGAACCAGTCGGCGCCACCACATGCGGCGGCGCCGGCCAGCACGAACGGGATCGGGATGCAGAGTCTGGACATGGGCCCCACTGGTTCAATCACCGTGCCCGCGCGGAGGTGACCAGTATCAACGAGTTGGCAGCGGCCTTGTGCGCGAACGTTGCCAGGTTTCGTCACGGTCACCGTCACCTACACGAAGCTCGGTGTGCGTGATGGTCACCGCCGTCGTCGGAAGCGCTTCAGCGACGACCGCGGCGGGTCGAGATCTCGGTGCACCAGAGCGCCTCGATCGGCGCCGCGACGAGACGGTCACCAAATGGCAGCGTCTTCGAGCCTGCATAGAGGACGAGCCCGTGGTGAAAGCGCCCCGGCACGCGCGCCTGTAGGTGTCGTAGCCCGCTGAAGTCTTCAGCGCGCACCGTCTCCGCCGACTTGACCTCGATGCCAACGATGCGCCCGTCCGCACTCTCGAGCACCGCGTCGACCTCGACTCCGTCACGGGTGCGGTAGTGGTGCAGCGTCGCCCGGGTCTCAGCCCAGCCGAGCTGACGTGCGAGCTCCCCGAGGACGAAGTTCTCGAGCAGGTACCCGCTCGCCGCCTCGTCGCGCTGGAGCCGCTTCACCGTGCGGCCCTGCAGGTGCGCACAGAGACCGCTGTCCACGAAGAGCAGCTTGCGCATCCGCACGGCCCGCTCGGTCGTCGACGCGCTCCATGGCAGCACGCGCTTGATGAGGAACACCTCCTCGAAGAGCGCGAGGTAGCGCTCGAGCGTCGTCGCCGGCAGCCCGGCGTCCGACGCGAGCCGTTCGGTCTTCAACAGCTGCGCGGCGCGGCCCGCCATCGTCTTGAGGAGCTGGTGAAGCGCATCGCGACGCTGGATGTCGGCGAGTTGCGACACGTCGCGATCAACCAGGTCACCGGCGTACGCGGAGAAGAAGCGCGCTCGACGCCCTTCGTCGCGACGGACCGCCTCCGGGAACCCGCCGCGGGCGACGCGCTCCACGTAGCCCTCGCGCGATTCGCCGCCGTGGGTGCGAAGCTGCACGTCGTCGGAGAACACGGCATCGATGAAGCCCTCACGGCGCTGTTCGACTTCTCCTTGGGAGAAAGGCCAGAGCTCGAGGGTCTCCATACGGCCGACCAGCGCGTCCGGGAGCTTTCTCAGCCCGAGCAGGCGCGCGGAGCCGGTCAGCAGAAATTGCCCGGCAACCCTCGAGCGATCGACGGCGGCCTTGATGGCAAGCATCAGCTCCGGCACACGTTGCACCTCGTCGATGACCAACAGCCCCTCGTGTCGGACGAAGCGGTTGGGATCGGCGCGGGCCGCCGCCAGCGTGGTGGCGTCATCCAGCGTTCGCTCCTCGCCGACGCGGCCCCGCATCAACGCATGAACGAGGGTGCTCTTGCCGGCCTGTCGCGCTCCGTTGATGGCCACCACTCGCGTGTCGGTCAGCGCTGCTGCCGCAGCGGTTGCGAGGTGACGTTCGAGGATCCGTGACATCCTTGGACGGTACTCGATCGCGGTGGAATTGCCAGCGTCGAAGTGGTGGATTTGCCAGTATCCGAGTGGTGGAATTGCCAGCGTCGAAGTGGTGGATTTGCCAGTATCCAAGTGGTGGAATTGCCACCATGGTGATGGTCGGTTTGCCATCCAGATCCGAGCCGCCTCACATGGTAGCGTGCGCCGCCATGCCTCCGACCTCGCCGCGTCGACCGCGCCCTCCTCCAGGAGGCAAGCGTCCCGATGCCCGCGGACCATCGCGATCACGCACCCCGCCGGGTGGGCCGGCACGTGGCGCGCCGCGCCAGCGCCGCTCGCTGTCGATGCCATCGGCACCGGGGGCAAGCGGCTGGGAAGGCGACCGGCGGATGGGGCCGGCGCTCGAGGACGCGCTGCTCGCCGCGGGGTATGACGACGTCACCGCCGAGAGCCTCACCCATCCCGTCCATCCGTACCCGGCGCGGCTGCACCCGGCGACCGCGGCGCGGCTGATCGCGATCGTCATGGACACCGCCGGCCGGGGCGCCGCGGTGCTCGACCCGTTCTGCGGCTCGGGCACCGTGCTGATCGAGGCGCGGGCGGCGGGGTGGCGGGCGCTGGGCGTCGACCTCAACCCGCTGGCGGTGCGACTGGCGCGGGTCAAGACCTGGACCGCGCCGGTGCCGCGGCGCCGGCTGGCGCGCGAGCTCGGTCGCCGCATCGCCGGCGACGTGATGCTGGCCGGGCGCGAGGCACGGCGCGCCGGGGCCACGGCGCCGCCGCTGCGCGGGCCGGCCGGGTTCGATCCCAACGCGCGCCAGCGTCGCATCGGCAAGTGGTTCTCGCCGCACGTGCGCCGCGAGCTCGAGTCGATCATGGCCGCCATCGACGAGGTCGCCGTCGACGACGCCGAGGTCGCCGAGGTGCTGACGATGGCGCTGTCCGGAATCCTGTACAAGGTCTCGCACCGGCGCAGCGACACCGATCCGACCTGGGTCGAGCGCGCGGTGGCGCGCGGCGCGGCGGCGCGGTTGTTCGGCGATCGGGTCGAGATGATCGTCGCCGGGCTCGAAGATCTGGCCCGGGTACCCGGGCTGATGCCGCAGGTGATCGAGGCCGACGCCCGCGCCCTGGCCAAGCTGGACCTGCCCCCGGTGATGGGCATCGTGACCTCGCCTCCGTACGCCGGCACCTACGACTACGCCGAGCAGCACCGCCTGCGCTTCGACTTCTTCGGCATCCGCCACCGCGCCTTCGACGACGGTGAGCTGGCGCCGCGGCGGGCCTTCCTGTCCAACAGCGCGGCGGCGACCACCCGCTGGCGCGCCGATCTCGGCGACGCCGTCGGCGCCCTGGTCAGCGCCCTGGCGCCGGGCGGGCTGGCCGCGCTGGTGGTCGGCGACTCGATCGCCGGCAAGGTCTGCTTCGCCGACGAGGATCTGCGCAGCGTGCTCGACGATCGCGTCGACGTCGTGGCCTGGGCATGGCAGGAACGCCAGAAGCTGGGGCCGGAGCGGCACCTGTTTCCTCGCGATCGACCCAAGCGCGAGCACATCATCGTCCTGCACCGGCGGTGACGGCGGTGTCCGACGCAGCGGCGCAGCGCACGAAGGACGCCAGGGACGCGGCGGTCTACGTCGCGGCGCGCAGCCTGGCCGGGATGTTGTTCCTGGTCACGTACGTGATCGCGCTCCACAGCTACGGCGAGGTCGAGTTCCAGTACGTGGCCGCGGTGCTGCTGGTGTACGAGTCGGCGATCGCGCTCGGTTCGCTCGGGCTACCCGACGCGGTCTTCTACTTCATCGGCCGGACGCCCGAGCGCGCAGCGGCGATCGTGCGCCAGGTCTCGGCGTTGCTGCTGGCGGCGGCGATCCCGGTCACCGCGCTCGGTGCAGTCGCCGCGGTGGCGATGTCGGACGACAACGTCGACCTGGTGGCGGCGATCCCGTGGCTGGCCCTGGTGATCCTGATCGAGCTGCCGACCCAGCCGGCGGTCAACCAGCTCATCGCCCACGGCTACGCCGGGACCGCCTCGGCGCTGTTCTTCGGCTTCGCCGTCCTGCGCACGTCGGCGGTGGTCGCGCCGCTGGTGGCGCCGGTCTCGATCACGTTCATCCCGGTGGCGATGGCGGTGCTCGGCGTGACGCGGCTGGCCGCCCACCTGATCATCCTGTGGCGCCTGTACCCGATGCCGGCCGGCGAGCGCTGGTTCGACAAGGTCCAGCTGCGCACCATCCTGTGGTGGGCGATCCCGGCCGGCATGGCCGCCACCGTCGGCAAGATCAACCCGCAGATCGACAAGTACACCGTCAAGCTGATGCTCGGCGGCGAGGTGTTCTCGCACTACACCGCGGCCGCGCTCGAGATCCCGCTGGTCACGATGATCCCGTACGCGATCGGCGCGGTCATGCAGGTCCGCTACGTGCGGCTGTTCGCCGCCGGCGACATCGTCGAGCTGCGCCGGCTGTGGTACCAGAACGTCGAGAAGACGATCGCCGCGGTGTTGCCGCTCGCGGTCCTGCTCATCGTCACCGGCCCCGAGGTGGTGTTGCTCCTGGCCAGCGAGAAACACGCCGCCGGCGCCACGGTGCCGTTCCAGATCTTCACGATCGTCCTGCTCCACCGGGTCGCGGCCTACGGGCCGATGCTGCAGGCCACCAACCAGGCGCCCTTGCTGATCAAGACCAGCCTGCTCATCCTCGGCACCAACCTGGTGCTGACCGTGCCGTGTACGCTGATCTTCGGCGCCTATGGAGCCGCCATCGCCACCGTGGTCGCCAACGTGCCGGCGTGGCTGCTCACGCTGTCCCGGATCGGCGCGGCGATGGGCGGCACGGCCCGCGACGCCCTGCCGTGGCGCTTCTACGGCCGTGGCCTGGTCGTGACGGTCGGCCTCGGCGTCGTGCTGTGGCTGGTGCGGCCGCACGTCGACCTGGGCACCGGCCTGCGGCTGCTGGTGCTGTCGCTCGGCTACGCGGTCGCGTACCTCATCGTCGGGCGGCTGGCCGGGGTGCTGTCGGCGAGCGACGTCGCGCAGCTGCGACGCTGGCTCACCCTGGGGTTGTCGAAGTGACGCCGCCCATCTCGTCCGCGACGCGGCTGGCTGCGGTCCTGGGCTGGCCGGTCGTGCACTCGAAGAGCCCGGCCATGCACAACGCGGCGTTCGCCGCCGCCGGCCTCGACGCCGTGTTCGTCGCGTTGCCGGTGCCGCCCGCCGACCTGGCCACCGTGATCGGCGCGCTCGCCGCCACCGGCGCGCTCGGCGCCAGCGTCACCGTGCCGCACAAGGAGGCCGTGCTCGCCGCCTGTACGCGCCTCGATCCGCTGGCGGTGCGCGTCGGCGCGGTCAACTGCGTCGTCTTCGATGGCGGCGCCATCGTCGGCCACAACACCGACGCCAGCGGCTTCGTCGACGGGCTCGCCGAGGCCGGCATCGCGGCGGCCGGCCGCGCCGTCGTGCTCGGCGGCGGCGGTGCGGCGCGCGCGGTGGCGGTCGGGCTGGGTGATGCCGGCGCCGAGGTCGTGGTGGTCGCGCGGCGGCCGGCGGCGGTGACCTGGTGTCCGGCGCGGCCGTGGGCCGAGCTGCCCGGGTTGCTCGCCGGCGCCGCCGTGCTCGTCGACAGCACCAGCGCCGGCCTGGACGCCGACACCGACCTGGCGCTCGCCGATGCCGTGCCGCTCGAGCGCCTGCCGGCCACCGCTGCGGTCGCGACCCTCATCTACCACCGCCGCACCGTGCTCATCGAACGCGCCGCGGCTCGTGGCCTGGCGACCAGCGATGGTGCCGGCATGCTCCTGCACCAGGGCGCGCGCGCCTTCACGCTGTGGACCGGGATCCCGGCGCCGCTCGAGGCCATGCGCGCGGCGCTCCAGCCCGGGCGTCCCTGACCGGTCAGGACCTGGCGGCCAGCCGCCGTGGCCGGCATCACGAACGCGCTTCTGGTCTTGCCGGCCGCGCCCTTGGTGTATAAGCCCCGACCATGCGTGCCGATCGGACCACCCTGGCGGGCGTTGCCCTGCTCTGCTTCGCCAACCTGCTGCTCGAGATCCTCGTCACGAGGTTGTTCTCGGCGACGATGTTCTACCACTTCACGTTCATGGCCGTCGGCCTGGCGATGTTCGGCATCGCCGCCAGCGGCGTCTACGTGTTCATCAACGAGGAGAAGCTGGCGGCCGACCTGCACGGCCACCTGGCGCGCAACGCCAAACGCTTCGCCGGCACCACCATCCTCACGCTGGTCTTCATCCTGGCCAACCCGGTGTTCGGCAACGGCCAGATCCCGCCGTGGTCGTCGCGGGTCTTCTGGCAGCTGGTGCTGCTGATCGGCTTCACCGCGCTGCCGTTCTTCTTTGCCGGCGTGGTGGTGTCGCTGGCCCTGACGTTCTTCCGCGACAACGTCAACCGGGTCTACTTCTGGGATCTCGCCGGGGCCGCGTTCGCGGCCCTCACCGCCGGCCTGGTCCTCAGCCTGGTCGGCGGACCGACCGCGGTGCTGGTGTGCGCCGCGGCGGCGCTCGGCGCCGCGACGTTGTTCGAACGCGGCACGCGCAGCCGCTGGTTCCTGCCCGCGCTCGGGGTGGCGATCGTCGCCCTCAACCTGATCACGCCGGTGATCAAGGTCGGCTCGGTCAAGTGGGAGGGCCGCATCAAGTTCGAGGAGTGGAACACCTTCTCGCGGGTGACCGTGGACTCGGGCAACATCATCAAGATCGACGCCGGCGCGGCCACGCTGATCAGCAGCCTGCGCGACGAGAAGCCGGGCTTGCACCGCGGTCAGATCACGGCGCTGGCGCTCGACATGTTCGAGACCCCGCCCGATGACGTCCTCATCATCGGCCCCGGCGGTGGCCGCGACGTGCTGTTCGCGCTCAGCGCGGGGGCCAAGCGCATCACCGGCGTCGAGATCAACCCGATCATCGGCGAGCACATCATGCAGGACCGCTACCTGGCGGTCTCCGGCGGCCTGTACCGCGATCCCCGCGTCAAGATCGTCATCGACGAGGGCCGCAGCTTCATCCGCCGTCAGGACAAGAAGTTCGACATGATCCAGGCGTCGCTGGTCGACACCTGGGCCGCCAGCGGTGCCGGTGCCTTCGCGCTGACCGAGAACACGCTCTACACGATCGAGGCCTTCCACGACTACTTCGACCACCTGACCGACCGCGGCGTGCTGACCATGACCCGCTTCTTCGGCGGCGTCGACGGCCAGGCCGTGGCCGAGAGCCCGCGCCTGATCATCCTGACCGCCGGCGCGCTCGAGCAGCGCGGCATCAAGCCCGGCCAGACCCGCAAGCACATCTTCTTCGCGATCAGCCCCACCGAGCCGCAGGGCACGATGGTCGCCAAGCGGACCCCGTTCACCGCCGACGAGCTGGTCCGCCTCGAGGCCGGCGCCAAGGCCAGCGGCCTCACCGTCCTGGTCTCGGCCAACACCGACGGCTCGTCGCAGCTCGAGCGCTACATCGACGCCGGCGCGTGGAGCTCGCTGGTGCGCAGCGCCAAGGACGAGCTGACCCCGCCCACCGACGATCGCCCGTTCTTCTTCTACTACAAGAAGTTCGGCGACCTCTTCACTCTCAAGGGCAAGACCATCGCCGATCCCGACCTGTGGATCCTGGTCTCGCTGGGCTCGGTGTGCACGTTCGCGATCATCTTCGTGATCATGCCGCTGGTGCTCAGCTTCGTGCAGGGCCGCGGCCCGCGCCGCCGCGAGGCCGGCCGCACCCAGCTCGGCGTGCTCGGCTACTTCGGCCTGGTCGGGTTCGCGTTCATGGCCGTCGAGATCGCGCTCTTGCAGCGCTTCAGCCTCTTCCTCGGCCATCCGTCCTATTCGCTGATCGTGATCCTGTTCGTGGTGCTGCTCACCACCGCGATCGGTGCCTCGTTGTCGGGGCGGTTTCCGGTCGAGCGGCTGGGCAAGATCATGCTGGTCTCGGGCGCCATCATCGCGGCGATCACGGCGGTCTACGCCGTCGTGCTCGGCGACTTCCTGCGTGGCATGATCTCGATCCCGCTGCCGGTGCGCATCGTCGTGACCGGCGTGCTGGTGGCGCCGCTCGGCCTCCTGATGGGCACGATGGTGCCGAGCATGGTCCGCGTCCTCGGCAAGGCCGGCAGCACGCTGGTGCCATGGGGTTGGGGCGTCAACGGCGCCACCTCGGTCATCGGCACCGTGGCCGCCACCGTGATCGCGCTCTACGCCGGCTTCACGACCACGTTCTTCGTGGGCGCCTGCTGCTACCTGGGCGCCGCCGGCCTCGGCCACCTGGTCGCCCGCATCTACGCCGGCGCGCCGGTCAAGGACATCGAGCAGCCGGTCGTCGACGCCGCCTGATCGCCGATCGCGGTCGGGAGCCCGCTCGCTCGTCGAGCGTGGCACAGGCGCTGCAATTTACGGCCTCGCCCGTCGAGGAGGCCGTCCATGACCGCGATCTCACGTCTGCGGAGGGGTTGGAGTCTCGGTGTGCTGTGCCTGGGATTCACACTGCCAGCCACAGCTGTGGCGGACGAAGCACGTCCGCCGTCGGCGCGCTGGATCGAGGATCCCTACGAGCCGCATGACACCACCGGCGCGAACCTACGCGCCGGGAGCGCGGTCGGCTGGATCATCCACGACGACAAGACCTACACCGCCCTCGGCGGCGCCATCTCGGTCGGGCCTCGCATCGGCCGCTTCACGCTCGAGGCCGGCTACGTGTTCGCCGAGCTCTCCGATCCCGGGCCGTCGACCATGGGCCACGGCAACCTGCACCGGCTGTCGGTGAATGCGCGCGCCGATCTGGTGCGCCTGGGATCGAGATCGCTCGGGCCCAACTCGATGCTGGCGCTCTACGGCGAGGCCGGGCTCGCGCGCCAGTTCCATCACTGGTACAAGCCGCAGGCCGGCCAGGCCATGCGCGAGATCCCCGTCGACGCCAACCGTTCGATCGCCGTCTTCGGCTTCGGCCTCAACCTCGACCATCGCCTCGAGCAGCCGCGCGGCGTCCCGACCCGCGTCGGCTGGCAGCTCGGCTGGCAGCTCACGGCCTCGGAGCGCGCCGACACCCGCAACACGATCGTGTGCCGCGGGCCCGAGTGCATCGCCGGTCCGATCGTGCCGCGGGTGGCCGGCCGTGACACGTCCCTGCTGGTGACGTCGACGATCGCGTTCACCTGGTAGCGTCCCTTCGACTCGCCGCTTTGCGGCTCGCTCAGGGTGACCGGACGGGGTGACCGGACGGCTCGCTCAGGGTGACCGGACGGGTGATCGGTCGCGGTGACCGGACGGGGCCGCTCAGATCGGGTCGAGGACGCCCATGGCGTGCAGCGCCTCGTCGATGGCGTCGGCCACGCGGCCCATCTCGAGCCCGATCGTGATGCGTACGAAGCCCGGGAAGCGGGCGTTGATGTCGCGGACGTAGATCGCGTGATCCTCGAGCCGCCGGCACAGCTCGGCGGTGCGGCCGTCGGGCACCCACACGCACACGAAGTTGCCAGCGCCGCCGGAGTGGACCGAGATGCCGCGGGCCTCGAGGTCGAGGACGAAGCGCTCGCGCGACTCGTGCGTGAGCTCGATGTACGGCCGGTAGTGGCCGTCGAACTCGTGCAGCGCGGCGAGGGCCGCCACCTGCGCGAGCTGGTTGACGCTCTTCGGGTTGTAGAACGAGCGCAGCTGCTCGAGCGTGGCCGGGTGCGCGACGACGTAGCCGCAGCGCACCGAGGCCAGGCAGAACGCCTTGGAGAAGGTCCGGGTGACGACCACGTTGCGCGTGCTGACCGCCAGCTCGGCGCAGGTCATGGGACGTCCGGTGCTGGGGTCGATGGCGCCGAACTCGTGGTAGGCCTCGTCGACGACGAACATCACGTCGGGGAAGCGGTCGGCGAGGTCGCGGACGTCCTCCGTCGACCACTGGATCCCGGTCGGGTTGTTGGGCGACACCAGGTACGCCATCGACGGCCGGTGGCGCGCGATGCCGCTGGCGACGAAGTCACTGTCGGCGACGAACGGGTCGGCGAGGTCGAGCCGGATCAGGTTGGCGCCGGTGACCAGCGCGTTGACGCAGAAGTGTTCGTAGGTCGGGGTCGGCGCGAGCGCCGACGTGCCGTGGCCAAGGAAGGCCTGGCACAGCAGGATGAGCGCGTCGTCGGAACCGTTGGTGACCAGCACGTTGTCCTGACCAACGCGGCAGTACGCGGCCAGCTCGGCGCGCAACGCATCGCCGCCGGCCAGGTTCGGGTACCACTTGAGGTAGGCGCCATCGGCCGACTGGATGTGGGCCACCATCGCCGCGCTCACGCTTGCGGGCGGCGCGATCGTGCCTTCGTTCCAGTCGAGCTTGAGGACCGCGGTCGGGGGCAGCTGGCTGCGGGCGATCTTCTCGAGCGAGGTCGTGGGGTCGTAGCGCGGAACTCGCGGGGCGTGGGCCCGGCGGACGGCATCGAGATCGACGACCTCATGCTCCTGGGACACGGCCAGATGGGCGCGGGACACAGCCATGAAGGGACGTCCGATGCAACCTCCGATCCGGTTAGCAATCAGCTAGTTACGAGGATAGCAGCTAGCTTTTCACCACTTTTTGACAGCTTTTTGACAGCCAGGTGACTAGGCGCCTGCGGGGAGGTGACGCTCCGGATCCGGATGGCGACACAACCAGTGATGGACCTCGGTGTCCTTGCGCATCCGCTGGGCCCGGCGGAGCAACCGGAGCGGAGCCGCCAGGCCGCGGCCCAGGGTCGGCCACAACCGGCGGCCGACCAGGCGGTGCAGCGGCTCGTCGGCCAGCACGTACGTGCCGGTCGTGACCGCCTCGATGGTCAGGCCGGTGCTCCGGATTCGCTCCTCGAACCAGCCCGGGGCCCGGTAGATCGCCTGGTAGTCCGCGGTGCAGTTGCGGATGACGGCCTGGCGGCGCGCGGTGGTGGTGCGAACGTAGAGGTGGCCACGAGGTGACAGCGCCCGGGCGGCGCGGTTCACGACGTCCTCGGTTTCGCGATCGTCGAGGTACTGCAGCACCGCGCCGAGGACGATCAGGTCGCAGTCGGGCGGGAACTCGAACGCGGCGGCGTCGCTATGCACGAACGTTACGTTGTCGGCGAGGCCTCGGGCCCCGAGCCGCCGCTCGACCGCGGACAGGAGCGATTGCGAGAAGTCGACCGCCACCACGTTTGTGGCGCGCTGGGCCAGCACGGCGGTCCAGTCGCCGTTGCCGCAGCCGACGTCGATGACCTGGCCCCACGGCGCGCTGCCCGCGTCGAGGTGACGGAGGAGCCAGTGCTGGTACAGCCTGACGTTGTAGCGGACCCACCATCCCGGTTCGGAGTCCAGCGTGGTCGACCGTGCGTCGTCGGCCAGCGCGCCTCGCTGCTCCCAGAACTTTCGGCTGATGTTGCGATCGATCGAGCGACCGTCACCATCGCCCGGGTCGGCTGTCATGGCCCGGACGTATGCCGCCGACGCGGCGCGGGCGCAAGCCTGTTCGTCGCGAGACGGCGAGTTGACACGCCAAAGCCGAGCAGCTAGCGTCGATCGCCCGTCGGAAGCACATGGAGCGCATTCGCCAAGCCGTCATCCTGGCCCTGGGTCATGGCGTCGATGCGGCGGGCGCCGGTGCGCCGGCGGCGCTCGACCCAGTTGCCGGGTTGCCGCTCATCAAGCGATCGATCCTGACGCTGGCCCGCGTCGGAGTCACCCGGGTCGATGTCCTGGTCGGCCGCGACGGCGACACGATCCGGACCGCGTTGAACGGCGACCCGCAGTACGCGCGCGCCGGGATCAACGTCGGCCTCGTCGACTGCTACGATGCGCCGTCGGACGCCACCGCCCTGCTCGGGATCGCGGACCGGCTCACGGGGCCATTCCTGCTGCTCGCCGCCGACCTCGTGTTCGATGTCACCGTCGCTCGTACGATGGCCGCCGCTGATCTGAGCGTCGTCGGCGTTCACGTCGCCGTCGATCATCAGCGGCCGGACCGTGTCGCCGGCGGCTTGCTCGCCGCCGGGCGCGAGCTGCTCGATTGCCTCGCGGAGCCGGGCCGCACCACCGGCACAGGATCGCTCGCCGACGGACTCGTCGATCTCGCGGGTCGCGGACGTATCCGCGAGATCGACGTCGGCAACCAGCTCTGCGATCGGCTCGACACCGCGGCGGCGCGGACGCGTGCCGAGTCCCTGCTGCTCGCGGCGCTGACCAAGCCGACCGACGGTTGGGCGTCTCGCCACCTCAATCGGCCGATCTCGCTCTGGGTGACCCGACGCTGGCTGCTCGGCACAGCGATCACACCCAATCAGATCACGGTGTTCGCCGGCGTGATCGGGTTCTTCGGGATCTGGCTGGTCGCGCGCGCCACCTGGTGGCCGGTCGTCGCCGGTGCGTTCCTGATCCACGTCCAGTCGGTGCTCGATGGCTGCGACGGCGAGGTCGCGCGGTTGAAGTTCCAGGGCTCTCGGCTCGGCGAGTGGCTTGACAACGTGATCGACGACACCATGAACATCTTCTACGGGCTGGCGCTCGGCCACGCCGTCACCGTGATCACCGGCGAACCCACGTACCGCTGGCTCGGCGTCGCGACCGCGGTCGGCTACGCGATCTACAACGTGGTGCTCTACATGCAGTTGTGGGTGGTGCACCGCAGCGGCAATCCGTTCCTGTTTCGCTGGTGGTTCCAGAGGGAGGACACGTACCTGCAAGACGAGGTGCCGGGCAGCGGGCTCACCCAGCGGCTGCTGGCCGGCCTGCACGGGATGGGGCGTCGCGACGTGTTCCTGCTCGCGTTCTTCCTGCTGTGCGCGGCGCGTCTGCCGCAAGTGGCCATCGCCTGGTACGCGGCGGTCGCCGCGACCTCCGGCCTGATGGCGATCGTGCACCTGCTCGCCGGCGGACTGGCGAACGACCTACGGATGCGAGCAGCGCGCCGTACCGTGAAATAGCGTTCCAGGGCTGGTCAGCGTGCGAGCGGGCCGAGCTCGGCCTGCCACCAGTGCTCGGCGGCGAGGATTGACTCGGCGTGGTCGCGCTCGTGCGGCTCGTCGATCTCGAGCCACCCATGGCCGCTGATGTCGGCGATCGCCGGGGCTGCGCCGCTGCGCGTCAACTCGACGAGAATGGACTCCACGTGTGAGCCCTCGCCCCTGGTATCCAGGACCCGCTGGCTGGCGGCGAGGTAGTCACCGATGCGCCCCTCCGGCACGTACGTCATCCCGACGTACCCGCAGTCCCAGGTCGGCAGGGTCTTGGCCATGTCGGCAACCCGACGGCTGCTGTCGAGCTGCACCTTCATGTCATCGGCACCGAGCGGTCGATCGAAGTCGCAGAAGCCGGTGACATCGGTGGCAGCGGCGATCTCCGTGGCGACCACTGCCGCGATGCTCGGCCGGTAGATGTGGTCGGTGTTCATGAGCAAGAACCCACCGCTCCGGTCCAGCGCCGGCAGGCCGGCGCGCATGGACAACAGGTTTCCCTTTCGGTAGTCGTGGTTCTCGCAGATCAGCGCGCTGGGTGCGACCCGGCCCACCCGCGCCGCGACGTCGGCATGGCAGAAGCCGCCGACGACGATTCGCCGTCCACCGACGGCGGAGGCGGCGAAGGCGAGCGCGTAGTCGATCAGCGGCCGGCCCGAGACCTCGATGAGGGCCTTGGGCGTGGCGGTGGTGAGATCCTTGAGGCGACTGCCGAGACCGGCGGCGAGGATGAGCGTCTGCATGGTGGTCACGCTGCGCGGATGGTGGCGAGCAGCGCAGGCAGCTCCACCACGTTGGCGATCGTACGGAGGGCGGGATCGAGCCGGCGAAAGTCCTCGGCGACGAACGTGCCGAGGCGGCCGACGAAGGCGACGCCGCTGGCGGCGGCGAGATCGCCGTCCTTGAGCGAATCGCCGACGAAGAGGATGTGCTCGCGGGCGACGCCCAACCGAGCGCACACCCGGACCACGTGCGGCTCGCCCTTCGCCAGATCAGTCGCCGGATCGAACCCGAGGGCGAGGTCGAAGGCGAAGCCCTCGCGGGTGACGAACTCGTCGACGACGGTCTGCCCGGTGTTGGACGAGACCACGAGGCCAAGACCGAGCTCGCGCAGGCCGTGCAGACCACGCAGCGTGTCGGCGTCCATGGCGGTTGACTCGGCGACAGCGAGCTTGCGGCGTTCGAACTCGTCGGAAGCGTCGCGGTTCGACGTGTGGCCGGGGTGAATCACCTCGAGCTGCTGGCAGAACGGGATGCCCGAGGTCTCGAGGTAGCGGCGTCGTGCCGCGACGAGTTCGGCCCCATGGTGGGCCACCATGACCTCGGCCGCGAGATCCGCGAAGCCACCCATGGTATCGACCAGCGTCCCGTCGAGGTCGAACATGACGACTCGGAACGCTGTGGTGTGAGCTCGCATCGTCCCGGCGCGTACCACGCTGACCCGGGCGTGTAAAGCGTGAGTCCCGGGCCGGCGACTGGCCGCGGTCAGCGGTGCGCGCGCAGCGCCACGTCGACCCGGTGGGCGTCGAGGTGGCGCTTGATCACCATGGCGACGAAGCCGACGAGCTGGCTGAGGAAGAGCATCCAGCACAGCAGATCGACGCGGTCGCTCAGCAGTCCAACGCCGACCCAGAAGAACAGGTCCATCTCCTCGAAACGGTAGAACTGGACCGAGGTGCGGAGGAACCAGCGCAGCCAGTCGGCCGGTGTGCGTTCCGGAGGCTCGGCGATCCGGGGCGGTGCGGTCCGTCGTGCGATGGCGGCGGTCGGGTCGGCCGCGGCCTCGAACCAGCGCAGCTTCTCGCTCTCGGCGACGCCGAGCCACTTCATGTAGCCACGCACCGACAGGAACGCCGCCGAAGCCGTGGCCAGGATGATCAGCAGCGCGTCACGGTCCTCGCCGTACCCGCGCCAGCCGATCGCGATGCAGATCGCGAACCACGTGATGATGTCGCTCGACTTGTCGTAGAACGATCCGAAAGTCGTGAAGGTACGACGGTACCGCGCCATGGTGCCGTCGAGGTGATCGAACAGGATCCCGAGCTGGAGCAGGATGACCGCAGCGATGGTCGCGGGCGCGCTGGCGATGCCGAGCTCGGCGGCCCAGCCCGGTACGATCAACGCCGCAGCGGCGAGCTTGAACACGTTGGCCAGCGTGGTGAGGCGGTTCGGGGTCAGGAAGCGCCAGTCGGCGATGACCAGCATGACCAGGATCGTCAGCGGCCGGACGACCAGCGCCGGATACCAGTCGTCGCTCTGGAAGTTGCGGATGCGCTGGAGGCGCTCTCGGTTCATCGCTCGCACGTGACGCGAAGCTCGCTGCCGACTCCCAGGTAGCGGACCAACGAACCGGCGACGACCATCGATTCGAACGCGCCGACCAGCCAGGCCGGATCGTTCTGCCACCGGGTCCGCAGCAGGCCATTCAGGGTGTGACGGAAGGCGCGGACCCAGCTCGTGGCTCCGGTGCGCGTGGTCATCTTGATGTTTCGGAACCCGGCGCGGGACAGATATTCGCCGAGCGTCTTGCGGGTGAACTGGAACAGATGGCGTGGAGCGTCGCTGCTCCACCAGTACTTGCCGAACACGCGTGCGTGAGCGCTGTTGAAATTCGGCACGCAGACGATCAGCTGGCCGCCAGGCCGCAGGCTCTCGTGCACGTTGCGCAGCGCCCGCGACGGCTGGTGGAGATGCTCGAGGACATGCCACATGTAGACGACATCGAACGTCTCTTGCTCGAAATAGCGGTCCTCGGCGGCGCCGACGATCGCCTTGTGCCCCTTGGCGCACGCTCGCTCGACCGCCGCCGCGGACAGCTCGACCGCGTAGGTGTCCCAGCCCAAGGGTCGCATGATGTCGAGGAGCTTGGCGCTGCCCGCGCCCAGATCGAGGATGCGACGATCACCGCGATTCCTTGGGATCATGTACCAGGAAACGTCCTCGCGGAGCTGGAGCCACAGCCGGCGCAGGAACCCGAACGACGACGGATCTTCGGTCGCGAGCTGTCGCTGCCACTCGGCGACGGGTGCCGGCTTGGGATCGAGATGCGCCGCATAGTCCGCCGGGTAGTAGCGCCCGATGGCGGCGCGGGTCGGGCGCGGATTCACGAAATGGAGGCCGCACGCCCGGCAGGTCACGAGCGTGAAGCGCTCGCCGGTGAACAGCAGGTACTCGGGATAGACGGCGCGCTTCGTGAAATCGGTCGCCCCGCACAGGTCGCAGGCATCCACCGATTCCAGTCCTGCGGGGAGGGGGGCCATGGCCGCATTTTTAGGGGGAGCCGAGGCCGGCAGACAAGGGCGGTCTCCGTCTGAATTCACGCGGCGGCACTTTCCGGCATAGGACCCGAGAGATCGGGGAGGATGCGCTCGGGAGGATACCGTGTAGGCTCCACCCGTAGCGATGGCTCGGCACGAGATCGGTACGAACGTCAACCGCGGTCTCGCATGGGTCGGAGTCGCCAGCTCTCTGGTCGGTCTGCTCGACATGCTGGCGTTGCTGATCATTCTTGCGTTCTGGGTCCCCGCCGAGCAGTACGGCATCGCTACGAAGGCGGTTTGGATCTTCCCGATCCTCGACCAGGCCACGGATCTCGGCTTGTCGGCCGCTGTCATCCAGCGCGACAACCACGATCGCGACACGATCTCGACGGTCTTCTGGCTCAACCTGCTCATCGCGCTCGTGTTGTTCGCTGCGCTGATGGTCGGGGCACCGATCCTGGCCACGAGCTTCTACGGCCACGCGGTGGTGGGCTCCATGCTCATGGTCTACGGGACCAAGCTGATCTGGCAGAACGTCTACGTCATCCCATGGGCGCTGATGAAGAAGGAACTCCGGTTCAAGGAGCTGTCGATCGTGCGTCTCGTCGCCAACACCGCCGAGTTCGCGGGCAAGGTCGGCTTCGCGGCCACCGGCTTCGGGGTCTGGTGCTTCGTGATCGGTCCGCTCTGCCGCGTGATCGTCACCGGCGTCGGCATCCAGATCTGCCACCCGTGGCGGCCGCGCTTCGTGCTGAAACTGCGACAGTCGTGGGACTACGCGACGTTCGGCGTGAAGACCGGGGCCAGCCAGATCCTCTTCTACTTCTATACCAACGTCGACTATCCGATCGTCGGCTACTACTTCGGGGACGCGGCGCTGGGCATCTACCGGCTGGCGTATGAGGTCGTTCTCGAACCGGTACGGGTCATCTCTCACGTCGTGGTCGACATCGCGTTCCCGACCTTCGCCCGCCTGCGCCTCAAGCGAGATGAGCTGATCGCACAGTTCATCTCGTTCACGCGGCTCAACCTGATCACTGTGATGCTGTATTCGGCGGTGGTGTTCGTGACTGCCGACGATCTGATCGCGCTGTTGTTCCCCAAGTACATCGGTGCCGCGAGCGTGATCCGGATCTTGTGCGGCGTGGCGATCCTGCGCTCGGTTAGCTTCGTTGTGCCGCCACTTCTCGACGGCACCGGCCACCCGAGCCGGACATTCGTCTACACGCTCACCGCCGCAGTCACGCTGCCCCTCACGTTCCTGCTCTGCGCCAGCCTCCTCGGCGACTCGCTCGGCTTCAAGGCGGTCGCCGTAGCGTGGGCCATCGGCTACCCGATTGCCTTCGCCGTGCTCATCATGCTCGCGGTCTACACCCTCGAGTATCCGCTCGGAAAGTTCCTGCGTGCGGTGATCGGCGTGCCGGTGTGTGCGGTCGCCGCGACCGTGGTCGGGCTGGGTGTCGAGCTCGCTCTGGCAGGTGCGCCGGCGGCCGCGCGGCTGGTGTCGGCGACCGCGGCGATCGTCGGAGTTTTCGGGATGCTGCTGGCCTACACCCAGGGCCTCAGCATCCGCGGCGCCATGAAGGCGCTGCGCGCCGAGCCGCCGACGGCGCCGGCACCGCCGCCGTCGCAGGCTGACGGCTCGGCGTAATTCGCACGCGGAGTCGAGCCGTCGTGCGGGACCCATACCGGCAGTTTGCCGGTATGCAGGTTGCCTACCGGCAATTGGTCGGATAGACTCATTGGCGCCGCCAGGAACACCATGCCCGTCCGAATTGACCTTCGACCTGATCACGAGGCCAAGGCGCGGCTCGACCGCGCAGCTTCGAAGCTCGGGCTTCCATTGTCAGCGTTCGTCCTTTCCGCCGCGCTCGAGCGAGCGCAGTACGTGCTGGCACAGGAGGAACGGCTCCTCTCCGATCGAGATCGCGATCGAGTGCTTGCGCTGCTGGATGGCGAAGCCCCGGCGCCCAACCGGACGCTGAAGAAAGCGATGAAGCGTCACCGGGATCTGATCGCCTCCAAGCGAAAGTGAGCCCGGCGCAATTCGCCATAGAACCGCTGCGCAGGGATCACGAACGTGCTTCCTTCCGTTGCGGTTCGGACACGCTTGACGAGTATCTCGTCCGCTATGCTCGGCAGAACGCCGAGGCCGGCGTCGGACGGACATTTGTAGCGGTCGCGCCACCGTCGACGCGTATCGTCGGGTTCTACTCGCTCGCCGCGTCTTCGATCCGCTTTTCGTCGGTTCCAGTAGCCCTCAAGAAGCGGCTGCCTCGGTACCCGATTCCCTCGATCTTGCTCGCTCGACTCGCCACGGATGTGACCGTCCGTGGTCTCGGTCTGGGCGCCGCTCTCCTCGTCGACGCGGGGCGGCGGGCTGCGCGCCTATCGGAGCAGGCCGGTGTCCGTTTCCTCGAGGTCGAGGCGATCGACGAACCGGCGCGCGCCTTCTATCGAAAGCACGGCGCCACGTCCTTGCTCGATGACGAGGACCACCTGGTCTTCGACATCAGGCTGTTCAGCGCTGCTTGAGCAGGCGGGGCGCGGCGCCGCGCCGGCGCAGCTCGCGGAGCTGGCAGAGCAGGCGCAGGTGCCCGGTCAGGACGATCACGGCGGTGACGCCGCCGCCGGCGAGCATCCAACGCCTCGCGCGTGTCGGGGGTGACCCCGGCCGCGGTCTCGAGCGTCGCACGTTGCACAGACGCTGAGCGGTTGGCCGGTGTGGACGATCGTTCAACTATCGGTTTTTACGTCGATACTTGACATTATCAAAAAAGGAGATAATGTCAAATCGTGCTTCCGTATCTGGTCACCTCCACGAGTCGCCGACGCATGCTCGAGCTTCTCTGGCGGCACGATGCGTCGGGCTCGGTGTCTCATCTCGCGAAGCGAGCACGCGTTGCCTTCGCGAGCGCCTATCGCGAACTGAAGCTCATGGAGGAGTTCGGTCTGGCCTCCGTGCGTGTCGAGGATGGCCGAGAGATCTACTCGGCCGCCAACGAGCACGCCGATGCGGAGCTACTTCGCCGTCTCGTCGCGACGAAGCCGTCCTCCGCGGCGCCTGACGACAACGCCTCGTCTGCTGTGCGGCGCCGAGTTCGCGCACTGGGAGCCCCGTTGGCGGTTTCGCCGGAGCCGGTTCATCGCGATGAGCGAGAGGCGGCGCTCGTCGACGCGGTACGACTGGCGCGGCGTGACGCAACCCTCGCTCGCGTGCTGCCTGTGGCGATTGCGGCGCAGTGGGAAACCCTCGATCGTGGTCGCCTCAAGACCGCAGCCGTACGTGCATGCGAGAAGCACGCGGTTGGCTTCTTCCTTTCGCTGACGGCTGACCTCCTGGGCAACCCAGCGCTGCGTGAGTGGGCCGCAGGGTTCCGGGACTATCGGGTGACGAGCCTCCGCCCGTTCTTCACGCTGCCGTCGGCGCGCACCGCACGAGACCTGGCCGAGCGACGCACACCCCAGGTCGCACGAGACTGGGGCTACCTGATGGATCTCAACCTCGCATCTTTCAAATCGGCCTTCGAGAAGCACGTGCCGTGACTCAGCGCCTCCGCCGATACGCTCCCGACGAGCTGATCAGATTCCTGACGGCTCTCGATGCATCGCTACACAAGCCGGCGAAGCTCACCGTGATCGGGGGAAGCGCGCTTGCCCTCGGGTATGGCGGCAGCGCCGCGACGAGCGACATCGACACGTACGAGAGCGAGCTCGACGCCGTCCAGGAGGCGGCAGAACGTGCGAGCGCTGAGACCGGGCTGCACATCCCGATCTCCAACAGCATGATAGCGCAGCTACCCGCCGGGTATGAGGAGCGACTTGTACGGGTCCTACCGGACCTCACGAAACTCGAAGTCCGAGTCCTGGATTCGCACGACCTGGCGGCAAGCAAGCTCCTCCGCGGCAACGAACACGATCGACAGCAACTCGCTCAGCTTCATGCGCTTGCTCCACTCGATCTCGACACACTGGTGGCTCGCTATCGCGATCTGATCGCAGACTACGTGGGCGATCCAACGGAACCCATGCTGTCCCTGCGCCATCTGGTTCAGGAGCTCTGGGGAGAGATCGCCGCCGTGGACACTTTCGGCGAGCGAACCGCTACATTCGCCTCAGATCGGCGGTAGCAGGCGGGGCGCGGCGCCGCGCCGGCGCAGCTCGCGGAGCTGGCGGCGCAGGCGCAGGTGCCCGGTGGTGACGATCGCGGCGGTGACGACGCCGCCGGCGAGCATCGTGAGATAGATGACGAGGTAGCCGTTGAACACCGCCATCACCAGCGAGCCCAGGTTGATGAAGTCGCGGCGCACCACGTGCGACAGCGCCCGGCCGATGGTGCGGAGCCACGGCGGCAACCTCGAGATCGTCTCCGGCGGCGGGCGCAGGCCGACGCCGAGCTCCGGATCGTCGACGATCTCGAGCTTGCTCACGTAGTGCTGGCTGTTGCCGGTCTTCGAGACGACGATCAGGAAGTGATAGATGCCGAACACGATCGCGAGGTAGCAGATCGTCCCGACCACGATGCTGGGCACCAGCCAGGCGTGGGTCAGGTGGAGGTCGGTGTGGTAGCCGATCGCGACGAAGTAGGCGGTGGTCGTCAGCTCGTCGACGGCGGTGTCGATCCAGGCCCCGGACTTCGAGCTGGTCAGGCGCAGGCGAGCGATCTCGCCGTCACAGCCGTCGAGGAAGCCGGCGGCGAGCACCAGGGCCGCGCCCGCGATCAGCGACGAGCGGCCGGGATGCGCGGTCAGCCAGCATCCGATCAGGCCGATGATGCCGACCACGATCGACACCTGGTTGGGCGTGATCGGCGTGCGCACCAAGAGCCGGGTGAGCGGTCGCGACACCGGCCGGTAGACGTAGCGCGTGGTCGGCCCGTCCTCGGCCTTGACCAGCAGGCCGAGCAGCATCTGCTCGGCGGCGGCGCATTCGGTGGCGGTGGTCGCCGGGTGACGGGCGATCGCGCCGTGACTGACCGCGGCGACCACCACATCGGCCTCGCTCCAGCGCCGCACAAGCGCGGCGTCACCGCCGGCCGGCGCCGCCGCGATCGCGTCGATGACCTCGCGGGCGGCGTCGCCGCGCGCCCACAGCGCTCCGGCATAGCCGCCGTCGGGGCCGACCACGATCCGGCGATCGCCAGTGGCGGCGACGAGCGGCTCGATCAGCGGGGTGTGAACCACCTGATCGCCGGCGCGGACCACGAGCAGCGCGGCCGCCCCGCCCGCAGCCCGCCAGGCCACCAGCTCGGCGGCGGTGGTGGTGGCGTCGACCACCAACACCCGGCGGGCGCCGAGCTTGGCGGCCACGCGACGACCGCGCTCGATCAGCGTCAGCCCGAGCACGCGGGTCAGCGCGTGTTCGGAGGCGGCGAGGATCACCGCATCGAGCTCGTCGGCTGCCATCCGCGGTGCGGCGCGATCGGGGCCGCGATCAGGCCCGACCGCCCTCCGGGTCGGCGCCAGCGACCAGCGCCTCGGCGCGGGCCAGATCGGCGAGGTTATCGATCTCGATCACCGTGCAGTCGTGCACGTCGACGATCCCGAACGTGACCTGGGCGCGGCTGAGCAGCCGGTAGTACGCGTACTCGTAATACTCGCCGGTCAGGGCCTCATCGCGGAGGCAGCGCAGCTCGGCGAGCACCAGGCGCGCGACCCCCGCCGACAGCCGTGAGATGCCGATGTACTCGCCGGCGCAGCCCGCGGGCGGCAGCTGCTTGCTGAGCGCGTGCACGCGCACGCCATCGGCCTCGAGCTCGACCTTCATGGTCTCGTCGTCGAGGTCGGCGCGACGGTCGACGGCCAGCAGCGCCTCACCGCCGGCGGCGATCATCCGCGGCAGGATCTGCTCGTCGAGGATGACGTCGCCGTCGAACTGCAGCACGTCGTGGCCGCTCACCGCGGGTTCGGCCAGCCCGGTGGCCAGCGACCAGAAGTTGTTCCACGGCTCGTACCTGTCGTTGAGCACCACCGTGCAGTCGCCGTATCCGCCGTTGGTGAGCGCGGCGCGCAGCACGTCGATCATGTATCCGCCGACGATCACCACGTCGCGGCTCGGGATCCCGGCCGCCGCCAACCAGTCGAGCTGTCGGAACAAGATCGGCCGGCCGCGGACCTCGACCAGCACCTTGGGGCGGTCATTGGTGAGCGGCGCGAGGCGCGAGCCGGTTCCCGCCGCCAGGATCACCGCTTTCATGGGCGACATCGCCCGCCCGAGCGCGCGATCAGCGGAGCGTGACGTGGCACGCCGGCACGATACGCGAACGTCTTGTCGAGTCAAGCTCACCCCCGGCGGCGTGCATCGCTGCAGGGCCTTGCCCGGATCGCGCCACTGTGGCACCACCCTCGCCATCGTCGAGATGAGCGCCACCGTCTGGATCGACTACTCGGCCGACCTGCGGGTCGCCTCGATGTCGATCGGCGGCATGTCGGTCCTCGAGCGCGTGCTGCGCGAGGCGGCCGCGGCCGGCGCGACCCGGGCGATCGTGATGGCCGACGCCGACCAGCTGCCCCGGTTGCCGGCGTTGCGACTGACCGTCGAGATCGTGGCGCCGCGGACCGCGACCCCGAGCGAGGCGCGCGCCATCTCCGGCCACACCATCGCCGGCGTCGTGGTCTCCGATGAGCGGTCGCGGCGCCGCGCCGAGCGCGCCCTGCTCGAGACCTGCCGCCGCCCCTACGACGGCATCGGCGACCGCTACATCAGTCGCTCGGTCTCGCTGCGGATCACCCGCGTCCTCGCCCGGCTGGGCGCGACGCCCAACCAGGTGACGTTCGCCAACATCCTGGTCGGCCTGGCCGCGTGCGGGTTCGCGCAGCACGGCACCCCGAGGGCGTTCGCGATCGCCGGGGTCCTGATCTGGCTCCAGGTCGTGCTCGACTCCTGCGACGGCGAGCTGGCCCGCATCCGCTACATGGGCAGTCGATTCGGGATGTGGCTCGACAACGTCTCCGACGACGTCATCGACAACCTGTTCGTGCTCTCGGTGGCGATCGGCTTGGGCGGCACCTGGCCGCTGGTCGGCGTGGTGGTGGCCGGCATGCGAGCGGTGTATTCGCTCATGATCTACCGCGCCGTGGCCCGCGCCGGTCGGCCCGGCGACGTCATCTCGTTTCGGTGGTGGTTCGACAAGGCCGACGACGAGCTGGCCGAACGTTACGACACCCGGTTCACGCTGCTGTCGCTGTTTCGGGGCATCGGGCGCCGCGATCTCTACGTCCTGCTGTGGGGAGCGGCCTGTGTCGCCCAGGTGCCGCTGGTCGCCGTCGGCCTCGGCAGCGCCATCTTCGTCACCAACTTCGGCCTCGGCGTGGCTCACCTGATCGCGACCCGGCGCCAGCCGTAGGTCGCGGGACGGCTTGCACGGAGCCAAGGCTCGCGGTAAGTCGGCCCCCATGGCACTCAAGAAAGCCGTCGAGGTCCGCCCCGCAACCGGCAAGCTCGGCATCCTCCTTCCGGGAATGGGCGCGGTCGCCACCACCTTCATCGCCGGCGTCATGGCGGTGCGGCGCGGCCTCGCCAAGCCGATCGGCTCGATGACCCAGATGGGCACCATCCGCCTCGGCAAGCGGACCGACAACAACACCCCGGCGATCAAGGACTACGTCTCGCTCGCCACCCTCGCCGACATCGAGTTCGGTGGCTGGGACATCTTCCCCGACAACGCGTACGAGGCCGCGACCCGGGCCGGCGTCCTCGACCAGCGCCTGCTCGACCAGCTCAAGGACGAGCTCGAGCAGGTCAAGCCGATGGCCGCGGTGTTCGAGCAAGCGTGGGTCAAGAAGCTCACCGGGCCCAACGTCAAGACCGGGTCCAGCAAGATGGACCTCGCCGAGCAGCTGATCCGCGACATCGAGCAGTTCAAGGCCGCGCGCGGCTGCGATCGCCTGGTCGCGGTGTGGTGCGGCTCGACCGAGGTCTACCGCAAGCCGACCGAGACCCACGCCACGCTGGCCAGCTTCGAGGCCGGCCTGCGCGCGTCGTCCGACGACATCGCCCCGTCGCAGATCTACGCCTATGCCTGCCTCAAGCTCGGCATCCCGTATTGCAACGGCGCGCCCAACATGGCGCTCGACTTCCCGGCGGCGCTCGACCTCGCCCGCCAGAACAAGGTCCCGATCGGCGGCAAGGACTTCAAGACCGGCCAGACGCTGATGAAGACCATCCTGGCCCCCGGCTTCAAGGCCCGCCTGCTCGGGCTCCAGGGCTGGTACTCGACCAACATTCTCGGCAACCGCGACGGCGAGGTGCTCGAGGATCCCGACTCGTTCAAGAGCAAGGAGGTGACCAAGCTCGGCGTGCTGGATCACATCCTGCAGCCCGAGCTGTACCCCGACCTCTACGGCCACTTCGACCACGTGGTCCGCATCAACTACTACCCGCCGCGTGGCGACAACAAGGAAGGCTGGGACAACATCGACATCGTCGGTTGGCTCGGCTACCCGATGCAGATCAAGGTCAACTTCCTGTGCCGCGACTCGATCCTGGCCGCGCCGCTGGTGCTCGATCTGGCGCTGTTCACCGACTTCGCCGCCCGGGCCGGCATGTACGGCGTGCAGGAGTGGCTGTCGTTCTACTGGAAGATGCCGATGACGCCGTCGCCGGAGCTGTACCCGGAGCACGACCTGTTCATCCAGCTCATGAAGCTGAAGAACACGCTGCGCTACACCAAGGGTGACGAGCTGATCACCCACCTCGGCGCCGAGTACTACGACTGA